>NZ_UNRH01000013.1:0-58854 GCF_900537135.1 Micrococcus sp. Alg238-R198
CGGCATCACCGTGGACCGGGTGATCACGGACAACGGGAACAACTATCGGGCTGCGGACTTCACCGCGAAGGTGGTCTCGCTCGGGGGCCGGCATCACCGGATCCGACCCTACACCCCGCGCCATAACGGGAAGGTCGAACGCTACAACCGGCTGATGGTCGATGAGGTCCTCTACGCCCGCCCGTACTCCTCAGAGCAAGCTCGGCGTGAGGCCCTGGCGGTGTGGGTGAACCACTACAACTACCATCGGCCTCATACCTCCTGCGGAGACGCCCCGCCGGCCTCACTGGCACCGACCCGAGTCAACAACGTCATGCCCTCCTACACCTAGGGTCGGTGGTACGAGCCGGTGGCCACATCAGGGCGCCGGCACCCGACGACGAAGGAGTCACGCCATGGGCACCCAGGATCCCCGCACCCATCTGCTCGAGAAGCTCGCGAAGGTGCACGTCTGCATGCTGACCACCGCCGAGGCGGACGGCACGCTCGTCACCCGCCCGATGGGCCTGCAGCAGGCCGAGGACGGCGGCACGCTCTGGTTCATGACGCGCTCCACCTCCGACGTCGCCGCGGACGCCCCGCAGCGCCCGGTCAACGTCGCCGTCCAGGACAAGGACTTCTGGGCCTCCCTCGCGGGCCACGGTCAGCTCGTCCGCGACGACGCCCGCAAGAAGGAGTTCTGGAACTCCGCCACCGAGGCGTTCTTCGGTGAGGGCTCGAGCCCCGAGGATCCGCAGATCGTGCTCGTGCGCGTGGACGTGAACACCGCCCAGTTCTGGGAGTCCCCGGGCGCGGTGGCCACCGCCGTCGAGATGGTGAAGGCCAAGGTCACCGGCGGCGAGGCCCACCCGGGCGACAGCGAGACCGTCCGCTTCTGACGGCGCCTCCCGACGCCGGCCTCGCGACTCGCCCGCGGAGGGGCCGGTGAGCGCCGCGCGCGGGGCCTCGGGACGTCAGTCCACGTCCTCGGCCGCCAGCTGGCCGCACGCGCCGTCGATCTCCTTGCCACGGGTGTCGCGCAGGGTGGTGGGGATGCCGGCGGCGTTGAGCCGGTCCACGAACTCGCGCGTCACGTCCTTCTCCGAGGCGGTCCAGATGGAGCCCGGCGTCGGGTTCAGCGGGATCGGGTTCACGTGCACCCAGCCCTTGCCACGGGCGTTGAGCTTCTTGGCCAGCAGGTCGGCACGCCACGCGTGGTCGTTCATGTCCTTGATGAGCGCGTACTCGATGGACACCCGGCGGCCGGTGGCCACGAAGTAGTCGTACGCGGCGTCGATCGCCTCGTCTGCCTTCCAGCGCGAGTTCACCGGGATCAGCTCGTCGCGCAGCTCGTCGTCCGGCGCGTGCAGGGACAGCGCGAACGTCAGCGGCACGCCCTCCTCGGCCAGCTTTCGGATGGCCGGCACCAGGCCCACGGTGGACAGCGTGATGTTCCGCGCGGACATCCCCAGGCCCTCGGGCGAGGGGTCCACCATGCGGTGCACGGCGGCCATCACGCGCTTGTAGTTGGCCAGGGGCTCGCCCATGCCCATGAACACGACGTTGGTGACGCGGTCGGCGTCGTGCCCGCCGTCCTTGCGCTTGCCGCCCAGCCCGCCCTGGGCGATCACCTGGTTGGCCAGCACGATCTGCTCCACGATCTCCGCCGTGGACATGTTGCGGGTCAGCCCGGCCTGGCCCGTGGCGCAGAACGGGCAGTTCATGCCGCAGCCGGCCTGGCTGGACACGCACAGCGTCACGCGACCGGGGTACCGCATCAGCACGGACTCCACGAGCGCGCCGTCGAACAGCCGCCACAGGAATTTGACGGTGTCCCCGCGGTCGGTCTCCATGCGCCGGACCTCGGTGAGCAGCGGCGGGAAGAACGCCTCCGCGATCGCCTCCCGCTTGTCCTTGGGCAGGTCCGTCATCTGCTCCGGATCGGTGGTGTAGTGCTCGAAGTAGTGCACCGAGAGCTGCTTGGCACGGAACGCGGGCAGCCCGATCTCCTTGGCCTTCTCCTGCCGCTCCTTCAGCGTGAGGTCGGCCAGGTGGGTGGGCGGTTGGGAGACGCGCGGCTGCTTGAACTGCAGCTGCGGTCGGCCGTCCGGGCCCATCGGCTGGGTCCAGCCCTCGGTCTTCGGCATCACCTGGGGCCGCTCGGCGGTGGCGGCCTCGCGGCGCTTGGGCGCGGAGAGCTGGTGGCCGACGCCGGCGCGGCGCATGCGCTCCCGGTCCTCGGCGAGCTGGCGCGCCTCGGACTCGTCGATCAGGCCGCGCTCGGGGCGGCCGAGGGCCGGCTTTCCGGCGCGGTCCCTCTGGCGGTTCGGGGTGGACTTCGATCCGGGGCGGCGGGGCTGGTAGTCAGACATCGCCACCATTCTCCCAGACGGAGCGGACATCGCGGCGGGTCGCTCTCACGGCGACGGCGTCGCCCAGCTCCGGCATCCGGGGCAGCCCCCGCAGGACCCAGCGGACGACGACGCCGCGCACCGTCGCCGGCAGCGGCCGGTACAGGGTGCGCGCCAGCCCCCAGAGGCGTGCCTCCCGGACGGAGTCCCGCCCAGTCCAGGACCAGCCGAGGCCGGCGCGCACGCGGCCTGGGAGGAGACCGGCGGTGACGAACCGGGCCAGGGGCATAGCCG
This sequence comes from Micrococcus sp. Alg238-R198, assembly GCF_900537135.1. Lineage (NCBI taxonomy): Bacteria > Bacillati > Actinomycetota > Actinomycetes > Micrococcales > Micrococcaceae > Micrococcus > Micrococcus sp. Alg238-R198. Next base: position 2,625 of record NZ_UNRH01000013.1, read on the forward strand.
CCCGCAGCGGCGCGGGGACGCCCTGGCCGGAGAACAGGTCGGCGGCGACCCGCCGCGCGTCGTCCGTGACCTCGAGCCGGGCCACCCGGTCGTCCCAGTAGTCCGCAAACGCTGCGCGGTCGACCGGCCAGGCGGAGGCGGGGACCTCGAGGCTCGTGGCGAGCGGGGCGTACCCGCGGTAGAGGCGGTCGGCGTCCTCGGCGTCGAGGGCGCCCCACATCCGGCGGCGCACCTGCTCCCCCATCGCATAGAGGGTGGCGGCCACCCAGAGCTGGGCGTCCGGGTCGGCGGCGTCGTAGGGGTGGCCTCCGGCGTCGAGCCCGCGGACCGGGCGGTGCGCCGCCCGCACCCGGTCGACGACCGCGTCGCGCAACGGCGCGGCCTCGGGGAGGGTGACCGCGTAGATGTAGGCGAGCGTGTGGCGGAGCCGGCGCATCGGGTCCTCGGTGAACCGGGAGTGGACGGCGACGCCGGCCCCCACCGGCCGGTGCGCCACCTGGAGCAGGATCGCCGCACCGGCACCGGCGAGGATCACGGCCTCGCGGGCGAGGGCGGCCGCGGAGGTCGGGGCGGAGTGGCGGTCGGGGCGCATGGTCCCAGCCTCGCACCGGACCGGGCGGAGGGGCAGGGAGCCAAGATGAACGGTGCCGTTCACCTTCTGTTCATCTTGCTGTTCGCCTGCCGCTCGTGGCACCTCGATCCGAAAACCGCATGATTGCGCTGATTTTGCGCCATCCAGGCATGTGTGGCGGAGTGCCTCAGGTCACGTTGGTGAACACGGAGTTGCACTCTGGGAGGAAATCTGTAAACTTGTTCACAAGCAGTTCACCTAGCGTTTACGGAACGCGAGGTCGGGACTCCACCGAACTCATCACCCGCGGCCCCGCCGCGACGATCCGCCGGACTCGTGGTCCGGCAACCGAAGGAGGTGCTCACCGTGAGCATCAACACGACCAGCCACCACCTGCCCACCGCCCCGAGCCCCCTCATGCAGCGCCACGTGCTCCAGCGCGTCGAGGAGACCCTCCTCCGCCGCTTCGAGGGCACCGTCACCGCCGAGACCGTCCGCTCGGTCGTCCGCGAGGTCGTCGCCGACCTCAAGCGCGGCGCCCGCATCACCACCTTCCTGCCGGCCCTCGCCGAGCGCGAGGCCACCCGCCGCCTCCAGGCCACGACGCCGGCCCACGAGGCCATGGCCGTCGCCGCCTGATCCCCCACACCGACGCGAAGACCCGTCGGCCCGCCCCGCGAGGGGCCGTGGCCGGCGGGTCTTCTCGCCTCCCCGGACGCTTTCGTTCGGGAAACGGCGGGTGCCAGAACGCTTTCGTTCGGGAAACGGCGTGAACGCTCCGGGGCGCCGTTCCATCGACGCCCACGCGACTCCGAGGTGCGGCGCCGTTTCTCACACAAAAGCACCGCGACACGCCGCCGTTTCCTACACGAAAGCGTGGGTGACGCGAACGGGGGGGCACGGCACGGGAGGCCTCAGTCCGCGGCGACGCCCAGCGCTCGGCGCATCGGCAGGAACTTGGCCCGGATCTCCGTGACCTCCTCCTCGGGCACCGCTCCCGGGACCATCCCGCCCCCGGCCTGCAGCCGCACCCCGCCGGGCACCTGCTGGCCACAGCGCAGCGCCAGGGCGATCTCGCCGTCGCCGTCCTGGTCGAGCCACCCGACCGGGCCCGCATAGCGGCCGCGGTCCACGGGCTCGACCTCCGCGATCACCCTCACCGCGTCCGGCGTGGGGGTCCCGCCGACGGCCGCCGTCGGATGCAGCGCGGCCACCACGTCCAGCACGGTCCCCCGCCCGTCCCGCAGCCGGCCGCGCACGGACGTGGCCAGGTGGTGCACGTTCGGCAGGGTCAGGACGGTGGGCGCGGGGTCGTCGTCGGCGAGGTCGACGACGGGCGCCAGCGCGTCCAGCACCGACCGCGCCGCCCAGCGATGCTCCTCCGCCAGCCGCGGATCAGAGGCCAGACGCTCCCGCAGCGCGGCGTCCTCCTCCTCGTCCGCGCCGCGCGGCATGGACCCCGCCAGCACCCGCGAGCCCACGAGCCCCGCGTGCCGCGTGGCGAGGACCTCGGGCGTGGCGCCCAGCAGCCCGCCGACGGCGAACACCCAGGTCTGCGGGTACTCGCGGCGCAGCGCCCCGATCGCCCGCCACAGGTCGGCGTCGTCCGCGGGGACGGTCATCGTGCGGCTGATCACGACCTTCGCCAGCTCCCCGCCCGAGTCGGCCATCCGCGTCAGCAGCTCGCGCACCCCGGCCGCGTAGCCGGCGTCGTCCCAGGCATGGTCGGCGACGTCGGCGGGCAGGGGCACCTCGCCGTCGGCCAGCAGCCGGGCTCCGCGGTCCGCGGCGACGGCGGCTGCGAGCGCGTCCGCGTCCACGTGCTGGGCCACGTCTCGCACGCCGGACGGCGTGGCGCGGCGCAGATCCGCGGGGATGCGCAGGACCGCGGGCTCAGGCGAGTCGTCGGCGAAGGTCGAGGAGATCCAGCCCCGCAGCGGGGCCGTCGGGTCCGGTCGCCCGGCGACGGCGGTCTGCCACAGCGCGGAGAGTCGGCGGAGCCGGTCGGTGCCGTCCAGGAGCACGGTCCAGCCGCCCTCGCCCCGCCACGCGTCGTCCCCGTGCGCCCACAGCACCGCCCGGGCGAACGGGGGGACGGCGGCCTCGGGGGCCCCGGTCGCGGGGGCGCCGAGGTCCGGGAGCAGGGAGCGGACAGACATGGCCCCCATTCTCTCCCACCTCGGCGGACCCCCGCTCCGGGCCCGGGCGTCGGCCACCGCCCCGACGACGGCGGCGAGCAGCGTCGTCGGGCGCGGAGGGATCCCGTCAAGGCTTGCGCCGGCACACCCGACGTCGCAGGGTGGGGGCACCCGTTCACCTCGCGTTCAGCCGACCGCCTTCCCCGGAGGACTCGCACCATGACCCCCATCCCCCCGGACCCCCACGCCGATCACGCACCGGCGGTGGACGACATGCCGCTGGACACGACGGCCGCGCCGGACATCCCCGCCGCGGTGGACCCCGTGCCGCACGGGATGGCCGCGCACGTGCTCGAGCGCGAGGTCGGGCCGCTGATGGCGCGCTTCCCCGGCGTGGCCGACGAGGCGACGGTGCGTCAGCTCCTGTTCGACTCCTACGCCGAGCTCGCCGAGACGAGCCGCCACCCGGAGATGCTGCCGACCATCTCGGTGCAGCATGCCGCCTCGCGCCTGCGCGCCAGGGCGATCAACCAGGGCAGCATCGAGTCCCGCCACCCGCGTGTGCTGTTCGTCTGCCACGGCAACGCCGGCCGCTCGCAGATGGCCGCGGCCCTGCTCGAGAACCGCACCCACGGCGAGGTCAGGGCCCGCTCGGCCGGCACGGAGCCCGCCGGCGAGGTCATCTCCACCGCGTTCGAGGCGATGAACGAGATCGGCATCCCGCTGCACCACACGTACACCAAGGGCCTGGACCCGGACGTGCTCCGGGCCGCCGAGATCGTGGTGCTCTTCGACGGCGCGGATCCGTTCGAGATCCCCGAGGGCGCACAGGTGCACAAGTGGTCCGTGCCGTCGATCCGCGGCATGAGCCTCGAGCAGGTGCGCGGCGTGCGCGACGCCCTGGACCTGGAGGTCCGCGGCCTGATCGCCGATCTGGGCGAAGCCGCCACCCCGCTGCCGGAGGAGGGCACCCGCGTCGGCCGACCCCTTGACCTATACCCCCCTGGGGTATAGAACAGGGGGTATGAGCACGGACAGCACGACGACGGCGCCCGCCGCCGCCTCGCCCCTTCCGTCCGCCGCGGCGGACGCCTGCGACGGCCACCGGCCCCCGCACGAGGTGCACCGGGACAAGGCGAAGCACCTCGCTCGACTGCGCCGCATCGAGGGGCAGGTGCGCGGCCTCCACCGCATGGTGGACGAGGACGTGTACTGCATCGACGTCCTCACGCAGGTCGCCGCCGTCACGAAGGCGCTGCAGTCCCTCAGCCTGAACCTCACCTCGGAGCACCTGCGTCACTGCGTGGCGGAGGCCGCGGTGCAGGCCGAGGCGGAAGGCCGCACCGAGCTCATCGACGAGAAGGTCGCCGAGGCGACGGCCGCCCTCGGCCGCCTGCTGCGCTGACCGGCGCCGTCGCCCACCCACCACCGCACGAGGAGCACGAGATGACCACCACCGACCTGAAGATCACCGGCATGACCTGCGGCCACTGCGTCGCCTCCGTCCAGGAGGAGCTCGGCGAGATCGCCGGCGTCTCCGCCGTGGACGTGGACCTGAACGCCGGGGGCGTCTCCACCGCCACCGTCACCTCCGAGGGCCCCCTCGACCCCGCCGCCGCGCGCGCCGCCGTCGAGGAGGCCGGCTACACGCTGGTGGGGGCCTGACCCATGACCCACCCCGCCTCCTCCACCCCGGCCGGCCCGCAAACCGAGACCACCCGCCGCGTCGACCTGGACGTCACCGGCATGACCTGCGCCTCGTGCGTGGGTCGCGTCGAGCGCAAGCTGGGCAAGCTCGAGGGCGTCACGGCGTCCGTGAACCTGCCGCTCGAACAGGCCACCGTCACCGCGCCCGCCGGCGTGTCGGACGAGGAGCTCGTGGCCGCCGTCGAGAAGGCCGGGTACGGCGCCACCGTGCGCCGTCCCGCCCCGCCGGCCGGACACGCCGGACACGCCGGGCACGCGCACACCTCCGAGCACGGCGAGGAGCACGGCGAGGAGCATGCCGCGGACCATGACGGCGTGGACCACCACGACCACATGGCCCACGGTCCGAGTGAGGACGTGCTCACACCGCGCCTGATCGGCGCGGCGGTGCTGACGGTGCCGCTCGTGCTGATCTCCATGGTCCCGGCGCTGCAGTTCCCGCACTGGGGCTGGGTCGCGTTCGCCCTGGCGGCGCCCGTGGCGCTGTGGGCGGCGTGGCCGTTCCACTCGGCGGCGTTCCGCGCGGCCCGGCACGGCTCGTCCACGATGGACACCCTCGTGTCCCTGGGCGTGCTCGTCTCCTTCTCCTTCTCGGCCGTGGAGCTGATCCTGGCGCCGGACATGACCGCCCACGTGGGCGGGACCATGGCGGAGATGGCCCACCACAGCCTGTACTTCGAGACGGCCGCGGTCATCACCACGTTCCTGCTGCTGGGCCGCTGGCTCGAGGCCCGCGCCAAGCGGGAGGCCGGCGCCGCGCTGCGGGCCCTCCTGGACCTGGGCGCGGCCCAGGCCACCCTCTACGACCCCGAGACCCACGACGAGCGCACGGTGCCCGCCGAGTCCCTCGCGCCGGGCGACGTCGTGCTGATCCGCCCCGGCGAGAAGGTGCCCACGGACGCCGAGGTGCTCGAGGGCACCTCGGCCGTGGACGCTTCCCTGCTCACCGGCGAGTCCGTGCCCGTGGAGGTCGGCCCCGGGGACGCCCTCACCGGCGCCACCCTGAACACCTCGGGCCGGCTCGTGGCCCGCGCGACGCGGGTCGGCTCGGACACGACGCTCGCCCAGATGGGGCGGCTCGTCTCCGAGGCGCAGACCGGCAAGGCGCGCGTGGCCCGGTTGGCCGACCGCATCTCCGCCGTGTTCGTGCCGATCGTGCTCGGGATCGCCGTGCTGACCTTCGCGGTGTGGATGATCGTGACCGGCGACCTGCCGTCCGCGCTGCGCGCCGGCGTGGCCGTGCTCGTGATCGCGTGCCCGTGCGCCCTCGGCCTGGCGACCCCGGTCGGCCTGCTGGCCGGCACCGGCCGCGCCGCGCAGCTGGGCATCCTCATCCGCGGCCCCGAGGTGCTCGAGGACTCGCGCACCGTGGACACGATCGTGCTGGACAAGACCGGCACCGTGACCGAGGGCCGCATGGCGCTGGCGGACGTGCTCGTCCTCGACCCCGCTTTCGTGGCCGAAACGGGCGCCTCCCGGAGCGCTTTCGTTGACGAAACGGCGCCGGACCAGGCCGCCGACGTCCTGCTGACCCTGGCGGCCGCCGTCGAGCGCGGGTCCGAGCACCCGATCGCCCGCGCGATCGTGGCCGGCGCCGAGGAGCGTGGCCTGACCGTGCCCGGCGTGGCGGACTTCGCCTCCACGGCCGGCGGCGGCGTGTCCGGGCTGGTCGCCCTCCCCCACGACGACGGCGCACCCGGCTCCGGCGCGCACGGCGCCGCCGGCCCGGATCCGGTCCGCGTGGCCGTCGGCCGCGGCTCCGTCCTCGAGACCGCCCTCGACGGCGGCATCCCCGCCGAGCACCGGGCCGCGTTCGAGGCCGCGGAGCAGGCCGGCGCCACGGCCGTGTGGGTCGCGGTCGGCGGCCGCGTGGCGGGCGTCCTGTCCGTCCGGGACACCGTGAAGGACACCTCCGCCGACGCGATCGCCCGCCTGCGGCAGATGGGCCTGCGCCCGCTGCTGGTGACCGGCGACAACGCCGCCGTCGCCGCCCAGGTGGCGGCCGCCGTCGGGATCCCGGCCGAGGACGTGGTGGCCGGCGTGCGCCCCGAGGACAAGGTGGACGTGGTCCGCCGGCTCCAGTCCGAGGGTCACGTGGTGGCCATGGTCGGCGACGGCGTCAACGACGCCCCGGCCCTGGCTGCCGCGGACATGGGCATCGCGATGGGCTCCGGCACGGACGTGGCCCGCGAGGCCGCGCAGATCACCGTGATGGGCGACGACCTGCACCAGGTGGTCCAGGCGCTCGACCTGAGCCGCCGCACGCTGGGGATCATCCGGATGAACCTGTTCTGGGCGTTCGCCTACAACGTGCTCGGCATCCCGGTCGCGGCCCTGGGCCTGCTCAACCCGATGATCGCCGGCGGCGCGATGGCGGCCTCGAGCGTGCTCGTGGTGCTGAACTCGCTGCGGCTCACCCGCTACGCGCGGTGAGCCGGGGCGGGGCCGGCCGAGCCGGGTCCACCCCGGCCGGCCGGCCGGCCGGTCAGGGCAGGCATTCGCGGGAGTACTCGAGCCACTGCTCGAGCTCCCCGGACTCCTCCCAGAGCTGGTAGAGCTCGGAGCAGGAGGGCTCGCGGATGACCACGCCGATCAGCTCGCGCAGGGTCTCGATGTCCTCGTCCGAGAACTGGCCGATGAAGGCGGTGAGGTCCACCTCGTCCGCCTCCGCGTGCTCGAGCAGGGCCTCGAGGTCCGCGTGGTCCTCGTTCCGAGCGATCCGCACGAGCGCCCCGAGGGTGAGGAGTGCGGCGCCCTGGCTCGCGGTCAGGTAGCCCTCGTCCTCGTCGCGACGGAAGTTCCTGCGGAACTCGTCGAGGTCGAAGGTACCGTCGAGGACCTCGTCCACGATGTCCAGCGCCGTGTCGTTCTGGAAGACGTTTCTGCCCCATGCGCCCATGACCTGACCCTAGGCCCGGGGCGGGCCCCCGGCAAGAGTCCTGTGGTGTCCCGCCGAGGGGTGCCGTCGCCTCCGCTTCCGGTGTCCGCGGCGGTTCCTAGACTGGGCGGCATGAGCACCGAGCCGACCCCCTCGTCCGCCACCCCCGAGACCCGGCCCGCCGCCGCGCCGTCGTCGTCCGGGCTGCCGCAGGCCGCCCCGCAGGCGGCGTGGCCCGAGCGCGTGGAGACCGGCGAGCACCAGGTGTCCTACCGGGTCACCGTGGCCGCGCCGGCGCACGAGCTGTGGGCGATGCTCGCGGACCCGCACCGCCATCACGAGGCGGACGGGTCCGGGACCGTGCGGCCGAAGGTGAGCGGGCCGCACCGGCTGGCCGTGGGCGACCGGTTCCGCGTGGCCATGCGGAAGTACGGGGTGCCGTACACGATGACGCTGACCGCCACCGCCGTGGACGAGGACGAGCTCGTGGAGTGGGCCCACCCGGGCGGACACCGGTGGCGCTGGGCGTTCCAGGACAACGGGGACGGCACCACCGAGGTCACCGAGACCTTCGACTACTCGTGGGCCCGGCCGGCCGTGCGCCGCGCGTACGAGCTGCTGCGCGTGCCGGCGGACAACGGGCGGGGCATCCAGTCGAGCCTCACGCGGCTGGCGGGCCGCCACCTCTGAACCGACCGCGTCTCAGTCGGCACTTTCGTTCGGGAAACGGCGGCGTGTCGGGCACTTTCGTTCGGGAAACGGTCGGCCCTCGCGCCGTTTCTCGAACGAAAACGCGCTGACGACCGCCGTTTCCCGAACGAAAGCGGGGGGTGCGGGGGTCAGACGGCGGACCAGTGGGTCGCGGCCGGCGGCTGCGCCAGGTGCGGGGTGACGAGCGCACGCCACGCGAGGAACGCGTCGGACTCGCGGAAGGCCACGGTGTGGTCCTCGAGCGTGCGCCAGCCGATCAGCAGCCGGTAGTGCGCCGGGTCCTCCACCTGCCGGGACAGTGCGAAGGACGTCGCGCCCCCGTCCCGGAACAGCGGCTCGGCCTCGGCGACGGCGGCCTCGAACGCCGCCTCCGCCCCCGCGGCCACGTGCAGCTCCACCGACTCGACGACCGGCCCGGCCGTCGTCGCGTCCTGCCCGGCGCTCACGCGCGCGCCCGCGGGCTCGTGGAGTGGCCGGTGAACCAGGCGACGAGCTGGCCGTCCGCCTCGATGCCGACCTCGATCATGCGGTCGCGGCCGAACTCCACCGACTGGCGGGCGGTCGCCACGAGGTGCGCGCCGAGCCTGGCGGGCGCCACGTAGGTGATCTCGGCGCGCCGGGTGACGGGGGCGGCGCCGAAGGTCGCCACGCAGTACGCCAGCGCCGAGTCCGCGAGGTGGAACAGGAAGCCGCCGTGGCAGATCTCGTGGGAGTTCACCATGTCCGCGGTGACGTCGCGGTGCAGCACCACGCGCCCCTCGGCCACCTCGCCGAGGGTGACGCCGTGCTCCCGCACCGCGGGGTCGTTCGCGTAGATCTCCTCGAGGCGGGCGAGGATCTCGTCCCGGCTCTGGCCGGACGAGCTCTGGGGGGTCTCAGTCATGGGCCCATTGTGTCGCAGGTCTGTGTCGCAGGTCGCGCCGCCCCGCGCCTAGGGTGGCGGCGTGACGCAGACCACCTCCACCCCCGTGCGCCTCCGCGCCCGCGACGGCTTCGTGCTCGCGGCCCGCCACTTCGCCCCCACGACGACGACGCCCCCGGCCTCGCCTGCCGGCACCGTGGTGATCGCCTCGGCGACCGGGGTGAAGGCCACGTACTACCGGCGCTACGCCGAGTTCCTGGCCAGCCACGGGTTCCACGCGGTCACGTTCGACTACCGGGGTGTCGGGGAGTCCCGCGAGCCGTTCGCCGTGGCGCGGCGGGCGCGGTGGGCGGACTGGGGCGCCCTCGACGCGGACGCCGTGCTCGGCTGGGCCCGGACGCGCCTGCCCGGCCCCCTCCTGACGGTGGGCCACAGCTTCGGCGGGTTCGGCGTCGGGCTCGCGGACGAGGCGCGTCACGTGGCCCGGCACGTGGCCGTCGGCGGGCAGCACGCCCACTGGCGGGACTACCGGGCGCGGCCGGGGAGGGCGCGGATGTGGGCGCGCTGGCACGCGGCGATGCCGGCGATCACGCTGGCCCGCGGGCACTTCCCGGGGCGGCGGCTCGGCTGGCTCGAGGACCTGCCGCGCGGGGTCGCCCTGGACTGGGCGCGCAGTCGCCGCGACTTCACCGCGAGCGCCCGCACCACCGCCGGCCGGGACGAGCTGCGCCGTCGTCTGGCCGCGTTCACGGCGGACGCGCTGATCGTGGCGCCCGTGGACGACGACTTCGGCACCGGCGCCGCCCTCGACCGCGCGGACGCCTACTCGCCGGGCCGACGGACGGTGCGCTGGCGGGTGCGACCGGAGGAACTCGGTGTGGCGGAGATCGGGCACTTCGGACTGTTCCACGCGCGGTTCGCGCCGGCCTTCTGGCCGGCCACGCTGGAGTGGCTGCGCGACGGCGTCGCCCCGGCCGCGGCCCGCTGAGGCTCGCGCACCGGAATCGCTGCGGCCCGTCCCGTCCCCGCGACGACGACGGCGGCCGCCCCGGCCCGGATCTCCGGGCGGGACGACCGCCGTCGCACTGGTGCGTGTGATGTGTCGATACTACCCCGCGCCCAGCGGATGCCCAGGCGGCACGTCAGTCCTGCATCGCGTAGTCGATGACGACGCGGCCCTCGATCTTGCCGTGGCGCATCTCGTCGAACACGTCGTTGATCTCGGTGAGCGGGCGGGTGTGGAACGTCGGGTGGATCTTCCCGGCCGCGTAGAACTCGAGTGCCTCGACCATGTCCTGCCGGGTGCCCACGATCGAGCCGCGGATGGTCAGGCCCTTGAGGACGATGTCGAAGATCGGCGCGGGGAAGTCGCCCGGGGGCAGGCCGTTGAACACGATGGTGCCGCCGCGGCGGGTCATCGCGATGGCCTGGCCGAACGCCTGCGGGTGCACGGCCGTGACGAGCACGCCGTGGGCGCCGCCGATCTTCTCCTGGATCTCCACGGAGGGGTCCGCGACGTTCGCGTTCACGGTCAGCTCCGCGCCGTGCCGGGAGGCGAGCGCCAGCTTGTCGTCCGCGACGTCCACGGCCACCACGCGCATGCCCATCGCCACGGCGTACTGCACCGCGATGTGCCCCAGGCCGCCGATGCCGGAGATCACGACCCACTGCCCGGGCCGCACCTCGGTCTGCTTCAGCCCCTTGTACACCGTGACGCCGGCGCACAGGATCGGGCCGACCTCCATCGGGTCCGCGCCCTCGGGGATCAGGGGCGCGTAGCGGGCGTCCACGAGCATGTACTCGCCGAAGGATCCGTTCATGGAGTAGCCGCCGTTGATCTGCTCCTCGCACAGGGTCTCCCACCCGGTGCGGCAGTACTGGCAGTGGCCGCACGCGCCCCACAGCCACGCGTTGCCGACCATGTCCCCGACCTTGAGGTTCTCGACGTCGGGTCCGACCTCCTCGACGATGCCCACGCCCTCGTGGCCCGGGATGAACGGCGGGGTCGGCTTCACCGGCCAGTCACCCTCCATCGCGTGCAGGTCCGTGTGGCAGACGCCCGAGGAGATGAGCTTCACGAGCGCTTGGTGCTGGCCGGGCGTCGGGCGCTCGACCTCCGTGACGTCGGCCTCTGTGCCGAACTGGGTGACGACGGCTGCCTTCATCGTGGTCATGGGGATCACCTTTCGTGGAGTGGGGAGGGGGGTCGTGCGGTGCCGGCACCGGCTCAGAAGAACCCGAGCTTGTCCTCGGAGTAGGAGACGAGCAGGTTCTTGGTCTGCTGGTAGTGGTCGAGCATCATCAGGTGGTTCTCGCGGCCGATGCCGGAGGACTTGTACCCGCCGAACGCGGCGTGGGCCGGGTAGGCGTGGTAGTTGTTCACCCACACGCGACCGGCCTGGATCGCCCGGCCCGCGCGATAGGCGGTGTTGCCGTTCCGGGACCACACGCCGGCGCCGAGCCCGTAGAGCGTGTCGTTGGCGATCCGCATGGCGTCGTCGAAGTCGGTGAACGTGGTCGTCGAGACCACCGGCCCGAAGATCTCCTCCTGGAAGATGCGCATCGAGTTGTCCCCGCGGAAGATCGTGGGCTGCACGTAGTAGCCGCCGGCCAGTTCGCCCTCCATCTCGGCGCGGGCGCCGCCGATCAGCACCTCGGCGCCCTCCTGACGGCCGATGTCCAGGTAGGAGGTGATCTTCTCGAGCTGGTCGTTGGAGGCCTGGGCGCCCATCATCACGTCCGTGTCCAGCGGGTTGCCGGTGACGATGCGCGAGGTCCGCTCCACGACGGCATCGAGGAACTTCTCCGCGATCGACTCCTGCACGAGCGCACGCGACGGGCACGTGCAGACCTCGCCCTGGTTCAGCGCGAACAGGGTGAAGCCCTCCTGCGCCTTGTCCCAGTAGGCGTCGTCGGCCGCCATGACGTCCTCGAAGAAGACGTTGGGCGACTTGCCGCCCAGCTCCAGGGTCACCGGGATGATGTTCTCCGAGGCGTACTGCATGATCAGCCGGCCCGTCGTCGTCTCGCCCGTGAACGCGATCTTGCGGATGCGCGGCGACTGCGCGAGCGGCTTGCCGGCCTCGAGGCCGAAGCCGTTGATCACGTTGACGACGCCGGCCGGCAGCAGGTCCGCGATCAGCTCGATGAACACCATGATCGAGGCCGGGGTCTGCTCGGCGGGCTTGATCACGACGGCGTTGCCCGCGGCCAGCGCGGGCGCCAGCTTCCACACCCCCATCAGCAGCGGGAAGTTCCACGGGATGATCTGGCCGACCACGCCGAGCGGCTCATGGAAGTGGTAGGCGACGGTGTCCTCATCCACCTGGGACAGGCCGCCCTCCTGTGCACGGATCGCGCCCGCGAAGTACCGGAAGTGGTCGATGGCCAGCGGGACGTCCGCGTTGAGGGTCTCCCGGACGGCCTTGCCGTTGTCCCACGTCTCCGCGACCGCCAGCATCTCGAGGTTCTCCTCCATGCGGTCCGCGATGCGGTGCAGCACGAGCGCCCGCTCGGCCGGCGAGGTGGCGCCCCAGGCCGGGGCGGCCTTCCAGGCGGCGTCGAGGGCGGCGTCGATGTCCTCGGCCGTGCCGCGGGCGACCTCGCAGAACACCTTGCCCGTCACGGGCGTGACGTTCTCGAAGTACTGGCCCTTGACCGGGGGTGTCCACTCGCCGCCGATGAAGTGCTCGTAGCGGGGCTTGAACTCGACCTTGGCTCCCTCGGTGCCCGGGAATGCGTAGACGGTCATGGTGCTGGCTCCTTTGCCTGCGGTTGCCTCGGCGCCGGGTGACGCCCTGCCGTGGCTGTGACGCTAGTCACAGGGAGGTTGCACGAAGGTTGCGGCCGAGCGCGGGTGAGGGGCGGGCCGGGTCAGGCCAGGTCCCGCTCGATCCGCTCGAGCGTGGCCACGGCGAGCGCACGCCGCGGCGAGTCCGTCGGCAGCAGACGCAGGGCGGCGCCCCAGAGCTCGACGTCGTCGCGGGCCTCGGGGCGGCCCAGGTAGGCCCAGAGCTGGTCGACATCCGCGTCCTGGGCGACGGCCTCGCGCAGCGCCTCCCCCAGCTCCGCGCGGATCGAGGCGACACCGGGGGACGCCGACCGCGGCAGCACCGGCCCGGCCGCCGCGTGCAACGCACGGTCCAGGTCCCCGGCGCGCAGCGCCTCCCGCGCGCACAGCAGGTCCGCGTGCACCTCCCCCACGAGCCGGTACGGCCGGGACAGCAGCTCCACCGGCGCCCCCACGTCCTGCAGCGCCCGGCGGAGACGGTGCACCTCGGCGCGCAGCGAGATGGCGCGGGCGGGGGCGGCGCCCGGCGCGGGCCGGGGACCGGCCGTCTCCTCCGGGTACAGCGCGACCTCGAGCTCGGCGCCGGTCAGGCCCGGGCCGTGCCACGCGAGGAGGGTGAGGATCTCGGCGTGCCGGCCGGTGAGCTCGACCCCGTCCAGCGTGGGCGGCAGGTGGCCGGTGACGCGCAGCAGGCCCGCGGCGGCGTCGTGGCGGTGCGGCGCAGCGGCGGGGCTCGGCTCCGGCGAGGCGGACGGCGGAGCCGAGGGGCCCAGCGTCGGGACGGTGCCGCGGGGACGGCCCCGGGACGGGGCGGGCAGATCCCGCCAGGCGGCATGCACGGCGTCCACGGTGGCCTGGAGCAGCGGCAGGGCGAGGTGGCTGACGGCATCCTCGCCGCCCGTGAGGTCCAGGACCCCGACGAGCCGTCCGGTGGCCGGGTCCGTGAGCGGGACGGCCGAACAGCTCCACGGGTGCACGCGCGGGCTCAGGTGCTCGCCACGGCTGACCTGCGTGGGGGCGCCGGTCGCGAGGACGATGCCGGGGGCGGAGGTGCCCATGGACGCCTCGGACCAGTCGGCGCCGGCCACGAAGCCCATGGTCTCGGCGTGGCGCACCGCAGTCCGGTCGCCCTCGACCCACAGCAGGTGGCCGCGCGCGTTGCCGATCGCGGCGAGCATCCCGGCCTCGGCCGCGGGGTGGATGAGCATGCGGCGGACCACCGGCAGGGCCACGGTGAGACGCTGCTCGCGGCGGGCGGCGGCGAGGTCGTCGTCGGCGAGGGTGGCCGGGTCGGTCTGGCCGGGCACCGCGGGCGCGGCCGCGGAAGCTCCTGCGTCGAGGGCCGACCCCGCGGGGGTGAGGGCGCCGAGGGAGCGCAGCCAGGACTCGCGGACCTCCCGCCGCAGCCCCTGGAGGGCGGCGCGCAGGCCCTGGTCCGCGCCGGTCGGAGCGGTGGACGACGACGGCGCGAGCGACAGGCGGACCGAGTCGAGGGACTCGTGGGCCCGGTCCACGGCGCGTCGGTAGGCGCCGGTGGCGAGGGTCGAGCTCATCGCGAGCCGGCCATCAACCGCGAACGGATCAGGAACCGCTTGCCCTCGGGCGCCTCGACGGAGAAGCCGGAGCCGCGCCCGTCCACCACGTCCAGGGTGAGGTGGGTGTGCTTCCAGTACTCGAACTGGGCGGCGGACATCCAGAACGGGATCTCCACGGCGGCCTGGTCCCCCTCGGCCGGCAGCGCGAAGGTGCCCAGCAGGACGTCGGCGGCGCCGGTCGTGAAGTCGCCGGCGGGATAGCACATGGGCGCGGAGCCGTCGCAGCAGCCGCCGGACTGGTGGAACATGAGCGGGCCATGGATCGGGAGGAGTCGGCGGATCAGCTCGAGCGCCGCGGGCGTCATGGCGACGCGGGACACGGTTTCGCCCGGCAGCTCGGGGCGAGCGTCGAGCGCATGCTCCGCCGACGAGGACGGCACGGTCATCGCGACCTCCTGGGGATGGGCGATCGTCGGTCCCCACACCCTAGCCTCCAACGTGATCCACGTCACCCCAGCCGGCGTGGTGGGGGGCGCGGGGGTGGAGAGGGGACGAGGGCTGGGGCGGCGGGCGGCTCACGCGGCCGCGGCCGGCGTCCACCCTCGTACACTCGGCACATGCTCCCGGACCCCAGCCCCACCGTCACCGTGGACGGCCTCCTGTTGCGCCCGCTGCGCGCCGCGGACGAGATCGCGGCGCGCGAGGCGGACGCCGAACTGCATCGGGAGGGGTTCGACTTCCTGATGGCCGGCACCCGCTCCTTCCCCGCGGTCCGCCGCGCGTTCGCCGCCGAGGCGCGCGGCGACGTCGAGCCCGGCCGAGTGCCCGCGTCCTTCTACGTGGGCGTGGACGAGAACGGCGAGCTTGTGGGCCGGGTGTCCGTGCGGTGGGAGCTGAACGAGGCGCTGCGGCACGTCAACGGGCACGTGGGCTACGCGGTGCGCCCCGCATTCCGGCGGCGGGGGCACGCCGTGCGCCTGCTGCGCGGCGCCCTGACGCTGCTGGCCGCGCGCGGGGTGCCCGCCGCCCTGCTCACGTGCGACGAGACGAACACCGCCTCCGTGGCCACGATCCGCGCGTGCGGGGGCGTGCTGCGGGACCGGGTCGAGGCGGGCCTCGACGGTGCGCCCTTTCCCGAACCGAAGCTGCGCTTCGTCGTCCCCACGACGGCGGCCTGACCGGAGGGACGGCGCGGATCGCGTCGCGCCGCCGGCCTCAGTAGGCCTTGACGCGCTGCTCCACGATCAGGTGGATGAGCGCGAACCGGCCCTCCTCCTGGACGGCCTTGAGCGCCGCGTCCACGGCCGCCGGCACGTCCGCGTCCCGCTCCACGCGCACCCCGAAGCCGCCGAACGCCTCGGCCATGGCGGCGAAGTCGGGGTTCTTCAGCTGGGTGCCGGAGACGCGCCCGGGGTACTCGCGCTCCTGGTGGGTGCGGATGGTGCCGTACTCCTGGTTGTCCATGACGATCACGAGGGGTGTGGCGCCGTACTGCGCGGCGGTCGCCAGCTCCTGACCGTTCATGAGGAACTCGCCGTCGCCGGCGATGGTCACCACGGTGCGGTCCGGGAAGTTCAGGGACGCGGCCACGGCACCCGGCACCGAGTAGCCCATGGAGCCGTTGCGGGCCGAGATCATGGCGCGGTAGCCCTCGGTCGGGAAGTACCGGTGCGCCCAGTTGGTGTGCTCGCCCGCGCCGAGGGAGACCATCGAGTCCTTCGGCAGCTTCGGCACCAGGTTGGCGATGAGGGTGGCCATCTTCGCCTGGCCCTCGGACGGCTCGGCCGGGGGCAGGGCCGCGAACTTCTCCTGCTCGCCGCGCATGCGGGAGGTCCACTCCTCCCACTCCGGCTTGACCTCGAGCTCCATGCGGACGAGGTCGCGGACGAACACGTCCGGCTTGGCCACGATCTGGTGGGACACGGGGCCGGAACGGCCGCGCAGGGACGGGTCGATGGTGACGAGGAAGTTCTTCTTGTCCCAGTTCTGGCGGATGGTGAAGCCGTTGGTCACGACGTCGCCCGGCACGGTGCCGACGAACACGATGAGGTCGGTCTCCTCGAGCATGTCGTAGGTCGGCTTCGGGCGACCGTAGCCGATCGGGCCCACGTAGGACGGCGAGGAGAACGGCACGGTGCCCTCGGTGCGCCACTCGGCGGCGGCGGGGATCTTGTGCTCCTCCAGCCACGTCGTCAGGGTCTGCGCACCCTCGTCCGTCCAGTCGTTGCCACCGGTGATGAACAGCGGCTTGCGGGACTCCTTGAGCGCGGCGTGCAGGGACTTCCAGTCCTCCACGGTCATGCCGCCCGGGGCCACGGGGATCTGCGGGTGCAGGTGCGCGTCGATCTCCTGGCGGATCACATCCTCCGGCAGGCCGACGACGACGGGCCCGGGCCGGCCCGAGCTGGCGGCGAACATGGCCTCGGCCACGATCTCGGAGGCGCGCTCCGGGTGGTCCAGGACCATCACGCGCTTCGCACCGGTGCCGAACCAGGCGTGCGGGTCGAACTCCTGGAAGGCCTCGCGGTCGCGGTGCTCGAACGGGATCAGGCCGACGAACAGCACGAGCGCCGTCGAGTCCTGCCACGCGGTGTGCAGGCCGACGTGGGCGTTCGCGGCGCCCGGGCCGCGCGTCACCATGGCGACGCCGGGGACCACGTTCATCTTGCCGTCGGCCTCGGCCATGTACGTGGCGCCGCCCTCGTGGCGGCACACCACGTTCTCGATGCCCGAGTCGTACAGGCCGTCCAGGACGTCCAGGTAGGACTCGCCCGGCACGGAGTAGACGCGCTTCACGCCGTGGGACTCGAGGGTCTTGACGATGACGTGCCCGGCGGAGAGGCGACCGGTCGCCTGGGAGGTCTGGGACATGGAGGTCTCCTGTGCTGGTTCGGGGGCCCCTCCGGCCCCATGGGTGCACCCCGCCGCGCAGACGGGGTCCGTGGGGGTCAGGGTACTGGACGGGACGGCGCCGGAGGCGACCCGATACGCGGCGTGAAGCCGGTGACGGGAGGGCGGGCCCGCCGTACGATTTCCCCATGCTCTCCGCGCCGACGCTCTCCCGCCTCGCCTCCCTGGCCGCGTTCCTGAACACCGCCCCCGGACTGCGGGGCGGTCAGCCGGCCGACGAGCGGTTCACCGCCGCCACGCAGCTGCCCTCCCTCGTCCCTGAACTCCAGGAGGACGAGGTCCGCCTCCGCCTGGCCGCCGCCGCGGCCGTGCGTGGCCGCGAACTCCGCGGCCGTCTGGCCGAGGTCTGGGCCCTCGCCGCCGTGGACGAGGCGGCCGCCGTGGAGCGCGTGAACGCCCTCCTCGCCGCGGCCGGGCCGCTGCGGCTGACGGCCGGGGGCGACGTCGTCGGGCTGGCACCGGCGCAGGTCCCCGCCGACGCGGTGGAGCGGCTGGCCGCGATGGCCGCCCTCGCGCTGGCGGAGACCGCGATGGACGGCGAGCTGACCCGCCTGCGCGTGTGCGAGGGCGAGGACTGCGAGAACGCGCTCGTGGACGCCAGCCGGAACCGGTCCAAGCGGTTCTGCGACGAGGCCAACTGCGCCAACCGCACCCACGTGCGCTCCTACCGGGCACGGCTGGCCGAGGCGGCGGAGTCCGCCCCCGCGGCGGATCCGGCCGGGCCGGAGGAGGCGGAGGCGCCGGAGGCCGTCGTGGACTCCGAGGCGCCCGAGGCCGCCGTGGACTCCGAGGCCGCCGCCGACGAGCCCCGCCGGGAGACCAAGAAGGAGAAGAAGGAGCGCAGGAAGGCGGAGAAGAAGGCCCGCAAGAAGGCGGAGAAGAAGGCCGGCAAGAAGAAGTCGGACAAGAAGAAGGACTGACCCGGCCCCACCCGCCGGGGGACGGGGCGGCCTCGGGTTCCGTCGGCCGGCCGGACGCCCCTAGCCTGCGAGACATGAGCGAGCACACCCCCGCCCACACCCCCGCGTCCCTCGGACCCGCCCACCGCAAGGTCGGCGTCGTGGGGGCCGGCGGCGTCGGCACGGCGATCTGCTATGCGGCGCTGATCCGCGGCGTCGCCCGCGAGGTCGCCCTGTACGACATCGACGAGCCCAAGGTCCGCGCCGAGGTCCTCGACCTGGCCCACGGCACCCCGTTCACCTCCGCGTCGGCGATGACCGGCGGCGCGGACCCGGACGTCCTGGCCGGCTGCGAGGTCGTGGTGATCACGGCCGGCGCCAAGCAGAAGCCGGGGCAGACCCGCCTCGACCTCGGCGCGCACAACGTGGAGATCCTGCGCGGCCTGCTGCCCCAGGTGCAGGCGCACGCGCCGGAGGCGCTGATCGTGCTCGTCACCAATCCCGTGGACGTCCTCACGCTGGTGGCCCAGCGCCTCACCGGTCTGCCTGCCGGCCGGGTGATCGGCTCGGGCACCCTCCTGGACACGTCCCGCCTGCGGTGGCTGCTGGCGTCGCGGGCGCAGGTCCACCCGTCGTCGGTGCACGCGGCCATCCTCGGCGAGCACGGGGACACGGAGTTCCCCGCGTGGAGCTCGGCGCGCATCGGCCCGACGCCCATCCTGGAGTGGCCGACGCCGGTCGACCCGCTGTTCACCCGCGCCGACCTGGACGAGGTGGCGGACACCGTGGTGCACGCCGCGTACGAGGTGATCCAGGGCAAGGGCGCCACCACGTACGCGGTCGGCGTGGCCACGACCCGCCTGCTCGAGGCGATCCTGCGCGACCAGCACGCCATTCTGCCGGTCTCCACCGTGCTCGACGGCGTCCACGGGCTCTCGGACGTCGCCCTGTCCATGCCGTCCGTGGTGGGGCGCGACGGCGTCACCCGCGTGATCCAGCCCGAGCTGGACGACGCGGAGATGCGGGCGCTGCACGCCTCGGCGGACGCGCTGCGGCGGGAGGCACGCAGCCTCGGGTTCTGAGGCGCCGGGCTCAGGCGCGGGGGGCGTCGCCTCCGGTGCCGCCCTGCTCGCGGCGCTCGGCGGCGGCCTGGGCGCGGCGGTCGGCGGCGGCCTTGCGGAACATCTCCTCGGAGGAGCGGTTCACACCGGAGCCCTGGGAGAGGTGGTCCGGGTTCTCGCGCGCGGCGAGCTGCAGCATGGCCACCACCACGAGCGAGGTCATGAAGAAGACGCCGAAGGCGATCAGCGCGATGTCGACGCGCAGTGGATTCTGGGTGCCGCCGGAGGCGGTGATGCCGGCGATCACCCCGCCGATCAGGCCGAGCACGGCGGAGAAGACGAGCGGGCCCTTGACCGTGGTGCGCAGACCGCCGCGTGCCGGGCGGCCGGATCCGGCGCGATCGGCGGACGGGCGGGGGGACGGTGCGCTCACGGCGGGACTCCTGACGGCTGGGGGCGGCTGGGGCGACACGGCCCGCGCAGGCGCCCGGGGCTGAGGCCCTCGGGGCGCGGCGGACCGGAGCCAGTCTACGCGTCCGGCCGACGGGTGGCCCCTCGGGGCCCCGAGGTCCTCCCCCGGCGAACGTCCGCCCCGCGGGTCAGGACGGCGACGTCGGTCCGGTTCAGAGGCCCCTGGCCGTGCCGCGGTCCCGGCGCACCTCGTGGTGGAAGCCGAGCCCGGAGACCATCAGGAGCACGCCGATCAGGATCGCCCCGCCGCCGGCGATGCCGAGCAGGGCGTGCGGGCCGAAGCCCTGCAGGGCGGCCACGACCACGCCGCCCCCGGAGAGCAGGCCCACGAGTCCGGTCCACAGCTGGTCCCGCGCGGGGATGAACTCGCGGCGGTGGCGGGCCCACGCCACGAGCTCGGCGACGCCGCCGAGCACGAGGGCGGCGCCGGCCGCCACGCCCACCGCCGCCGGGGACCCCAGGAACAGCAGCACGATCACGCCGAGCATCCACGCGGCCGCCGCCAGGGACAGCGGGGAGCGCATGGCCACGGGCACCGGGTCGCGGCGCAGGTACTCCCACATCGCCGAACCGGAGAACGCCAGGTACAGCGCGAACATGACCTTCATCCACGTCAGGCCCGGCTCGGCGACGAACACGGTGGTCAGACCGAACGCCAGCGCCACCACGGCGCGGATCAGGATCGGCTTGAACACCACGGACGAGATCTCGAGGGGGGTCTGCACGGTAGCCACCGCCCCAGTCTAGGAGCCGTGCGGCCGCGGCCCGGCCCGCGCGTCACCGCCCGGACGCGCTCACACGACGCCGAGCCGCATCCAGTCGTCGCGCCGGGCCCGCCAGCCGAGGGTGAGCGCCCGCATCCCCATGTAGACCCCTGCGAAGCCGAGCCAGAGCAGGCCCAGCTGCACGCCGGCGTCGGGCACGGCGGCGTTCGGTCCGGGCCAGGCCGCGGTCCAGCCGAATCCGCCCGTGGCGAGCTGCGCGAGCACCCAGAGCGCCGGCGCGTAGACCACGAGGTTCACGAGGCCGGCGAGGGCGAGGTAGCGGGCGTCGCCGGCGCCGATCAGCACGCCGTCCAGCACGAACACGTACCCGGCCACCGGCTGCCCGGCGGCCAGCACCCACAGGCCCACGGTGGCGGCGGCCTGCACGGTCGGGTCCGTGGTGAACAGCCCCGGCAGCACCGGTGCCGCCAGGGCCAGCACGGCCCCGGTCACGACGCCGAAGCCCAGCCCCCAGCGCACCATCGTCCGGGTGAGGCGACGGGCGGCGTCGGGCCGGGCGGCCCCGAGCTCGGCGCCGATCAGGGCCTGCGCGGCGATCGCGAGGGCGTCGAGGGCGAACGCCAGCGTGGAGAACAGCGTGAAGACGAGCTGGTGCGCGGCGAGGGTGAGGTCGCCCGCGCCGGCGGCGGCCATGACGGTGATGAGGATGGCCGCGCGCAGGCTCGCGGTGCGCAGCAGCAGCCACGAGCCCACCTGGGCGGTGGCCCGCGTGCCCGACGCGCGGGGCGCCCACGCCGTGCCCGAGCGGCGGAAGCGCGGGGCCAGCACGAACAGGTACGTCACGAGCATCGCCCACTGCACCACGGACGTGCCGACGGCCGAGCCGGCCACGCCCCAGCCCAGCCCGTACACCAGGGCCACGTTCAGCCCGATGTTCGCGCCGAAGCCCACACCCGCCACCACGAGCGGCGTCACGGTGTCCTGGAGGCCGCGGAGCACCCCGGTGGCCGCGAGTACGGCCAGCAGGGCCGGCAGCCCCGGCATGGACCAGCGCAGGTAGGCGACGGCGTGGGCCTGCACCTCGCCCGTCGCGCCGAGGGCCGCCGTCAGCGCGGGGGCCGCGAGCCAGCCGAGGACGGCCAGCACCGCGCCGAGCAGCAGGCCCAGCCAGATGCCGTCGCGGCCGCGGTCCATCGCGGCGGCTGGGTTCCCCGCCCCGATCAGCCGGGCCACCGCCGGGGTGGTGGCGTAGGCCAGGAAGATCATGAGGCCGGTGAGCGTGTGCAGGATGGTGGTGCCGATCCCGACGCCGGCCAGCTGGGCCGTGCCCAGGTGCCCGATGATCGCGGTGTCGGCCAGCAGGAACAGCGGCTCCGCGATGAGCGCGCCGAACGCGGGGACCGCGAGCGCGAGGATGCGCCGCGTGAGGGCGCGCGCGTCCTGCGGGGCGGGCGCCGCCGTCGAGCCGGAGGGTCCTGCCATCTCAGCCCAGCAGGGCCAGCAGCGGGGCCAGCGCCGTGGTCGGGGCAGTGGGGCCGGGCAGCGTGTCCGGCAGCAGGGGGGCCACGAGGTAGAGCATCGCGATGGCGATGCCGTTGTTCACCATGTGCAGCAGCACCGCGTACCCGAACGAGCGGCCCATCAGGATGTAGGACACCGTGATCGCCACCGCGAGGGTCAGGTACGGAATGGTCTCCACGAGCCGGAAGTCGCCGCCGGTGCCGAGGAAGTGCAGGAGGGTGAACGCGAGCACGGAGACCACGGCGCACACCCACACGTTGATCCAGCGGGAGAGCTTGCCGATCAGCAGGTGGCGGAACAGGTACTCCTCCACGAGCGGGGCGGCCACCACGGTCATGAGGATCATGAGCACGGGCGGGGCCTGCGTGGTCATCTCCTCGAGCGCGGCCTGGTTGGCGCTGGTCTGCGCCTCTCCGATGAGGCTCAGCACGATCACGTTCACGACGATGCATGCCAGCCACGTGGCGGGCAGCAGCAACAGCTTCCACCACGTGCCCGTGCGGAACACCCGCAGCGACGTCACGAGGGGTCGCCAGGCCACGGCCAGCACGAGCACCACGAGGATCGCGTAGCTGACGATGTTCACCGTGAACCCGTCGCGGACCAGGTCGAACGCCTCGAGGTCACCGGGGACCAGGCCGAGCGACACCGCCAGCCACAGCCCCAGCCCGAGCACCATGAGCGCCACGTACACGAGCACCACGACGGCGTCGCCCCAGTGGAACCGACCCGGGGTCCAGTCCGGCGCGGTGCGGGCCGCAGGCCGGCGGCCGGGCCAGCCGGCGGGGACGCCACCGGGGGCGCCGGGGTGCCCGTGCAGGCTCGGGGCGACGGCGGCGCGGCGGGCGGACGGCCGGCCCGACGGCGGCCAGCCGGCGGGCGGACCGGCCGGCGGGCCGGAGGGAGGAACGCTCATGGCGGCCACGCTACCAACGGGGGCGGACGCGCCAGGCCGCGGGCGCCGTCGTCGGGAGCGGCTCCGTGGCCCACGCCACGCCCGCGCGCCCGCGACACGCGCGCGGTGGCGGCGGGCCGAACGCCTCGTCTACGGTGCTCCCCATGGCCTTGTTCTCCCAGCCGGTGTTCATCAACCTCCCGACGACGGACACCGAGCGGATCCGTGAGTTCTGGACGACCCTGGGCGCCACCGCGATGGACGACTACTCGGACGAGCACTCGGTGTGCATCGAGCTCACCGAGTCGACGTACGCGATGTACCTCAGCCCCGGCTACTACACCGACTTCATCGGCAACCGTGAGATCGCCGACTGCCTCACCACCAACTCCGCCCTCATGGCGCTGACCGTCGGCGACGCCGCGGCGGTGGACGCCCTGGCGGACCGGGCGATCGAGCTCGGCGCCGCCGAGGTGCCCCTGCCCGAGGACCTGCGCGAGGAGATGGCCGACTCCGGCATGCACTCCCGCGAGATCGTCGACCCGGACGGGCACCAGTGGGAGTTCGTCACCGCCTGAGCCCGCCGGCTCAGGTGCCGAGCCGCCCGGTGAGGCGCGCGTGCATCTCCGCGGAGGCCTCGTTCAGCCCCGTCACCTCGGCGTGGATCCCGTGCTGGGCGTACTTGGTCAGCACCGAGTCGAGCGCGGCCACAGTGGAGGCGTCCCACACGTGCGCGGCACCCATGTCGATCACGACGCACGGCGGATCGAGGGCGTACTCGAACTGCGAGTAGAGGTCGTTCGAGGACGCGAAGAACAGGGCGCCGTGCACGCGATACGTGACGGCGTCGCCGTCGTCGTGGACCTCGCGGGCCACCGTGACCAGACGCGAGACGCGCTGGGCGAAGAGCACCAGCGCAGTGAGCACACCCACACCCACGCCGATCGCGAGGTTGTGAGTGAGCACCGTGGCCGCCACGGTCACGACCATGACGGCGGTCTCCGAGCGCGGCATCGCGCGCAGGGTGGCGGGGCGCACCGAATGCCAATCGAAGGTGGCGGCGGCCACGAACATCATCACGCCCACGAGCGCGGCCATGGGGATCTGCGCCACGAACTCGCCGAGGGCCACCACGAGGACCAACAGGAACACGCCCGCGAGGAACGTGGAGATCCGGGTGCGGGCGCCGTTCGCCTTGACGTTCATCATGGTCTGCCCCACCACTGCACAGCCGCCCATCCCGCCGAACAGCCCGGAGACCACGTTCGCGACCCCCTGCCCCCAGGACTCGCGCGTCTTGTCCGAGCGGGTGTCCGTGATGTCGTCCACCAGCTTCGCGGTGAGCAGGGACTCGAGCAGCCCCACGAACGCCATGCCGATGCTGAACGGCAGGATCAGCCACAGCGTCTCCCACGTCAGCGGGACGTCCGGCAGGCCGAGCGCGGGCAACGCGTCCGGCAGCGCGCCCCGGTCCCCCACGCGCGGCACGGCCAGGCCGGCGGCCATCACCAGGGCGGTGACCACGACGACGGCCACGAGCGTCGCAGGCACCGCCGTGGTGAGCCGCGGCAACAGCACCACGATCGCCAGGGCCAACGCCGTGAGCGGGTACACGAGCCACGGGACGCCGATCAGCTCGGGCAGCTGCGAGGTGAACACGAGGATGGCCAACGCGTTGACGAACCCCACCATCACCGAGCGCGGGACGAACCGCATGAGCCGGGCCACACCGAACACGCCGAGCAGGATCTGGATGACGCCGCCGAGGATGATCGCGGCAAGCAGGTGCCCCACCCCGTACGCGTGGGACAGCGGTGCGACGACGAGCGCCACCGCCCCCGTGGCCGCGGAGATCATGGCGGGCCGGCCGCCCACGATCGCCGTGGTCACCGCCATGGTGAAGGACGCGAACAGCCCGACGCGCGGATCCACGCCCGCGATGATCGAGAACGCGATGGCCTCCGGGATCAGCGCGAGCGCCACCACGACGGCGGCCAGCACCTCCGTGCCCAGCAGCCGAGGGCTGCGCAGGGTGCGCAGGACGGACTGCCGCTGGAGCGGCGTGAGGGCAGGCGGGGGCGCGGCGGGTAAGGCGGGCATGCTCCCGAGGGTAGCGGTGCGCGGGCGGGGTGCCCGCCGGTGAGCGGGCCCGCCCGCCACCCCTCACGCCGTCCGCATCACCCGCACGGGGTCGCGGAACGCGGCGAACGCCGCCGGGGCGAGGCTGGCCAGCAGCGCGGTGAGGGCGGCCAGCACGGCCACCGCCGCCACGAAGTCCACCCCCAGCGTCCCGCCCTGGCCGGCGACGACGGCGTACCCGGCTCCGGAGCCCAGCACGGCGCCCAGCAGCGCAGGCACGGCGGTGCGCACGGCCACGAGCAGGATCAGGTCTCCGCGGCCGATGCCGAGGGTGCGGCGGCGGCCGAGGTCGCGGCGGCGGATGAGGACGTCGGCGAGCACCACGATGGACACGAAGAACGCGCCGGCTCCGAGGATCAGCAGCAGCAGGGAGCGTCCGAGCCCGGCGAGCTCGCCGGTGATCACCTGGTTGCCGGCGGAGAGGGCACGGGCGGTCTGGATGGAGGAGGCGCGCGGGTCGGGGTCGATCACGGCGAGCGCGGCCTCCTGCATGGCGCGGGTGCCGGCGGTGTCGGCGGCGAGGACGCGGACCTGCTGCATCACGAGGGCGTCCGGGGCGGCGGGGACGGTGAGGGCGTAGCCGTCGAGGTCCTGGAAGGGGTCCTGGGCCTGGAACGCCCCGACGACGGCCCACTGGCCGCCGTCCGTGGCCTCGATCGCTCCGGAGGGCTGGGCGAGGCCGAGCTCGGCGAGCTTGGCCTCGGGGACCACCACCTCGCCGGGGGCGGGCAGGCGGCCGCGGGTCAGCACGATGCCACGGTCCAGGGTGCCGACCACGTTCGTCACGGCCACGCGGGCGCCGCCCCGGCCGATCCCGGTGTTCACGGCGTCCATGGGCGAGTCCCGGGCGAGGGCGGCCTCGGCGGTGTCGAGTCCGGCGAGGGTGGCCGCGGTGGCGCCGGTGAGGAAACCGGTGCCGCCGGTGTCGGTGACGGTGAGCACGCGGGCGCCGGGGCCGGAGAGCTCTGCGGCGACGGCCGCCTCGGTGGCGGCCTGCCTGCCCACGGTGGCCACGGCGGCGAAGCACATGGCGGCCACCACGAGCAGCACGAGGGCGGAGGGCACGGGAGAGGTGCGTGCGGCGGTGACGGCTTCACGCAGCAGGGTGCGCAGGTTCATGGGCGGTCCTCCCGGTTCACAGCCGCACCACCTCGTCGGCGCGGGCGACGACGGCGGGGTCGTGGGTGGCGACCACCACGGTGCGCCCCTCGGCGGCGGCATCGGCGAGGGCGTCCATGACGAGGCCGGCGTTGTCCGGGTCGAGGTTGCCCGTGGGCTCGTCCGCGAGGACGACGACGGGCGCGTTCACGAGGGCGCGGCACACGGCCACCCGCTGCGCCTGCCCGCCGGAGACCTGCCCGGGCCGGTGGTCGGCGCGGTGGGCGAGGCCGAAGCGCTCGAGCAGCGCCCGTGCCCGGTCCTCGAGCGTCTGGCGCTCCAACCCGGCGTAGAGGCCGGGCTCCACCACGGAGTCCAGGATGGGGCGGGACGGGTCCAGCTCCGAGTCCTGGAACACGAATCCCACGGAGGTGGCGCGCAGGCGGGAGCGCTCCCGGTCCGGGCGGGTGGAGGCGTCGACGTCGCCGAGGCGCACCACTCCGGAGGTGGGCGTGAGCATGAGCCCGAGCACGTACAGGAGGGTGGACTTGCCGCGCCCGGAGGGCCCGGTGAGGGCGGTGACGGCGCCCGGCGTGAACGCGTGGGTGAGGCCGTCGAACAGCTCCTCGGCGGCGCGGGTATAGGCGAAGCGCAGGTCCTCGACGGCGAGGGCGGCGGGGACGACGGGGGCGGCGGGCGTGCCCGGGGTGGCGGGCCCCGTCATCGGGTGCCGTTCAGCACGCGCACCTGCTCGCCGGCGTCCACGCCGTCCACGACGGCGAGGCCGTCGGCGGAGCCGAGGACGGTGACGGTGCGGTCCTCCGCGGCGCCGTCCCGGACCACCGTGACCGTCGCGGCGCCGTCTGGCTGGGTGCGCAGGGCGGACACGGGGACCACGGGCCCGGAGACGGGCGGGACCACGCTGACCTGGGAGAGCAGGGAGGTGGTGGCGTCGGCGGGCAGGGTGTCGCAGTCCTCGCCGCAGACCACGCCGCCGTCCGGGGCGGTGAGGGTGATGCGGATCAGGCCCTGCTCGTCGGAGGTGGACTCGCCGGCGACGGCCTTCCATTCGTGTTCGCCGTGGGGCACGGTGACCTGGGTGCCGGCCGGGATGAGGGCGGCCTGCTCCTGGTTGACCTCGAGGGCGAAGTCCGGTTGGTCGCCGGGGCGGGCCACCACGTTCTCGCCGCCGGCGAGGGTGGTGCCGACGGCGGTGGTCTTCGCGTCCACGCTGAGGGGCGCGGGGAGGGCGTCGAGGACCACGAGCTGGCCGAGCTCCACGGTGTCCGCGGCGGGGTAGCCGCGTTCGGTGAGCCAGTCGTCCCAGGCGTCCGCGGTGGCCTCGTCCCACGTGCCGGTGGCCTCCACCTTCGCGCCGGTGGCGGCGAGCATGCGCTGGAACGCGGCGACGTCGTCGCCGGAAGTGCCCTCCCCGAGAGGGCGCCACTGGGGAAGCTCGCCCTGGAGGACGAGCACGGGCTTCTGGGCGACGGCGTACAGCACCTCCCCGGCAGCCACCTCGCCGGACTCTCCGGCCCGGGTGACGACGCCGGTCAGCGCGTTCACCGCCGCCGGCGTCTGCTCGCGCGACACGGAGACGCCGAGGGTGATGACGCGGCCGAGCTCCTGCTCGGCGACGGTGACGAGGGCGCTCGCGGCCGGACGCTGCTCGGCCTGAGCCGGAGGGGTGAGCGTGACCCGGCCGGCCCAGAAGGCGAGCGCGGCGACGGCCACGAGCGCAAGGACGAGGGCGGCCCAGCGGGCGGGGCGATTCATCCGGATGACCCCCAGAAGACATCCTGCGGCGGAAGCTCCGGGCATGTCTGCGCGACCTCGGCCTGGCGTTCTGCCGACACGCCCCTCATGCTGTCCGCGAAGGGCCACCACTGGTGGCGGCCTGGAGTGTAGAACGCGGAGACGAATGCCTCTTTGGAGGGGCGCGCGGAGGTGTCGACCGTGTAGCCGTAGGCCTCGAGACACGGGATGAGGTATTGGTCCCAGTAGTCATAGACGAGGCGGAGCTGCGGATCGGTCCAGTCCTGGGTGTAGCTCGGATCCACCGGGTGCTGTGCGTAGCAGGTCACGTAGGCCGCCTCGAAAGCAGACCTCTGGGACTCAGGTGGGGTGTCGATCTGAATTCCCCCGGTCGGACCGACCGAGTTCGGCCACCCGGCCTCGGCCAGGCATGTGGACACCATGCGGTCCGACTCGAGGGACGTGGCGTACCACCCGGAGCGCTCCACCTGAGGCGGCGCGGGCATTCCCGCCCCCTGAGCGTGCCGCGCGACTTGCTCACGGTAGGCGCGCTCCTTCTCCGCCTCCGTCGTCAGGAGGGGTTCGATCCTCTCGGTGGGAACCCACTGCGAGGCGTCCCAGGTCTTCTCGGCCGTCGCGGTGGGGGGAGCGGCGACCGTGGATGAACCGCCGAGGCCCGCAGACTCCCGACCGACGCAGCCGGTGAGGGTCAGGGCGACGGCCGCCACCAGGGCGGCCGTCGCAGGAATGCGTAATGAAGTCATCGGTGCCGGCGAGTCAGTACGGGTAGTAGCAGTAGCCGTAGGTGCCCGACAGGAGGAGTCCTGCGCTGCAGTCCTGCCGACCGGAGTCCGTCAGCGCCTGCGCTGGCACCGCACCGGAGACGGCCAACGGTCCAGCGACGGCCACGCCGGCACCGACCTTAGAAATCCGCTGCTTCATACCCATGTCGCTCCTCTTTATGGTTCACGCTCAGTCGTGATCTACATCACACTCTATGAAGGTGCTCGCCCTGTGTCCAGAGAATTCTCGGTCGGTCCACAGACGTGCCCCACCAGGGAGTCAAGAGGGTCCTGCGCGTGACGGATGCGCAATCTCAGGGGACGAATGAGCGCGGCCACACCGGCAGGGGTGGCCCGACGATCGGGTTTCGATACTCCCGTCACCGCCGCGCGCCCTAGCCCCGTACACCTCCGGCTCCGGAGAGGTGCGGGCTCGTGAAACTCACCGGCACCTGGATCGAGAAGGTCATCGGGTGGTCCCGTGTCGCAGCGACGCCAGCGGCCAGTGGCTGGGCGCCGGCGCCATCCAGCCCCGGCCTCAGCGGGCGTCCTCGCGCGCGGCGGGCGCGCCGTCGTCGTCCTGCTCCTCCGCCTGTTCCCCGCCCTGGAACTGGCTCCTGTACAGCCGGAAGTACGCGCCGCGAGCGGCCAGCAGCTGATCGTGCGAGCCCTGCTCCACGATGTCGCCGTCCTCCATCACGAGGATGACGTCCGCGTCCCGGATGGTGGAGAGGCGGTGGGCGATCACGAAGCTCGTGCGGTCCGAGCGCAGCGCCGCCATCGCGCCCTGGACCAGCACCTCGGTGCGGGTGTCCACGGAGGAGGTGGCCTCGTCCAGGATCAGGAGCGAGGGCTGGGCCAGGAACGCACGGGCGATGGTGATGAGCTGCCGCTCGCCCGCGGACACGTTGGCGGCGTCCTGCTCGATCACGGTGTCGTAGCCGTCGGGCAGGGTGTGCACGAAACGGTCCACGTAGGTGGCCTTCGCCGCCGCGACGACCTCCTCGTCCGTGGCGTCGAGTCGGCCGTAGCGGATGTTCTCCCGGATGGTCCCGCCGAAGAGCACGGCGTCCTGGAGCACCATGCCGGTGGCGGCGCGCAGCTCGCCGCGGCTGACCGTGCGGGTGTCCACGCCGTCCAGCAGGATCCGCCCGCCGTCCACCTCGTAGAACCGCATGATCAGGTTGACCAGGGTGGTCTTGCCGGCACCGGTCGGCCCGACGATCGCGACCGTCTGCCCCGGCTCCGCCACGAAGTTCAGGTCCGTGATGAGCGGCTTCTCCGGCGTGTAGGAGAAGCGCACATGCTCGAACTCCACGCGACCGCGCAGCGGGCGCGGGAGGTGGGCGACGCCGTCGGGCCCGGGGATGGCGGAGGGCGCCGTTTCCCGAACGAAAGCGCTCTCGGAGGGCGCCGTTTCCCAAACGAAAGTGCCGTCGGGGGTGCGGGCGGGGGTGCCGTCGGGGGTCTCCTCCGGCTCGTCGAGGAGCTCGAAGATGCGCTCGGCCGACGCCACGCCGGAGATCAGCATGTTGGACATGCCGGCGATCTGCCCAAGCGGCTGGTTGAACTCGCGCGAGTACTGGATGAACGCGGTCACGGCGCCGAGGGTCATCTGCCCGTTGGCCACGCGCAGGCCGCCGACCACCGCGATGCCCACGTAGCCCAGCCAGTTCACCCACTGCATGATCGGCATGATCATCCCCGAGTAGAACTGCGCCGTGAACGCGGCCTCGTACAGCTCCTCGTTGCGCTCGTCGAAGCGCGCGGCCATGTCCCGCTGACGGCCGAACACGGTCACCAGCTCGTGCCCCGTGAACGACTCCTCGATGTGCCCGTTGAGCCGGCCCGTCTCCCGCCACTGCGCGGAGAAGAGCGCCTGGGACTTCTTGCCGATCACGCCCACCACCACACCGGCCACCGGCAGGGCGACCAGGGCGATGAGCGCGAGCTGCCAGGACAGCCAGAACATCATGCCGACGATGCCGATCACGGTCAGCACCGAGTACACGAGCGAGGCGAACGCCTGCTGGAGGGCCTGCTGGACGTTGTCCACGTCGTTGGTGGCGCGGGAGAGCAGGTCGCCGCGCTGCCCGCGGTCGAAGTAACTCAGCGGCAGCCGGTTGATCTTGGCCTCGATCTCCTCGCGCAGGCGGAAGACGATGCGCATGACGATGTCATTGAGCACGCGGCCCTGCAGCCACATGAAGGTCTGCGCCACCAGGTACATGCCCAGGACGATGAGGATCAGCCGGCCCAGCTCGGTGAAGTCGATCCCCTCGCCCGGCGTGAACGCCATGCCGGAGAGCATCTCTGCGGCCTGGTCCTCGCCCTGGGCGCGCAGCCCGTCGATGACCTGCTCGCGGCTCAGCCCGCCGGGCATCTGCGCGGAGACCACGCCGCCGAAGATCACGTCCATCGCCCGGCCCAGGACGTGCGGGGCCCACACGTTGAGCACGACGGCGACCAGCACCATCAGCGCGACCACCACCAGGCCCAGCTTCTCCGTGCGGAACAGGCTCATGAGCCGCTTCGCGGACGGCCAGAACGCCTTGGCCTTGCGGGCCGGCCCGCCGCCCCAGTCGTCGGTGGCGCCCTGCTCCTGGATCTCGAGGATCTCCTCGTCCGTCAGGTGCTCGCTCATGCCACGTCCTCCGCGGTCAGCTGGGAGTCCACGATCTCCCGGTAGGTCTGGTTGTCCGCCAGCAGCTCGGCGTGGGTGCCGCGGCCGACCACGCGGCCCTCGTCCAGCACGATGATCTGGTCGGCGTCGGTGATGGTGGCCACCCGCTGGGCGACGACGATCCGGGTCACCCCGGCCGCCGCGCGGTCGAGCGCCGCCCGCAGCCGCGCGTCGGTGGTGACGTCCAGGGCGGAGAATGAGTCGTCGAACACGAGGACCCGCGGCTCGGCCACGAGGGCACGCGCGATGGACAGGCGCTGGCGCTGGCCGCCCGAGACGTCCGTGCCGCCCTGAGACAGCCGCGAGTCCAGACCGGAAGCCGCCGCCTCTCCCTTGCCGGTGGTGCGGGCGCGCACGAAGTCGGCGGCCTGGGCCGTCTCGAGGGCCGCCCAGATGCGCTCGTCCGAGGCGTCCGGGGCCCCGAACTGCATGTTCTCCCGCACGGTGCCGGAGAACAGGTACGGCTTCTGCGGCACGAGGGCCACGGCCTCGGTCAGCTCGGCCCGGGCCAGGTCGGTCACCGGCACGCCGTCCACGAGCACCTCGCCGGACGTCGCGTCGTACAGCCGCGGCAGCAGACTGATCAGCGTGGACTTGCCGGAGCCGGTCGAGCCGATGATCGCCGTCGTGGTGCCGGGGGCGACGGCGAAGCTCACGTCGTCGAGCACCGGCGCCTCGGCGCCGGGGTACTGGAAGGTGACGTGGCGCAGCTCCACGGCGCCGTCGCGACGCGCGGGGGTCACCGGGCGGACCGGCTCACCGAGCGTGGGGACGGTGTCCAGGACCTCGCCGATGCGGCCCGCGGAGATCACGGCGCGCGGGAGCATCATCATCATGAAGGTGCCCATCATCACCGCCATGAGGATCTGCAGCAGGTACTGCATGAACGCGGTGAGCGCGCCGACCTGCACGAGCCCCGCGTCCACGCGCTCGCCGCCGAACCACAGGACGGCGGCGGTGGCGAGGTGGAGGATCATCGTGATGACCGGGCCGAGCAGCACGAACAGCCGGCCGATCCGCACGGAGGTCTCCGTCAGGGCGGCGTTGGCGTCCGTGAACCGGCGTGTCTCGTGGCGCTCGCGCACGAACGCGCGGACCACGCGGATGCCCTGGATCTGCTCGCGCAGCACGCCGTTGACGTCGTCGATGTTGTCCTGCATCCGCTGGAACAGCGGCATGAGACGGGCGACGATCCACGCCACGATCACCAGCAGCACCGGCACGGAGACCCACACGAGCCAGGACAGGCCCGGGTCCTCGCGGATGGCCATGATGATGCCGCCGACCGCCATGATCGGCACGGCCACCATGAAGTTCAGGGCCATGAGGGTGAGCATCTGGACCTGGTTGACGTCGTTGGTGCCGCGCGTGATGAGGGTCGCGGCGCCGAAGCGGCCGAGCTCCTCCGCGGAGAACGCGTCCACGCGGGTGTAGACGGCGCGGCGCAGGTCCCGGCCGACGCCCATCGAGGCCTTCGCCCCGAACCACACGGCGGCGATCGCGGCGACCACCTGCACCAGCGCGACGCCGAGCATCACGAGGCCGATGTCCCAGATGCGGGCGGTGTCGCCGCGGGCTACGCCCTCGTCGATGATGCGGGCATTGAGGCTGGGCAGGTACAGCATGGCCAGCGTGCTGATCAGCTGCAGCACGACGACGGCCGCGACGGCGCCGCGATAGCGCCGGCCGTGACGGCGGAGCAGGGTCCAGAGCATGGGGCTCCCAGGGAGTCGGGATGGGCGCGCGGCCGCGTGGGCTGCAGTGAGGTGGGCCGAAGGGGGCCGGGCTCATTGTGCCCCAGCCGCGGGAGGGCGCGGGCAGCAGCCGTCGTCGAGGGGACGCGGGCGCACCCCGGACAGCCGGCTGCCGAACCACCCGCTGGCGGACCCGTACGAGGACTGAGCGACGCCAGACGGGGGGCGTGAGCCAGACGTTTCCGCGGCTGAGGGTCCCTCAGAACAGCACGAACATCTGGCTCACGCCCCCGGAACGCCTGGCTCAGCGCCCGAAGAGCCTCGCGAAGAACCTTGCGGCCCCGGCACGGCCCGCGCGGGCTGCGTCGCGCTCGGCATCAGGGTGACGGCCATCGCACCACTGCGCCGCGGGGACGACGGCCTTGAGGGACTCGACGTGCCGGCCGCATCCGGCCCAGGTGGCCCTGCGGCAGACGGGTCAGCGCGCCGGACGGCACATGAGGGATCCTTTCGGCGAGGGGGCTTCGGGGTGGCCGG
Source organism: Micrococcus sp. Alg238-R198 (assembly GCF_900537135.1). Taxonomy (NCBI): domain Bacteria; kingdom Bacillati; phylum Actinomycetota; class Actinomycetes; order Micrococcales; family Micrococcaceae; genus Micrococcus; species Micrococcus sp. Alg238-R198. The sequence continues at coordinate 35,987 of NZ_UNRH01000013.1, forward strand.
TCAGGCCAGGGTCATGAAGAGCTTCTCGAGCTCGGCGACGGTGAGCTTCTCCTCGTCCTCCGCCTTCTCGGGGTCGGCGAGGCAATACTGCATGGCGGATGAGACGACCGCGAAGCCGGCGCGATCCAGCGCGGTGGAGACGGCGGAGAGCTGCGTGACCACGTCCTTGCAGCGACCCTCGCCCTCGACCTCGCGGATGACGGCGTCCAGCTGGCCGCGGGCCCGCTTGAGGCGGTTGAGGATCTTGCGCTGGGTCTCGGCGTCGGCGGTGCGCACGGCGACCTCCTTTGTCACGGTGGCGGGGAGGGGAATCATATCCCCAGGGGTATCCGGCGACGTCGCCGGATGTCACACGAGGAGACCGATGAGCTCCCGGACGAGGATCACCAGGCCCATGGCCAGCACGAACCAGCCGAAGCCCTTCTTCAGCGCCTTCTCCGGGACCCGCTTCATGAGCGGAACGCCGATCAGCGCACCGACCACGGCCACACCGGTGACCCACAGCAGCAGGTCCCACGGCAGCGTCACGCTGGTCAGGTAGCCGCCGAGGCCCGCGAAGGACTTCATGGCGATCACCAGCAGGGACGTGCCCACCGCAGCGGACATCGGCAGGCCGCCGAGCAGGACCAGCGCAGGGACCACGAGGAACCCGCCGCCGGCGCCGACGATGCCCGTGACGAAGCCGACGACGACGCCCTCCAGCAGGATCTTCCCGAGCGGGTGGCGGCGGGGCTCGACGTCAGCCGAGGCCTCCACTGAGGGGGCGGCCGCCGGCTGCGTCTTCTTGGGCCGGATCATGGCCCACGCCGTGAAGAGCATCATCACCGCGAAGGCGATCAGCAGCAGGGTCCCCGGCAGGAAGCCGCCGACGACGCCGCCCAGGAGGGCACCCACCATCGAGGCCGCGCCGAAGATCAGGCCGGTGCGCCACCGGACGGTGCCGTGCCGCGAGTGCAGCAGCACTGAGACCAGCGAGGTCACACCCACCACGAACAGGGAGCCCGCGATGGCCTGCTTCGGCTCGAGGCCGGCCACGTACGTCAGCAGGGGCACCATCAGGATCGACCCGCCGCCACCCATGAGGCCGAGCAGCAGGCCGACCACGAGGGCCAGGGCGAGGACGATCCACATCACGGGTCAGCTCCGCTTCCCCGCGCCGGTGGGGATGCGGCCGATCACGTCGCCCGCGGAGCGCTCCTGCGCGGGGCGGTTCCACGGCATCTTGGCCAGCACGGACGCCATGGCGCACGTGTTGGACACGGCGGAGAAGGACAGGCCCGCGCCGATCGCGGCGGGGATGAGGCCGAACCGCTTCGAGCCGACCTGGGAGGCCACGGCCCCGACCAGCGCGATGGACCCGGCGGTCATGCGGACCTGACGGTCCATGGACCAGCGGTTGCCGCTGCGGACGACCTCGCCGCCGGCCTCGGCGTAGGCGGAGATGCCGCCCTGCAGGACGCGCGCGGAGGTGAAGCCGGCCTGGGCCAGACGGTCCTGGGCGGTGCCGGCCCGGCTGCCGGACTGGCAGACGAGCACCGCGGTGCCGTCCAGGCGGGCGGCGACCTCGTCCGCGTGCTCCTGGAGCAGGTCCAGCGGCACGTTGTAGGAGCCGGCGATGTGCTCGGTCTCGAACTCGCCGGGGGTGCGCACGTCCAGCACGACGGCGTCGGGGCGGGCGGCCAGCTCGGCCTTCAGGTCGCGCGGGGCGACGGGGGACAGGGTGACGCTCATGGGAGGGGCTCCTCGGGGTTGGTCTGGGGGTGTGTCAGGACTGCTGCCAGGCGGCGTAGCTGCCCTCGAGCTCGATCACGTCGAACCCGGCGCGGCGCAGCGCCTGGGCGGCCACGATGTTGCGCAGGCCGGACTGGCAGAAGGTCACCAGGGTCTTGTCCTTCGGCAGCTCCTCCTGGTGGAAGAGCACCTTGCCGGCGTTCAGCTGCCGGGCGTCCGCCACGGTGCCGTGGGAGAACTCGGTCTTGTTGCGCACGTCCACCAGCACGGTGTCCTGCTCCGCGCCGACCTCGCCGGCCTCGATGCGGGACCGCAGCTCGTCGGCCTGCACGGTGGGCACCGGCTCCAACGTGAGGCCGTCCACGGAGGTGGTGAACGCGGCGGCGGCGTCGACGCCCACGCGGATCATGTGGTCGCGCATCGTGTGCGCGTCCTCGCGGTCCTCGGCGAGCAGGACGAGGGCGGCGTCGTCGCTCTCCGGGTCGTAGGCCCAGCCGGCGTGCGTGGCGACCTTGCCGCGGGACGGAAAGGCCAGCGCGCCCGGCACGGTGCCGGCGAGGATCTCGTCCACACCGCGGGTGTCCGCGAACACGGCGCCCTCGGCGAGCGTCGCCTGCACGCCCCCGGCGTCCAGCTCCTCGAGCTCGGGCAGCTCGCCCAGGATGGCTGGCCCCTGCTTGTTCTGGCGCTTCATGCGGGCGAAGTAGGCGTGGGCGTCGGGCTGGCCGTCGAGCAGCTCGTCGATGAAGCCCTGCTCGTCGTCGTTCTTCAGGTAGTCGGACCACCACGCGTACTTGCGCTCGTAGCCGACCGTGGTGGAGGGCAGCGCGCCGAGTGCCTTGCCGCAGGCGGAGCCGGCGCCGTGGGCCGGGAACACCTGCACGTGGTCCGGGAGGGTCAGGAACTTCGCCTTGAGGGAGGCGAAGAGCTGCTGGGCGCCCTCGAAGCGGGTGTCGACGCCGCCGGCGGCCTCGTCCAGCAGGTCCGGGCGGCCGAGGTCGCCGGAGAACACGAAGTCGCCGGTGAGCATGTAGCCCGGGGCGTCCGCGAAGGCGCCGTCGGTGACGAGGAAGGACAGGTGCTCGGGGGTGTGGCCCGGGGTGTGCACGGCCTCGACGGTGATGTTGCCGAGCGTCACCGTGTCGCCGTCCTTGAGGAGGTTGCCCTCGAAGCCGTAGGCCCAGTCCTCGCCGCCCTCGCCGGACAGGTGGATCTGGGCGCCGGTGGCGTGGGCCAGCTCGCGGGTGCCGGAGAGGTAGTCCGCGTGGATGTGGGTCTCGGTCACGTGGGTGATGGTCATGCCGTTCTTGGCGGCCAGGTCCAGGTACACCTGGATGTCGCGGCGGGGGTCCACCACCATCGCCTCGTTCTTCGCCTGGCAGCCGATCACGTAGCTGGCCTGGGCGAGGTCCTCGTCGTAGATGCGCTCGAGCAGCATGGTTCTCCTCCGGGTCGGGGGGTCTCGATGTCCATCCGATACCCCCTGGGGTATGTCGAGAACGAGCGTAGGGTATACCCCCAGGGGTATGCAAGAGAGAGGGTGAGCCCGGGCGGCGACGGGAAGGGACGGCACGGTCGGGAGACGTCGCCAGGGGGCGTGAGCCAGATGATTCCGCTGCGGATCGGGCGTCAGAACGGCAGAAACGTCTGGCTCACGCGGCGGGGGGCGTGAGCCAGATGATTCCGCTGCGGATCGGGCGTCAGAACTGCAGAAACGTCTGGCTCAGCGCCCGGGGTCCTCAGAGCAGGGGACGCAGTGGTACCAGCAGGGCCTCGACCACGCGGGCGAGGCCGTGACGGTCCTCCCAGCGCGGGGTGTCGATCCGGACGGCCCGCTGGGCGTCGAGAGCGAAGATCTCCTCCATCCGGGCGGCGAAGTCGCGGTCCACGACCACCACGTTGGACTCGTAGTTGAAGCCCAGGGAGAGGCGGTCGACGTTGGCCGAGCCCACGGTGGACCAGATGCCGTCCACGGTGGCGGTCTTCGCGTGGATCATGCTGGCCCTGTACAGCAGGATCGTGATGCCGGCCTCGAGCATCTTCCCGAAGAAGCCGCGCGAGGCCCAGTCCGCCACGATGTGGTTGGAGTCCTCCGGCACCATCACCTGCACGTCCACCCCGCGCCGGGCCGCGTGCAGCAGCGCCTCGAGGACCTGCTGGTCCGGGATGAAGTACGGCGTGTTGATGAGGATGCGGTGCTGCGCCCGCTGGATGGCGTCGAGGTAGCTCAGCCGGATCGGGTAGACCAGGAGCGGCGGCTGGTTCGCGGCCACGGTGACGCGCGGGTCCCACGTGTCCGGGGGGCGCCAGGACATCTGCTCGCCCGCGCGGTGGTGGGCGTTCCACTTGATGGAGATCGACTGGCCCAGCGCCCACACCGCCGGGCCGCGCTCACGCACGTGGGTGTCCCGCCACAGGCGGGCGTAGTCGTCGCCGATGTTGAAGCCGCCGGCGAAGCCGACCTCGTCGTCCACCACCATGATCTTCGAGTGGTTGAACCCGCTGTGCCGGACCACGCCTCGCCAGATCGGGCGGGCGAAGGCCGGCAGCCGGAACACGTGGATGCGCGGGTCCAGCTGACGGTAGAAGCGGGGCGGGACCACGAGGTTCCCGAACCCGTCGTAGGAGACGTAGACCTCCACGCCGCGCGCGGCCGCCCGGTTGAAGGCGTCCATGAACCGCTGGCCCGTGGGGTCGCCCTTCCAGATGAAGGTCTCGAACTTGATGATCCGCTGCGCTCCGTCGATCGCGGCGATCATCTCCTTGTAGAGGTCCTCACCCGAGGTGAAGATGCGCAGCTCGGAGCCCTCCACGTGGGCGTCAAACACGCCGGGGTTCGGCGCGGGTCGGCGCACTCGGCCGCCGCGCTTGACCATGTCCACGCCGGTGAGCCCGGCGGCGACCGTCAGCGGCAGTCCCACGAGACCGACGCCCGCGGCCACGGCCGCTCCCCGGAGGAGACGACGGACCGGCAGGCGGGACAGGGACGGCAGGGACGGTCGACGCATTCGCTCAGTCTACTCAGGGCCCCGTCAGCGCGGATCGGTCGAGCGGCGCATCTCGGTCCAGGCCGCGCTCACCTCGGAGCGCATGCGCACGAGTTCGATCGCCGTCTCCTGCAGCCTCCGGGCGCTCTCGCTCTCGGGGATGTACTGCCGCACCCGCTGGGCCTGGTCCTCCGCGGAGACGTCCACCATGACGGCGATCGAGTGCGCCACCAGGCGGGACTCCGCCCCGGTGCGTCGGCTCGCGTAGACGCGCAGCGCCACATGCATGGACCGCTCCGTGGTGTTCACCAGGAGGGCCTCCACGCGCACGAGGTCGCCCACGTGGATGTTCCGCACGAAGCGCACACCGCCGCCGAACACCGCGACCACGGATTCATGTCCGGTCCAGCGGGCGGCGCAGACGGCGGCCGCCTCGTCCACCCAGCGCAGGATCGCGCCCGCGTTGATGGTGCCGCCCACGGTGGCCTCCGCGTTGGGGGCCAGGAACGCGAGGGTGCTCATCTCCTCGGGGGCCTCCCCGGGCGCGGGGAACGGCAGTCGGGCCATGCCGCGCTCGACGGCGCGGCGGGCCACGGTGGAGCGGCGGGCCTGTTCGTCGCGCTCGATCTGGCCGGGGGTCGAGGGCTCCCAGACCGGCACGGTCACGGGCACCCCGCCCTCCTCCGCGGCGTAGACCACGAGGGACGAGGTGGCGACCACGGGGTCGCCGTCGTCGTCGCGGATCTCCGGCAGCAGCAGGCGGGTCTGGACGTGCACCTCGGCGCCGTCCGTGTGGACCACGCGCGCCTGCACCACAGCGCGGCGGTCCACCGGCACGGGGTGCCGGAACTGGGTGTGCCCCATGTAGCGGGCACGCACGAACGTCCCGGCCCAACTCGCCGCGACGGCGTAGCCGGCCTTCTCGATCCAGGAGATGACGGTGCCGGCGTCCACCAGGCCGGTGGGATGATCGAAGCTGTCCGCCCGGAATTCGAGGGCGAGGGCTCCGGGGGGTCTCATGCCGTCGAACGTATCACCCGAGTCCGGGCCCTGTGCGGCCGGTCACGCCCCGTCCAGGAGTCTGCGGGGAACCTCCCGGCCGCGCCCCAGGCGGGTCCGCGCACGGGGGACAATGGACCCATGACCGCCTTCGACCGTCTCCCCCTGCCCGCGGAGCCCCAGACTCCGCACGACCGCCTGCGCCGCCGCACCGAGGCCGCCGTCGCCGAGCGCGGGGAGGCCGCCGTCGCCGGGCTGGCGGTGCGCCTGATGACCGGCGCGGCCACTCCCGATGACGTCACCTCGGGCGCCGCCCGCGCCCTCACCGGCGACGACGGCGACCTCAGCCCCGCCGCGACCGGCGCCCTGGCCCTGATGCACGCGTGGCACCGCAGCGCGCTGCCCGCCCTGACCGGGGCGCTCACCGCCCCCGAGGCGGACGTCCGCTCGGCGGCCCACCTCGTGCTCGCCTCCCGCGCCGGCTCGCTGCGCCGCGATGCCGCCGTCGACCGCACCCTCGTGGACGCGGTGCGGGCCGGCTGTGCCGACCCGGACCCGGAGGTCCGCGCGTCGGCCGCGTCCGCACTGGGTGCCCTCGCCCGCCCCGAGGACCTCGAGTCCGCCCTGCCCGTGCTCACCGGCATGGTGATGGACGTGGACGCGGACCTGGCCGCGGCCGCCGAGCTGGCCCTCGAGCAGCTCGCGATCCGCCTGGACCGGCCCGGCCTGCGGGTCAGCCTCGAGGGCTGAGGCGACGCCCGTGCAGTGCCCCCACTTCGATGTCGGCGAGTGCCGTTCCTGCCCGCTGATGGGCGTGCCGTACGCCCGGCAGCTCGCGGACAAGCAGGCCGCGGTCCTGGCCGCGCTGGCGGACGCGCTCGATGCGGACACGGTCGTGGCCGAGCCGTTCGCCTCCGCGGAGGCCGGGTTCCGGAACAAGGCGAAGCTCGTGGTCACGGGGTCGGCGGCGGCGCCGCGGCTGGGCATCCTGGACCCGCGGCAGCACCCCCGCCATCACGACGGCGCCGGCGTGGACCTGCGCGACTGCGGCCTGTACGAGGCCGGCATGGAGGGCGTGTTCGAGGCGTGCGCGGCGGCGGTGACGGCGGCCGGGCTGGAGCCCTACGACGTCGCCGCCCGCACGGGCGAGCTGAAGAACGTGATCGTGACGCTCTCCCCCGACCGGGAGGCGATGGTCCGGTTCGTGCTGCGCTCCGCCGACCGGCTGGACGCGCTGCGCGCGGCGGTGCCGGGGCTGCTGGATGACCTCGCGGCGCGCGGGACACCCGCCGCCGTGGTGAGCGCGAACCTGCTGCCCGAGCACGTGGCCCTGCCCGAGGGCGACGAGGAGATCGTGCTCGCCGGCGGGCCGACCCTGCGGATGGAACTGAACGGGATCGGCCTGCGGCTGCGCCCGCAGGGGTTCTTCCAGACGAACACCGCGGTGACCGAGGGGCTGTACGCGACGGCGGCGGCGTGGGTCGCCGAGGGCGGTGTGCCGGCGTCGGCGTGGGACCTGTACTGCGGGGTGGGCGGGTTCGCGTTCCACCTGGCCCGGGCCGGCGTGCGCGACGTGTGGGGCATGGAGTCCTCCGCCGAGGCGGTGGCCGCGGCCCGGGAGACGGCCGCGGAGCTCGGCCTGGCCGACCGGGCGCGCTTCTCCGCCGGCGACGCCACCTCCGCGCTTTCGTTCGAGAAACGGCGGGCTCCGGAGGCGCTTTCGTTCAAGAAACGGCGGCCCCGCCCGGACGCCGTCGTCGTGAATCCGCCGCGGCGGGGCATCGGCGCCGAGCTGGCCGACGCGCTGGAGGACTCGGGCGCGCCCACCGTGCTGTACTCGAGCTGCAACCCGACGACGCTGGCACAGGACCTGGCCCGGATGCCGAGCTATCGGGTGGCGCGGGTGCAGTTGTTCGACATGTTCCCGCAGACCCGGCACGCGGAGGTGCTCACACTGCTGACCCGGCGGTGACGGGGGCCGGGGCGCGTCACCGCGGGCTCCCCGCCCGACGGTTCCGCTTCTTCAACTCGACGAAGACCTGCAGCAGCGTCAGAGCCGACGGCGCGAGCGCGGGTTGCGTGAGCACGAGCGGTTGCGCACGGGTCAACCCGCCACCCTGCAACGGCCGTCCCGAGTCCCACCGGTTGGCCTTGCGCAGACCACCCTCGTTCCACAGCCGCTCGTCCACCTTGAGCGCCACCTTCATCGTGTGCTCCGACTCTGGCGCCACAGCACGGACTTCCTTCACGTCCGCCCAGTCCACGGACCAGTCCCGCGTCCACACCCGTCGCTCATCGAACGTGACATGCCGAGGCCGGAACAGACCCATCGTCGCGGCGGGAAGCACCGCCAACGCCAGCGCCAACCCGATGAACGACGCCACACGCCACACCCCGAACCCGGCCGAGACATCCTCCGACGGCCGGAAGATCACCCACACGAACACCGCGATGCACACCACGACGATCAGCCACAGGAGCAACCACCGCGCCGGACGCACCCGCGCCTGCACCGGCAGACTCGCCAGGATCTCCTCCCGCGTCGCCTTCTTCCGCAACCGCGTCGGCTTCGCATCCATCACTTGCTCATCATCCAGTTCATGAGCCCTTCGCCCCCCGGCCATCTCCGCCGAGTGTGTCCTGCTCGTTCCCGGGCCACGCTTCCGGCGCGCGGGGGCACACGTCCGCCCCGTCGGCACGACCCTATTCCCGGAACCCACCGCGCCGCAGCGACATCACCGCAGCTGAGAACCGCTGTGATGTCGCTGCGGTGCGGTCGGCCGGAACGACGGCGCGCTCGCTGCGGTGAACATCGCCGCGGCACTCCCCGTGCGGCCCCACTTCCCCGCCCGTAGGCTGGTTCCCATGTCGCAGACGCTCACCCCCGCCGCTCCGCAGGACCTGAACGCCCGCCGTCACCGGCTCCGCCGCTACCGCGCCGTCATCTTCGACATGGACGGGGTCATCACGGACACCGCCGGCGTGCACGCGCAGGCGTGGAAGGAGCTCTTCGACGGGGCGCTGCCCGCCGTGGGCGCGCTGCCCGCCAACGCCGCCGTCGTCGCCGCGGACCCGGACGTGCTGCGTCCCTTCGACGCCGCCGCCGACTACCTGCACCACGTGGACGGGCGCCCCCGCGAGGACGGGGTCCGCACGTTCTTCGCCTCCCGCGGCCTGAGGGTGCCGGAGGCCGACGCCCCCGAGGCGGACGCCGCCCCGGAGCTGACCGTCCTCGCCCTCGCCGAGCGCAAGCAGGGCTACTTCGAGCAGGTCCTCGAGCGCGACGGCGTCCGCGTGTTCCCGGAGGCCCAGGACCTCCTCGAGCGGCTGCGGGCCAAGGGTGTGCCGGTCGCACTGGTCACCAGCTCCAAGAACTCCCGCGCCGTGCTCACGGCCGGCGGCGTGCTGGACTTCTTCCCCGTGATCGTGGACGGGAACACCGCCGTCGAGCGCGGGCTGCCGGGCAAGCCGGACCCGGCGATGTTCTGGGAGGCCGCCCGCGAGCTGGGCGTCGACGTCGCGGACGCGATGGTCCTCGAGGACGCCGTCTCCGGCGTGAAGGCCGCCTCGGACGGCCGCTTCGGCCTCGTGATCGGCGTGGACCGCGAGCCCGAGCTCGGCAAGGGCCGACTCAAGGCGGCCGGCGCCCACCTGGTGGTCCAGGACTACGGGACCCTGCATCTGGAGGACCGCACCACCACCCCGTTCGACCCCGCGTGGGTGCTGCGCTGGGACCGCTTCGACCCGGCCTCCGAGGGCACGCGCGAGGTGCTGTGCACCCTGGCCAACGGGTACTGGGGCACCCGCGGCGCTGTGCCCGGCACGCACATCTCCTCCGTCCACTACCCCGGCACCTACATGGCCGGGGTGTTCAACCGGCTGACCTCGATGGTCCAGGGCCGGGTCGTGGAGACCGAGCACATGGTCAACATCCAGGACTGGACCCCGCTCGTGGTGACCCCGCGCCACGGCCGCCCGCTGCTGCCGGGTGAGGAGAACCTCGTGGAGTACGGCCAGGAGATGGACCTGCGCCGCGGCGTGCTCTCCCGCACCATGACCTTCGAGGACGAGCAGGGCCGGCGCACCACGGTCCACACCCGACAGTTCACCTCGCTGGCCAACCGGCACCTCGCCGCGATCGAGCTGACCGTCGTGGCGGAGAACTGGTCCGGGGACCTCACGGTGCGCTCGAAGATCGAGGGCCGCGTGGCCAACCTCAACGTCTCCGACGACCGCACCCTCGCCAACCAGCACCTCGAGCCGGTCCAGGCCCGGGAGATCGACGGCGAGACCGTCCTGCTCGAGACCGCCACCAACCAGTCCGGCATCCACGTGGCCGTGGCCACCCGCACCCGCCAGGTGGCGCCGGTGGGCCACCACGAGCCCATCCGCCGCCCCGTGGACGGCTCGGACCTGGTGGTCGGCCAGGACATCCTCCTCCACGTGGACGAGGGCGTGCCGCTCGTGCTGGAGAAGATCGCCGCCGTCGCCACGAGCCACGACCACGCCAACGCCTCCGTGTGGGAGTCGGCGGTGAAGGACGTCCAGCGCGCCCAGAACTTCCGCAACCTGCTGACCCTGCACGAGCAGCGCTGGGGCACCAACTGGGACCGGTTCTCCGTGCGCATCGACCTGGCCGAGCCGTACCGGCATCAGCGCCGCTCCACGGCGGCGGAGGCCGGCGGCGAATACGCGCCGCCCGTCGTCGACGCCGGCCACTCGGCCCCGGTGGGGTCCGCGGTCCCGATGGGCAAGGACGGCGCGTCGCTGCGCCAGCAGCTCGCCCTGAACCTGCACACGTTCCACGTGCTCCAGACGGCCTACGGCCGCCGCCGGGACCTGGACGCCTCCGTGGGGGCACGCGGCCTGCACGGCGAGGGCTACCGCGGCCACATCTTCTGGGACGAGATCTACGTCTACCCGATGCTCACGCTGCGCCGCCCCGAGATCACCCGGGGCCTGCTGATGTACCGCTACCGGCGTCTCAACGAGGCCCGCGCCAACGCCCAGGCCGAGGGCTGGGCCGGTGCCATGTACCCGTGGCAGTCCGGGGCGGACGGCTCCGAGGAGACGCCCACCGAGCTGTGGAACCCGCGCTCGCGCATGTGGATGCCGGACAACTCCCACAACCAGCGGCACGTCTCCCTGGACATCGCCTACTCGGTGCTGCGGTACATCGAGATCACGAAGGACACGTCCTTCATCTCGGACTACGGCGCGGAGATGCTCGTGGAGATCTCCCGGTTCTTCATGTCCATGACCCTGCACAACGCCGTCACGGACCGCTACGAGATCCACGGCGTCATGGGCCCGGACGAGTTCCACGACGGCTATCCCGAGACCCCCGGCTCCGGCCTGCGCAACAACGCGTACACGAACGTGCTGACCTCGTGGGTGCTCGCGGAGACCGCCCGCCTGGTCCGCTGGCTGGACACGATCGACGACGGCCTGCCCGAGCTCATGGAGATCTCCGAGGAGGAGATCGAGCGCTGGGAGGAGGTCAGCACCCGTCTGACCGTGCCGTTCTTCGAGGAGGGCGAGGAGGCCGGCATCCTCGCCCAGTTCGAGGGCTACCAGGACCTGCTCGAGTTCGACTGGGAGGCCTACCGCGCCAAGTACGGGAACATCGGCCGCATGGACCTGATCCTGCAGGCCGAGGGCGACGCCACCAACCGGTACAAGCTCTCCAAGCAGGCCGACACCCTCATGCTCGGATACCTGTTCTCCGCCGAGGAGCTGGACCGGATCCTGCGCCGCATGGGCTACGAGCTGCCCGAGGAGGCGTTCGAGCGGATGGTCACGTACTACGAGGCCCGCTCGACGCACGGCTCCACGCTCTCCCGGCTGGTGCACGCGTGGGTGTCGGCCCGCACGGACCCGGACCGGTCCTGGGACCTGTTCACGGAGGCCCTCGAGTCGGACCTCTCGGACACGCAGGGCGGCACCACGAAGGAGGGCATCCACCTGGGCCTGATGGCGGGCACCGTGGACACGGTGATCCGCTGCTACGCGGGCCTCGAGACGCGCGACGACGTCGTCCGGCTGCACCCCCGCATGCCCGCCCAGCTGCCCGGCGCCCGGTTCACCATCCGGTTCCGCCAGCAGCCCGTGGTCATCCAGATGACCCAGCGGGAGGTGACGGTGGCCGCGGGCGAGGGCATGTGGCACGACGTGCCGATGATCATCGCCGGCCGCGAGCACACCCTGTCCCCCGGCGAGAAGCTGACGGTCCCGCTGGGCTGAGGGCCGCCGTCGTCGGCCACCCCACCCCGTCCCTTTGGGGGCGAAAGTGGGCGGTATCCCGCGCGGATACCGCCCACTTTCGCCCCCGGACGCGGGAGGACGCGGGAGGACGCGGCTCCCGCCCCGGCTCAGCGCAGCGGCAGCTCGGCGCGGACCACCCAGCAGCCGCCCAGCGGGCCGGCCGTGAGGGTGCCGCCGAACACGGCCACGCGCTCGCGCATGCCGGCCAGGCCGAAGCCGCTGGCCATCGCGACCACCACGCGGTCGCGGCGGGGCTCGCCCTCGTCCATGGGGCTGGCGATGCACAGCACGAGGCGGTCCGCGCCCTCGAGCTGCGAGGTCAGGCGCACCGTGCCGCGGCGCGGGGCGTGCTTGAGGATGTTCGTCACCGACTCCTGCACCACACGCAGCACGGTCAGCTCCAGGGAGCGCGGCAGCTCGTCCAGCTCGGTCAGCGAGCGCTCGACCGCGAACCCGGCCGCGTGCAGCTGGGCCTCGAACTCGTCGAGGCGGGCCGGCAGGTCCACGACGGCGTCCCCCTCCGCCGTCTGCGCGTTGCGGGAGGAGCCGCGCAGCGCGGTGAGCATGCGGCGCAGGTCCACGAGGGACTGCCGGGCGGCCTCCTCGATGGCCTTCTCCGCGGCGGCCCGTTTGTCCGGGTCCCTCTGGGTGGGCAGCATGGCGGCCTGCATCGAGATCACGGTGAGCCCGTGCGCGACGACGTCGTGCAGCTCCGCCGCGATCCGCTGCCGCTCGGCCTCCGCGGCGCAGGCGGCGGCCTCCTCGGCCCGGCGCAGGGCCGCCTCGCGGTCCCGGGCCCGATGCCGGGATCGGCGGATCATGAAGGCCGGCACCGCCACGCACAGCGCGACGATGAGCGTGATGACCATGACGCCCTTGAGGCTGTCCTCGTCCGCCCACGTGCCGTCGGTGAGGACCTCGCCCGCGACGGTGAGCAGGATGAGGGCGCCCAGGGCGAACCAGACGAACACCCGGTGCGAGTACCGCGTCACCATGGCCGCGCCCAGGACGACCCCGCCACTGAACGCCTGCGGGGTGAGGTGCGCGTGGTCCGCCTCCACGAGGCCCACCAGACCGAACGTGCACCCGAGCAGCACGAACACCGCCGCGAGGGTGGGCTGCCACCCGAACAGCAGCGTGACCAGCACGCTCGCCAGGAACAGGACCCAGCGCAGGAGCGGCTCCCGCCCCTCACCCGTCAGCCCGCCGTCCTCCTCGAGGATGCCCGCGAGTTCGGGGTCGGCGCTCAGCCCGGCGGCCACCGTGGGCCCCAGCATCAGGGTGAGGATCTCCCCCAGCACCATGAGCCCGACGATCACATAGAGGACGATCCGCGTGTGCCGGGAGACGGGTTCCGTGCGCAGGATCGCCGGCAGGCGGGAGCCCAGGGGAGACTCGGCAGGCGGGGGCGACGTCGCCGTCGTCGTCCGAGCCGGGGCGGGCGCCGCGATGCTCATCCGATGTCCACGAGGCCCGCGCGGGCGGCGCGGATGAGGATCTGCACGCGGTCACGGACCTGCCACTTGTCCAGGACCTTGCCGATGTGGGACTTCACCGTGGCCTCCGCGAGGAACAGGGCGCCGGCGATCTCCGCGTTGGAGGCGCCCTTGGCGAGCTCGCGGACCACGTCCAGCTCGCGCTCGGTGAGGCGCTCGTGCGGGGCGAGGGGCTCGGCCGGGCAGGGGGCGGTGTGCTCGGGGGCCGCGGTGACGGCCTCCACCAGGTCCGCGGCCACGCGGGCGGAGAACACGGCGTCCCCGGCATGGACGCGGCGGATGGCGTCCACCACCTCGGCCGGCGGGGCGTCCTTCACGAGGTAGCCGGCGGCGCCGGCGCGCAAGGCGGGCACGAGGTACTGCTCGGAGGAGAAGGTGGTGATCGCCAGGACGCGCACGCCGGGGGCCTCGGCGGAGATGCGCGGTGGCCTCGACGCCGTCCATGCGGGGCATCTGCATGTCCATCAGCACGACGTCGGGGGCCAGCGTGCGGGCCGCCTCGAGGGCCTGGACCCCGTCCTCGGCGGAGCCGACCACCTCGAGGTCCTCGGCCTGGGCCACGAAGTGCTCGAGGGCGGTGCGCATCAACGCCTGGTCGTCGGCCACGACTACTCGGATCATGGCGCCCAGCCTAGGAGGCGCACAGGCCGCCGCGCGTCCACCGAAGGTCGACGTCGGCCCCCGCCTCGGGGCGGACCGGGCCGGCTCCCGCGCCCGGCCGGCCACCGCAGTCCCGGCGCCTCCGTGGGCAGAACCCACAACCCCATCGCCTCCGTGGGCAGAACCCACAACCCCGTCGCCTCCGTGGGCAGAACCCACAACCCCGTCGCCTCCGTGGGCAGAAGAGAGGGCACTTCTGCCCACGGAACGCTCTGGCCTGCCGCTTCCGCCCACGGAACCGGGCCGCCCCACCCGGGCCCCGCTCCACCCCCCGCGCGTCACCGCGGCAGCAGGAACCAGCCCATCACGGCCATGCCGAGGATCCCGGCGAGCATGGCCGGCAGCAGCACCACGAACAGGTTCCGCCGCGTCACGGCCCAGCCGGGCATCTGCGGCGACTGCGCCCCCGCGGCCATGCCGTGGGCCACCTGGATGCGAGCGGGCCCGGCGACGATGCCCCAGCCCGCGGCCGCGTTGTGCAGGCCGTTGGACCAGGGCGGGGGGACGCCCAGGGCGGCGCCTGTGTCCATCTGCAGGGGGCCGATCAGGGCCATGGCCCCGGTGTTCGAGGCCGTGATGAAGCCGGCGAACGCGCCGAGGAACGGCATCGCCACCAGGTAGGACTCCCCCATCCCGCTGAGTGCGCCCGCGAGCGCCTGCGAGACCCCGCCGGCGGAGAGGATGAGCCCGAACGCCACGTAGAGCGCGTTGGGGATGGCGGTGCCCACCCACAGCTTCCCGGCCTCGCGGGGGACGCGGCGGCGGGCGGCGGCGTCGAGGTGGAGCAGCCACACGCCCACGCCCACCGCCACGAACGCCCACAGCGCCGGCGTCCCCACGAGGGCCGCCGCCCCCTCGAGCCCGAACGCGCCCTTCACGGTGGTGCCCAGCACGGTGCCGGCCATGAGCGTCAGGTACGGCACCACGTCCCGCCCCGGCCCGGGCAGCAGCCGGCCGCCGCGGATCACGAGCAGCCAGGCCACGGTGAGCACGAACGTGGCGACGGCGCCCGCCGGCGCGGTGCCGACCACGAGGTTCGCCCCCAGGATCAGCGCCCACTGGGCGACCCCGGAGAGCACGGCGACGCCGAGCCAGGGCAGTGTCCGGGCCGGGCCGACGTCGACTCGCATGCCGCGCGCCCCGCGCAGCAGCAGCACCGTGGCCACGCCCGCCACCAGGCAGGCCGGCAGGTTGAACACCGCGGCGGTGACCCCGATCTCCCGGAAGTCCAGGCCGAACAGGCGGGCGCCCATGAGCGTGCCCGGCGCCATGGACCCCCACGGGCCGATGGTGAGCGCGAGGACGGAGATCAGCGCGGACCGGAACGCCGTGTAGCCCAGACCCAGCAGCAGCGGCACACCCACGATCAGGGAGACGCCGAACCCGGTCACGGTCTCGAGGAACGGGATGACGCCGTGCACCATGAGCAGCGCGGTCGCGATCGTGGGGCCGTTGCCCGCCGACAGCCACGCGGCCAGGCGCGCGTGCCCGCCCGAGTACTCCATGACGCGGGACAGGGTGATACCGCCGGCGATGATCGCCAGGATCTCGAGCAGCGTGGGCACGCCGGCGCCGACCGCGCCGCCCAGGTCGCCCGGGGCCACGCCGAAGACCGTGAGGGCCAGCAGCACGGCCACGGCCGTCCCGGCGGCCGGGGCCACCCACGCGGGCAGCCGGGTGAGCAGCAGCACGAGGGTGAGCAGGATGGGTGAGAGCGCGAGCAGCACCTCCACGGCGCACCCCCTCTCCTCGTGTACTGCGCCCCACTGTAGGCGCGGGGTGGGGCCGACACCCCTCCCCTTACTCTGGGGGTCATGACGCAGCCATCCCACCCCGACGACGTCACCCGCGCCCGCCTGATCCCGCCCGTGCCCGTGGCGGTGGCCCCGATGGCCGGCGGCCCCTCGACCCCGGAGCTGGTCGCCGCCGTCGTCGGCGCAGGCGGCGGCGGGTTCCTCGCCGGCGGCATGCGGACGGCCGCGCAGATGCGCGCGCAGGTGGACGCGCTGCGCGCGCTGCTGGGCGCGGAGGGGCCGGACCGCTGGGGCGTGAACCTGTTCGTGCCGGACGCGGTGAACACGGCCATCCCGGACGCGGCGCGCACGGAGGCGGCACGGTCGGCGCGGGCGGCGGCCGTCGCCGCGTACCGGGCGGACCTGACGGCCGACGGCGCCGCCGACCTGCCCACGGCCGCGGACGTGGTCCCGGACCCCGACGCCGAACGGGCCGACTTCGACGCCCTGCTCACCGCCGCCGAGGAGCAGGCGTGGCCGCTGGTCTCCTTCACGTTCGGCCTGCCGGCCGCGGACGTGTTCGCCCGGCTGGCCGCCGCGGGCATCCCGGCCGGGGCCACCGTGACGGACGCGACCGAGGCGCGGGCCGCCCTCGAGCACGGGGCCGCGTTCCTCGTGGTGCAGGGCCACCGCGCCGGCGGGCACCGGGGCACGTCGGACCCGGCCGCGGAGCCGCCCCGCGCCGAGCTGCCGGCGGTGTTGCCGGCGGTGCGCGACGTCGTCGGGACGGGGGCCACGAGCGCCGTGCCCGTGGTGGCCGCCGGCGGCGTGGGCACCGCCGAGGACGTGCGCGCCCTGCTGACCGCCGGCGCGGACGCCGTCTCGGCCGGCACCGCGTTCCTCCTCACCCCGGAGGCGGGCACCTCGGCGGCGCACCGGGCCGCCGTCGCGGCGTGTGCGGCCGGGACACGCTTCTCCGCTGACGACGGCCGGGCCCGCACCGGCCTGACCCGCGCCTACACGGGGCGGTGGGCGCGGTCGCTGGCCACCGCGTTCATGGCGGAGCACCCGGACGCCCCCGCCGCGTACCCCGAGGTCAACGTCCTGACGAAGGGGCTGCGCGCCGCCGCCGCGGCCGCCGGCGACCTCGAACGCGTCCACCTGTGGGCCGGCACCGAGGCGCACCGGGTCCGGGAGGCGCCGGCCGTCGACGTCCTCGCCTCCCTCACGCCCTGAGGACCGCCCCGGATCATCCCGCGGGCTGACGCCGGCCCCTCCGCCTGCGGCCTAGGGCATGTCTGACAATCGTTTGGACCATGCGAGCACAGCATTCAGGACCACAGCGGCCCTGTAGATGATCGCGTACTTGTCATACCGGGTCGCCAGACCCCGCCACTGCTTCAGGTGAGCGTACTGACGCTCGATGACGTTGCGGCCCTTGTAGGCGTCCGCGTCGAGGCTGACGGGGCGCCCGCCGCGGGCACCGCGCCGTCTGCGGTGGCCCTGCTGGTCGGCCGGTTCGGGGATGACCGCTTTGATCCCACGGGCRCGTAGGTGGGTGCGGATCGCCCGGGAGGAGTACGCCTTATCGCCCAGCACGGCCTCGGGGCGGGTCCGGGGCCGCCCTACTGGCCGGGTCACGCGCAGCTGCGCCAGAAGAGGAAGCAGCATCGGGGAGTCCCCTGCCTGGCCGGGGGTGATCAGGCTGACCAGCGGCAGYCCGGTCCCATCGACGAGCTGATGGATCTTCGTGCTCAGCCCGCCACGGGAGCGCCCGATGCCGTGATCGGCCGGCTCCTCACGCGGATTCTTGTAGTTCGATCCATCCCCCTGTGTGGCGGGTGATGYTCGTCGCGTGCTGGTGGGCGCGGGCGATCGTGGAGTCCACCGAGACCGACCAATCGATCAGGCCTTCGGCGTCAGCGGCGGCGGTCAGCGTGGCCAGCACCGTGTCCCAGGTGCCTTCTTCGGCCAAGCGCCGATGCCAGGTCCACACGGTCTGCCAGGGCCCGTAGACCTCGGGCAGATCCCTCCAAGCGATTCCGCACCGGTACCGGTAGATGATCGCCTCCACCATGGCGCGGGCGTCGGCGAACGGCCTGCCGGCGCGGCCGGTCCGGGTCGGGAGCATCGGGGCGATCAACTCCCATTGGGCGTCGGAGAGCATCTGGAACCGGGACATGTCCCCAGGGTCTCAGCTGACTCGTGCATCTATTCTCAGACACGCCCTAGGTGTAAGAGGTCATGACGTTGTTGACTCGGGCCGGGGCCAACGAGGCCGGAGGAGCGTCTCCGCAGGAGGTATGAGGCCGATGGTAGTTGTAGTGGTTCACCCACACCGCCAGGGCCTCACGCCGAGCTTGCTCTGAGGTGTAGGGGCGGGCGTAGAGGACCTCATCGACCATCAGCCGGTTGTACCGCTCGACCTTCCCGTTATGGCGCGGGGTGTAGGGTCGGATCCGGTGATGCCGGCCCCCGAGCGAGACCACCTTCGCGGTGAAGTCCGCAGCCCGATAGTTGTTCCCGTTGTCCGTGATCACCCGGTCCACGGTGATGCCGTGGGCGGCGAAGAACGCCCGCGCCCGGCAGTAGAAGCTCACGGTCGTGGCCGCCCGCTCGTCCTCCAACGCCTCGGTGTAGGCCAGGCGGGTGTACCCGTCGATCGCCGAGTGCAGGTAGGTGTAGCCGACCCGCCGGCCAGGCCCGCGCTTGGAAGCACGGCCTGCTTCACTTTCACGTCCGTGGGTGCGCCAGCCGCCCCCGTCTGGGATCTTCCCGATCTTCTTCACATCCAGGTGCACCATGTGCCCCGGCCCTCTCGCGGTGATCTTCTGGGGTCGTTGGCGCAGGTCTTCTCCGGCCGGGGTCAGGTCCCGTAGGCGGGAGATCCCGAGTCGGTGCAGCCACCGTCCCACGGTACGAAGACACACCCGGTGGCCCTCGGAGACGAGGTGGTGATGGATGCGCCGTGCGGACCACTTGCGCTCCCGCCGCAGGGCGTGGATCTGGGCGACCAGGACCGGATCGAGCTGGGCAGGTGAACGGTGCGGCCGGCTGGGCAGGTCCTGAAGGCCGGCTTCTCCCTGGGCGCGGTAGCGGGCGACCCAGGTGGCCACCGTGGGCCGGCTCACCCGGAACTCGGCTGCCACGTGTGCCTGCGGGATCCCGTCGTGCAGGTGGCGGTGGACCATCCTGAGACGGCCGGTGGGGGTCAGGGGTGCGTTAGCGTGAGTCATGAGCGGGTCTCTTCTGGCAGGTGGGTTGTTGAGGAACTTCCATCTTGCGGCAGGGGCCCGCTCGTCTCATCTCAGCCGGCGCCCCGTGGCAAGAACCTCATGACCCACAACACCTAGACGCATGCCGTCATGCTCCAGGGCCGCCAGCGCACGCTCGATGAAGACGGGAGCAAGAGTCTCTACATACGTTGGGGTGAGGTGGTTGTCGTCCCAGTACACATGGACGTTGCCCACCGTGGGCTGGCACTGACGGCCCGGGCAGATCATGTCGTTCAGCTGCACCTGCGCGATGCGGGGATGAGCATCGGCCAGTCCGGTCAGGGGGCTGGTGTTCGGATCGAGCACGGTATGCGTCCAGCGGCATGTCGCCGCATCGATCCCGTGTGTCCTTCCGCAGGTTGTGGGTGATCCGGCCGCGAACCGGGGGTTGTCCCGGAGTGCGAGGACATGGGCACCCGTCCCCGCAATCTCCTCCATCCGCCCGACCATCCCCGGGGTGAGCATCTCCTCGTCCTCATAGGTGCTGCGTGTGCCCTGCATGAAGACGACGTCCGGGCGTACATGCTCCACGACCAGGTTGAGGTCCGCGAGGAAGTCCGGGCACTTCGGGGAGTCGTCCACCTGCTCCTCCATCGGCGCTACCAGGCAGCTGCCCCGCGTATAGCTGACGACCTCCAGCCGTCTTTCCTCACCGAGGCGCCGGAGAGCGGGGGACCACTGCATCACGTGGCTGTTGCCGGCCATCAGCACGACGCCGGCCGGATCTGCTTGTGGGACGAGGACATGGCACGACTCGGCTCCGACCTCGGTCAACTGTGCTTCCAGGGCGGGGTCGCACTCCTCGGGGTACTCGGGGAAGGGGTACCGTCCCTCCACCACGGGCAGAACGGGGGCACCGGGGTCTCCAGCTGGCTCGTAGTCGGGGCGCAGGACGGCGGCGCCCGGGTTGTTCCGGTCGGCCGCCTCGAGGACTCGTGCGGACTCCGCTGCCTCGGCGCCGCGCCACAGGGTCACCGGCGCCACAACGAGAGCGGCGCAGGTCCCCAGTACGACGGCGGACCGCCAGGCGGCCGTCTGGGGCCAGCCCCACGCTCGTAGCGGACGCTCCACGCGCACCGAGAGGAGGAGGGCCGCGCCGAGGGAGACGACGACGAGAACGACGCCTGCGGCCGCGCCGGGTTTCTGTGACCCCGTGAGGACGGAATAGGTGATGAGCAGCGGCCAGTGAATGAGGTAGAGAGCGTAGGCGGAGTCACCCAAGCGGGTGAGCGGGCGGGAAGCCAGTACCCGGTCCACACCGAAATGGGAGCCGCTGGTGCCCGCGACGATCACAGCAGTGGCCGACATCAGCGGCCACAGCGCGATCCAGCCGGGGAAGGCGCCCTGGACGTCCACCACGACGCCGACGGCGATCATGCTCGCGAGCCCTGCCCAGCCGAGGAACACCCGTGTGCGCCGTCCCAGGTGAATGAATGGAAGGACGAGCGCCAGGAGGGAACCGAGGGCGAACTCCCATAGGCGAGCCCGAGTGTCGAAGTACGTGAACGCCTGGTTCTGGGAGGTCTGGGTCACCGACCACAGCAGGGACACGACGAACACCGAGGCGAACGCAGTCGTGAGGACGGCTCGGGGCCGCGCCCCGGTGCGGCGGGCCACCAGGGCTGAGACAAGGAAGAGGAGCGGCCACAGGATGAACACCTGCCCCTGGACCGACAGCGACCAGAAATGCTGGAAGGGGGACAGCGAGGTGTTGTCGGCGGCGTAGTAGTCGACGGCATTGAACGCCAGGGCCCAGTTTTCCACGTAGAGGGCCGACGCCAGCGCCTCCGTC
Source organism: Micrococcus sp. Alg238-R198 (assembly GCF_900537135.1). Classification (NCBI taxonomy): domain Bacteria; kingdom Bacillati; phylum Actinomycetota; class Actinomycetes; order Micrococcales; family Micrococcaceae; genus Micrococcus; species Micrococcus sp. Alg238-R198. The sequence continues at coordinate 56,924 of NZ_UNRH01000013.1, forward strand.
CGCCACGAAGCACGGTCGGCCAGCGGATACACCGTGGCAACGGCAACCAAGGTAAGCAAGATCGTCAGCACCGCCATGGGCATGAGGCGCGTGAAGACGTGAAGCCAGTAGCGCCCCACCGCGAGGGGCCTTCCAGCCTCCATCTTGCGGGTGAAGGAGCCTGTCAGGAAGAAAGCCGAGATGAACAGGAAGATGTCGACGCCGCCCGACACCCTGTCCGTGAAGATGTGGAACACCACCACCAGAAGGACGGCTACCGCGCGCAAACCCTGGATCTCCGGTCGCCAGTCCGCCTGCCTTCGGGCCACCACAGGAGTCGAATCGGGCCCATCAGCCGCGTGTCGGGGGCGGTAGCCGCGGGGATAGACGGACGGATTGGTCATGGTGGCCTCAGCAGTGTCAGAGGGATGGGAAGGCAAACGGCAACATCATGCCTGAGGGTGATTCTTTCGAACGGGAAGCTGACCAGCGGATTAAGGCTCGTGGCCCAGCCCTCACGTCGCACAACGGCGCCCGCACCCTCGCGCGGTAGGGCGCGGGCGCCGTCGTGGAGGTGAAAGGGAACGCCTCAGGCGCAGGCGTCGTCGGCCTCCCCGGACTACTGCTCACTGAAGCGCCCTGGGTTCCGTTCCGAGGTCAGGATGCAACGGGCGCTGAATCCTGATCGTGAGTGTAAGCCGCCTCAACCTCTGCGGGAGTGTGATAGCCAAGGGCCTCATGCAGGCGGGTGGTGTTCCACCAGTGCACCCACCCCATGGTGGCCAGCTCGACCGCCTCGGTCGACTCCCACACCCGCTTGGCGTGGATGAGCTCGGCCTTGTAGAGCCCGTTCACGGTCTCCTTGAAGCGTCCCGGGTTTCGTGCCGCTCCTATGTGGGTGTGAGCCGCCCCCTTCATTCGGTCCGGACGTTCTGTGAGTCGTCGGTTTCCATTTGATGGGTGCACTGCCGAGCGTACTCGGCTGGGGTTAGGTAGCCGAGCGAGGAGTGAGCCGCCCCCTTCATTCGGTCCGGACGTTCTGTGAGTCGCCGGTTTCCATTTGATGGGTGCACTGCCGAGCGTACTCGGCTGGGGTTAGGTAGCCGAGCGAGGAGTGCCGGCGGTGGTGGTTGTACTCGTCCTTCCAGTCGCCGATGATGACCTGTGCGTGCAGCAGCGAGTAGAAGCTGTTGATGTTGAGGCACTCGTCGCGGATCCGGCTGTTGAACGACTCGACGTACCCGTTGCGCCACGGCGAGCCCGGAGGGATGTAGGACAGGCCGGTGCGGGTGCCGGCCCAGTCGGCCATCGCCTCGCTGATGAACTCCGGCCCGTTGTCCGACCTGAGCACCGCCGGGGCGCCCCGGGCGGCGACGAGGTCCTCGAGGTGGGCGGTGAGTCGGTCGGCGGTAATCGAGCGCTCCACGAGCCCGCCGATGCACTCCCGGGTGTGTTCGTCGACGATCGAGCAGATCTTGATCGGTCGTCCGTGCTCGTCGGCGTCGAACTGGAAGTCCACCGCCCACACCACGTTCGGCGCGTCCGCCGTCGGCGCGTCGACGGTCGAGGACCCGACGCGCTTGCGTCGACGCCGCTGCGGGACCCGGAGCCCTTCGTCACGCCACAGGCGTTGGAGGGCGTGTCAGATGGTCTGTGTAAGCCGTACCGAGAGGAACGGTAAGAATCATGACCATGATCGACGAGAAGAACCCAGGCGAGCCCTCGGGCCAGGACCTGGTCGAGCAGCTGAAAGCCTCAGGGCAGCTTGATGCCCTGTTCGCGCAGATCGACGCGGGCGGCGTCGAGCTCACCGGTGACGGCGGGTTCGTGCCCGCGCTGGTCAAGGCCGCGCTCGAGCGGGGCCTGCAGGCCGAGCTGACCAGCCATCTGGGCTACGAGAAGGGCTCGAGCGAGGCGCCGAAGCACSCCCACCCCCGCAACGGGACCACCCC
>NZ_UNRH01000014.1:0-55719 GCF_900537135.1 Micrococcus sp. Alg238-R198
GCCACGCCAGGACGTGTTCGCTCGCGGCGTCGGTGGTGTTGGAGATCGTCTCGTGCGACAGGTCCGTGCCGATCGTGGAGGCCAGGTGGTGCTGGATGTCCCGGATCGTCATTCCGCCGGCATAGAGGCTGATGATCATGTCATCCAGGCCCCCGAGGCGCCGCTGGCCCTTGGGCACCAGGCGCGGGGTGAACGACCCGCCCCGGTCTCGCGGGACGTCCAGCTCGATCGGCCCGACCTCGGACTCCACGGTCTTCGGGGTGGTCCCGTTGCGGGAGTTGGCGTGCTTCGGCGCCTCGCTCGAGCCCTTCTCGTAGCCCAGATGGCTGGTCAGCTCGGCCTGCAGGCCCCGCTCGAGCGCGGCCTTGACCAGCGCGGGCACGAACCCGCCGTCACCGGTGAGCTCGACGCCGCCCGCGTCGATCTGCGCGAACAGGGCATCAAGCTGCCCTGAGGCTTTCAGCTGCTCGACCAGGTCCTGGCCCGAGGGCTCGCCTGGGTTCTTCTCGTCGATCATGGTCATGATTCTTACCGTTCCTCTCGGTACGGCTTACACAGACCATCTGACACGCCCCAAGCCGATCCGCCCGCGCCCGTCCCCGTAGCGAGACTCGGTGTCCACCAGGCCCAGGTCTCGCAGGCGGGCGATGTGCCGCTCCACCGAACGCACCGTCTGGGCCGACCGCCGGGCCAACAACTCCTGGCTCGGGTGGCACGACCACGCCTCGTCCGCATGGTCACCCAGCAGCAAAAGCACGAACGCCTGGCCGGTGTTGAGTTGGCCTGTCTCCGCGACTTTCTGCGCCCACTTCATCGCTTCGATGCTCATGCCTGCTCCTCCTCGGTCCCGAATGCCTCGGCGTGCGCCTCACGGGCATCGGCCAAGCGGCGGCGCCCGGTGCGCTCTGAGCACCCGAACTTCTCTGCGACCTCCGCCGCCGAGGGCACCTGGCCCTCCTGCGCACGGGCCACGATCCATGCGGTGATGTCCGCACCCGATGCCTTCTCCACCGTCTTCGTCTCTGCGGCGACCGGCTCTGACGACGCCACGGTCTCGACGACCTCGATCCCCTGGGCGACCTGCGATTCCTCGACCACGGCCTGCGGAACCTCGCGGGCCTCGCGTTCGGTCTCGAGTTTGGCTTGACGCTCCATCCGTTCCAGCTCCTGCCGGTGCCGAGCCTCGGCCACCTCGGCCTCCCGCTCGGCCTCGCGCCGCTGGGCCTCGATCTGCCAGCGGCTCGCTGCGAGTTCGGCCTCCAGCTCCGCGCGCTGACGATCCAGCTCCGCCTGAGCCTTCAGCTGCTCTGCTTCCTCCGACACCTGCGATGCGCGCTCGGCCCGCCGCGAGTCCGGGTTCTCCACCGCGACCCGCGCCAGCTGATCCGTGGCCACGAACACCGCCACCGGAACCATCACCGCGATGAGCGCACCCACCACGGACTGCCACACGCTCGCGTTCTCAGCACTCCACGCATGCGCCCCGTTGGCGATCATCGACAGCCCCGTGAACGCCCCCAGCGCCCACCACGACGCCCGCGCGGACTCCCCTCGAGACTCGTGCACCAGTACGGAGCCTGCGTAGACCAGGATCGCCAGGTCTATGAAGACCGGCACTGCCCAATGCATGAACGGCGGCAGCCCCAGCCACGCCGCGACCTCGTACAGCGCCGCGAACGAAATGGAGAACGCCACCAGCCCGGCCACAGCGGTCCCGGCCACCACGGCCCGGATGAACCGCCCATCGTTCGGGTTGACCCGGCGCGGAAGCGTCCGAATCCCACTGTCCGTGGGCCGCGCCCCGGTGCTATCCTTTGAGTGCTCGACCAGCGTGTTCTTTGGAATGTGCACCGTCTCGGATTGAGCGTTTTCGGAAGCCCCGACAGCCTGCCCGCTGGCCGGGGCTTCCGCCCTTTTCGGCCCAGACGTTCGGGCCTCCCACATCTGCTGCGCGCTCATCGCGTGCCCTCCTCGATCTTCTTCAGCACCTCATCCAGGTCGTCCACCGCGTCCCGCAGCGTCGACCGGATCTCCGCCTGGGACTCGCCCTCGACATGCCCCACGGACCGGATCACGTGCGCCAGCGTCCGCACGCACCGCACCGAGTCCCACACGACCCCGTGCAAGTCCTCGTCTTCGACCAGCGCCTTACCCGTCGCCGGAGACACCAGCGAGGCCACCGGGGTAGCCGCCTTGATCAGCGCTGGCACCGCGGCCGCACCCGACCCGTTGAACGCAGTCAGCACACGACGCGCGCGGCCCTTCTGTTCCTCGTCGTGCCGGACCAAGTTCAGCGGCTCGATCCCGAAGTCCTCGGCCGGCATGTCCAGCACCGAGTCCAGGCCCATCTGGCCCTCGAGCACCGCCTCTGGCCCTTCGGACGACGTCGCGGCTCGCTCGCGCACCGGCTGATAGGTCTTCCCGTCCGTGCCAGTCACCCGCCGAGCGTTTCCAGGTGTCCCATTTGGGACATCTCGACCCGCCGTCGCGTCGAGTTCCCGGTGCACGGTGCTCTTAGACAACTGAGTGGCGGTTGCGATGGCGCGTGCGCTCATGCCGGCCTCACGAAGTGAGAGGACCACGTCCTGCCGATATTCCAAGGGCGGACGGAGGTGGAGGTTTCCGAACTCACGGGTCACGTAGTCGTCCCAGCTGCGGTAGCCAAGAACGGCCCAGGCCCGTCCTCGATATGCCGAACGGATGAGGTGGTAGACCGACTCCATGCCAGTCTTAATCTGGTCCGTGAGGTCACGCGCTGCCGCAGCAGTCATGGACGCGCCGTGGTCAGGGTCAACCACTGTCGCCGTCACGGCTTCCCCTCCTCGGCCTCGAACACGAAGAGGTCTCGCATCGACAACCCAAGAAAGTCAGCGACGGTCTCGAGTTCCGTGAAGGTGAAATCGCGGTGCCCGTTCATACGTGCTGACACCGATGCGCGGCTTAGACCGAGGGCTTCGCCCAGGTCCCCCATGCTTTTGTCGGCCAGGGCCAACCTGGAGCGGATTTGCAGAGTTAACTGCTTCTGTCTCGTCATGGCCACCAGTGTTGTGCTACCCGCAACACTGGTCAAGCCGTATGTTGCTTATGTAGCAATTTTTTTTCGTATCCCATGACGACTGGCCTGCCCTTCGCTACGCTGGACACATGGATGAGTCAGAAATCAAGACCGCACTCCTCGCGGAGATCCGCGCCTGGATGGGCCGCCGGCAGGTCAACCAGTCCGACATGGCCCGGCACATGGGCCTGACACGCAGCGCGGTCAGCCGGCGGATGAGCGGACAGCAGGACTTCACGTTCCCCGAACTGGCCTCGATCGCGGGGTGGCTCGACATCACGCTCGCTGAACTGTTCGGCCCGGTCGTCCTCCAGGCACGAAGAAGCCCCCGCACCGACATGGTCGGTGCAGGGGCCTCAGGATCGCTCCCCCGGTTGGATTCGAACCAACAACCCTTCGATTAACAGTCGAATGCTCTGCCGTTGAGCTACGGGGGAATGTGCCGCGAACCGCCGGAGCCGTTCGGACAACGGATGGAACTCTACCAGAGCCCCTGCCTGCGCGCCACCCGGCCGCGGGGCGCCGTCGTCGTCCTACCCACGCCCGGGGACCGGGCCCTTGCCAGGCACGGTTCCGGCGGGCCTACGGTGCGCGGACACCCCAAAACCATCAGGAACGGACCCGAAGGAGAGACGTGTCCATGACCATCACGACCCTCACACGCAAGACCGCCCTGACCGGCACGGGCATGCTCGCCGCCCTCGCCCTCGCGGCCTGCGGCACCACCTCCGACAACGGCGACGACGGCTCCGCCTCGCCGGGGGTCGACGCCTCCTCGGCGGTGGCGAGCACCCCCACCACGGACGACGCGTCGGGCTCGGCGTCGTCATCAGCCTCCTCCGCTTCGGCCTCGTCGACGGCCGCCGCGGCCAGCAGCGGCTCGGCCACCGGCCAGGCCGACGACCCCGCCTACGCGGTGATCGACGCGGTCCTGGAGAAGTACGGCGACGGCATCATCGTCGGGGTGGATGCCGACGATGACGACACGACCTGGGAGGTCGACGTCGTGGTGGGCGAGGAGGTGAAGGAGCTGGACGTCACCGCCGACGGCGACATCACCGAGACCGATCGCGAGTCGGACCCCGAGGACGTCCAGAAGGCGAAGGAGGCCGAGGTCACCGCCCAGCAGGCCCTCGACACCGCCCGAGAGGGCCGTGACGGGGTGACCCTGGACGAGATGGGCCTGGACGACGACAACGGCACCCTCCAGTGGGAGGTCGAGTTCGACCGCGAGGACGGCTCAGACGGCCCCGAGGTCGAGATCGACGCCAGGTCCGGCGAGGTGCTCACGGTCGACGAGCACTGACGCCGGGTGGCCGACGGGCCGCCGTTTCCCGAACGAAAGCGCGTCTGGGGCCGCCATTTCCCGAACGAAAGCGGGTGGGGGTCAGTCGTCGGCGCGGAGGGCCCGGCGGCGCGCCTCCAGTTCCATGAGCTCGCTGTTGAGGCGGGTGAACTCGGCGGGGTCGCCCTCGGGGCCGAGCCGCTGCAGGCGCCCGAGCAGCTCCTCCTTGCGGTGCACGATCTGCAGGGCGAACAGGCGGTTCATGATGTCCCGGCAGTACCGGTCCACATCCTCGGGAGTGCGGGCGGGCAGGTCGCGGACCGCCAGTTCGGACACGACGCCGGCCACCTCCTGGGGCACGGCATCCCGCACGGCGTCCACCCAGCGCTGCGGCGTCGCCCCCGCCGACCCGGCCATCTTCACGCCCTGGTGGACGGCGGCGTACTGCGGGACCGTGAAGCGGGCGGCGTACAGCGCGGTCCACTGCTCCGCGGAGAGCAGGGTCGGATGCTGCAGCACCACCTCGAGGGACTCCCGCTCCCGGCGGGCGACGGGGTCGCGCGGATCCACCGGCACCACGATCCGCGGCGCCGGGGCGGCAGCCTCCCCGTGGCGGCCCGTGGGCCCGATCGCCTGCCCGTCGTCCGCCGGGGCTGGCCGCGCCTCGGGCTCGGGCCCCCGCCGCGGCGCGCGCCCGGCCGCGGCCACGGCGCGGTGCACGGCGTTCGGGTCGAGGCCGAGCCAGCCGGCCAGCTCCCGCTCGTAGCCGGGACGCAGGACGGCGTCCTTGATGCCCGCCACGATCGGAGCCGCGTGGCGCAGGGCCCCGGCGCGGCCCTCCACGGTGTCCAGGTCGTAGTCCTTGAGCCCGGCCCGGATCGCGAACTCGAAGAGCGGGCGCCGCGAGGCGATGAGCGCGCGCACCGCCTCGTCGCCCTTCTGCATGCGCAGGTCGCACGGGTCCATGCCGCTGGGCTCCACGGCCACGAACGTCTTGGCGAGGAACCGGTGGTCCTCGTCGAACGCCTTGAGCGCGGCCTTCTGCCCGGCCTCGTCGCCGTCGAAGGTGAAGATCACCTCGCCGCCCGTGCCGTCGTCGGAGATCAGGCGACGGGCCACCTTGATGTGGTCCGCGCCGAACGCGGTGCCGCACGTGGCCACGGCCGTCCCGACGCCGGCCAGGTGGGCCGCCATCACGTCCGTGTAGCCCTCGACGAGCACCAGCTGGCGTTCCTTGGCGATCGTGCGCTTGGCCAGGTCGATGCCGTAGAGCACCTGGGACTTCTTGTAGAGCGGCGTCTCGGGGGTGTTCAGGTACTTGGGGCCGGGATCGTCGTCGTAGAGCTTGCGGGCGCCGAAGCCGATGGTCGCGCCGGTCATGTCCCGGATGGGCCAGAGCAGGCGGCCGCGGAACCGGTCGTACAGGCCGCGCTGTCCCTCGGACACCAGCCCGGAGGCGCGCAGCTCCTCGTCCCGGAAGCCGCGCTGCCGGAGGTGGTCCAGCAGATGCGACCACCCCTGCGGGGCGTACCCGAGGCCGAACTGCGTCGCGTGCTCCTGCGTGAATCCCCGCTGGGTGAGGAAGTCGCGGGCGGCCTGGGCCTCGGGCGAGCCGAGGGCACGACGGAAGAACTCGTCCGCCACCTTGTTCGCCTCGAACAGGCGACGACGGCGCCCCGTCTCCGCCTTGTCCGGGCCGGTGCCGCCGTCCTCGTAGTGCAGCTCCACCCCCACGCGGGACGCCAGCCGCTCCACGGTCTCCGTGAACGTGGTGTGCTCCAACTCCATGAGGAAGCTGATGACGTCCCCGTGCGCGCCGCAGCCAAAGCAGTGGTAGGTGCCCACGCCGGGGCGCACGTGGAACGACGGCGTCCGCTCATCGTGGAACGGGCACAGCCCCTTGAATGAGCCCACGCCCGCCGAGCGCAGAGTGACGAACTCCTCCACGACGGCCTTCAGATCCGTGCGCTCGCGGACGAGGTCGATGTCCTTGCGCACGATCAGTCCAGCCATGCGGACCATTCTAGGGACGGGGCGGGGCGGTCAGCCCCGAGCGGAACCGGCCTCCGTGGACGGCTCGGCCTCCGCTGCGGCCTGTGCAGGACCGGTCCCCGCCGTGCGGGGCGCTTCGGTCCGCGCCGCGCCCGCTCCCTCGGACGCGGGGCGCCCGGTGGCGGGGTCGATGACGGGCAGCGCGCCGGTGGCCGCCTCGACCAGCGGATGGAACAGCGCGGCCGAAGCCAGGCCGCCGTGACGGCGGCGCGCCGAGGACACGAACGAGAGGCTCATGTCGCCCACCATAGCGACTCGCGACCGTGATTCCGGTCACGGGAAGGCAACATTCTGGGCGGTCAGGTCACGGTTCGACGCGCGCCCGCCCCCGCGGACTGCCCGTGCAGCGGCAGCAGCCGGGGCACCAGCCGGACGAGGCTCACCATCACCCCGAGCTCCACGAGCGTCTGCGTCACCACCACGAGCGGGGCCGGGTCCAGGCTCGCCGGCAGGGCCAAGGCCAGCGGCAGCATGACCAGGGAGTTCCGCGTCGCGCCCGAGAACACGAGTGCCCGTCCTGCGGGCACGTCGAGATGCGTCCACCGCGCAGCCACCACGCCGAGGGCCACCATCACGGCGGCGAACGCCGCGAACAGGGGCACGACGGCGGCCAGCGCGGGCAGCCGCTCCCCCGCCCCGCGGATCTGCGAGGCGACCACCGTGAACAGCGTGACGACCATGAGCGGGACCATCGCCGCCGTGAACCCGCACCCCACCGCGGCCGCGCACCGCACCCCACTGGAGCAGCGCCGCGAGCGCGAGCGGCGCCAGGATCAGCAAGACCAGGGCACGGACGAACGGCCCGGCGTCGACCACGGCCACCGCCGCCTCGCCGGCGACGACGCGCAGCAGCACGGGCAGCACGGGCAGGACGGGCAGCACGACCAGCTGGACGAGCATGAGCAGTGGAGCCGCCGCCAGCAGCCGCTCGGCCGCCCCGCCCGCGAGCGCGGTGAACGCGATGACGTAGTCCACGCACGGGGCCAGCAGCACGAGGAGCACGCCCACGAGCAGCACGTCGTCGTGGGCCACGAACCGACTCAGCCCGAACACCACCGCCGGCACCACCAGGAACGTCGCCAGCAGGAGCGGCGCGAGGACCGGCTCGACGAGCACCGCCCACGCGCCGGCCCCGGGCACGGCCCACCCGACGACGGCGCCCGCGGCGATCCCGGCGGGGGCTGACCCCTACGCTGGGGGCCATGCCCACCGCCCCCGCACCGTCCGAGGCCGCTGCCACCCCGTTGCACGTGGCCGTGCGCACGCTCGACGCCGCGGCGCTCGCGGCGGCCGGACACACGGCGGCGACCGCCGTGGCCGCGGTGTACGCGCACGCGGTGGTGCGCGGGGCGGCGTCGTTCTGGCTGGACTCGGCCCTGCCGGACCCGGCCGAGGCCCGCTGGTCCGTGGCGGGCGACGGCCTGGACGTGCTCGGCGAGGAGCAGGGCCGTGTGCCCTCCCCCGGACCGCGCCTGGTCCGGCACGACGACCCCGCCGATCCGGACCGCGCGTGGGCGGGCCTCGCGGCTGCGGCCGCGCCCCGGCCGGTGGTCGGCGGCGAGGGGCTGCCCCTGCGCGGCGGCCTGGTCGGCTGGTTGGGCTACGAGCTCGGCCTGGCGGATCTGGGGGTGACACCGCCCTCACGTCGAGCCGAGGACCCCGCGCCCCTGCCCGCGCAGTTCTGGGTGCGCCCGTCCCGCTACGTCGTGGCCGACCACGCGGCCGGGGTGCTGCACTGCTGCGTCGTCTCCCTCGATCCGACCACCGCGGAGGCCGGGGCCGACCGCTGGGCGGCGGACGTGCGCCGCGCCCTCGCCGCGGCCCGCCGCGCTCTCGAGACGGCGGCGGGCGACGCCGTCGTACCCCCGCCGCAGGACGCCGTCCCGGGGCCGCGGGCCGATGAGGAGGCGCCGGGCACGTGGCGCGAGGACCGGGCGGCGTACGCCGAGCAGATCGCCCGCTGCCGCGCCGCGCTGCACGCCGGCGACTCCTACGAGCTGTGCCTGACCACCCGCTTCGACGCCGATCCCGGGCTGCGCGTGGACCCGCTGGTCCTCTTCCACGAGCTCGCCGCGCACCAGCCGGCCCCGTATGCGGCGCTGCTGGAGCACGGCACGGGCTCCCGCCGGTGGGCCGTGGTCTCCGCCTCCCCCGAGCGCTTCCTCTCCGGGCGCGAGGGCCGGTACAGCACCAAGCCGATCAAGGGCACCGCCGCCCGACTGGCCGACCCGGTCGCGGACGCCGAGGCCGCCCACGCGCTCGCCGCCGATCCCAAGACGCGCGCCGAGAACCTCATGATCGTGGACCTGCTGCGCAACGACCTCTCGCGGGTGTGCGAGCCCGGCTCCGTGCAGGTGCCCTCCCTCATGGCGGTGGAGAGCTACGCGAGCGTCCACCAGCTCGTCTCCACCGTCACGGGCACCGCACGGGCCGGCGTCGAGCCCGTGGACGTGGTGCGGTCGCTGTTCCCGGGCGGGTCGATGACGGGCGCGCCGAAGCGACGCAGCGTCGAGCTGCTGGCCGCGTGGGAGGCGTCCCCGCGCGGGGTCTACTCCGGGACGCTGGGGATGCTGAGCGCGGACGGGACGACGTCGTTGTCCGTCGTGATCCGCACAGCCGTGCTCGCCGGGGGCCGCTGGTCCGTGGGGGCCGGCGGGGCGATCGTCGCGGACTCGGACCCGGCCGCCGAGCACGACGAGGTCCTCCTCAAGGCCCGCGGCCTGCGCCGGGCCCTCGCCCGCGCCGCCGGCACCGGCCTGCCGACGACGTCGCCCGACGTCGCCTGACCCCACCCTGTGGTTCGGGGGCGATACTCGGCGGTATTCCGACGGAATAACGCCGGGAACCGCCCCTAAACAAGGGGGGGCGACCACCCGGGCCGCCTGCCTAGGCTGGGGACATGGCCGATCCGCACCCCGTCCTCGCCGCCTCCGCCCCCGACCTCGACCCTGACGCGCTGGACGCCGTCCGCGCGCTCGTGGCCGCCGCCGAGCGTCCCGTGGTGCTCTCCGGGGCAGGGATGAGCGCCGAGTCCGGCATCCCCACGTTCCGCGACGCCCAGACCGGGCTGTGGGAGCGGTTCTCCGCGGAGGAGCTCGCCACGGAGGAGGCATTCCTCGCGGATCCCGCGCTCGTGTGGTCCTGGTACCGGTGGCGTGCCCGGATGGTGCGGGCCCGCCGACCCAACCCGGGGCACGACGCCGTCGCCGCCTGGCAGCGCCACACACCCGGCCTGGAGGTGGTCACCCAGAACGTGGACGACCTGCACGAGCGCGCCGGCGCCCGGGTCCTCGCGCACCTGCACGGGTCCCTGTTCGAGCACCGCTGCGCCGAATGCGGGGCCCCCGCCGACGTCGACCCGGGCGCGCCCGCGGACGAGGCGACGGCCGGCTCCGAGGCCGACCTCGAGGCGATGCTCCGCGAGGCACCGCCGGCCTGCACCGTGTGCGGCGACGGGCTGATCCGCCCGGGGATCGTGTGGTTCGGGGAGATGCTGCCGGCCGAGCCCTGGGACCGGGCGTTCGCCGCGCTCGAGGACTGCGACCTGTGCGTCGTCGTCGGCACCTCGGGCATCGTCCAGCCGGCGGCGTCCCTGCCGTTCGTGGCGCTGGGGGCCGGAGCCGCCGTCGTCGAGGTGAATCCGGTGGAGACCGAGCTGAGCGGCGCGGTCACGCACGTCCTGCGAGGTCCCGCCGGCGCGGTGCTGCCCGCACTGCTGGACCCGCCGGTCAGAGCCAGACGCGCCGGAACTCCGCGCCCTGCACCAGGGTGTGATGCCACTCGACGGCGGTCGAATCGGTGAGCGAGGCGATCTGGTCGATCACCACGCGCTGCCGGGCGGCGTCGTCGGGGGCCTGCGCCCAGTCGAACGCGAACATCGGCTCGAGGTACCGGTCCCCCGTGGCGTCCAGCAGCGCCACGAGCTCCGCGAGCACCTCGCGCTGCCGCGCGTAGAGCGGCTGGCGCTGCTCGGCGGTCATCACGTAGGCCGCCGCGATGCCCTTCATCACGGCGATCTCGATCTCCGTCTCCTCGGGCACCACGACGTCGGCGCCGTGGCGGGTCAGCGGCTCGTTGCCGAACACCTGGCGCGTGGCGTCGAAGGCGGCGCTGCAGAACCGGCCGATCAGCTGGCTCGTCATGTCCTTCATCGCCGCGAGCGCCCGCCGGGAGCCGTCCATCTCGGAGACCCACACGTCGGTGGCCTCGAGGCGGGCCAGGGCCGCGTCGACCTCGGCCGGGTCCGTGTGCGGCAGGTACCACTGGCGGGTGGTCTCCACGACGCGCTCCCGGTGCTCCGGGATGGCCAGCCACTTGAGCTGGAATACGGCGTTGACCACGCCGTCCTCGACGTCGTGCACGGAGTAGGAGATGTCGTCCGCGAGGTCCATGACCTGGGCCTCCATGGACGTGCGCGTGCCGGGCACCCCGGCGCGGAACCAGCGGAACACGGGCAGGTCGTCCTCGTAGACGCCGAACTTGCGCGAACGCGTGCCGTCGGGGCGCAGCGGGGCGTCCTCACGGGTCCACGGGTACTTGCATGCGGCGTCGAGGGCGGCGCGCGTGAGGTTCAGGCCCGCGGAGGAGCCGTCCGCGAAGAGCTTCTTCTGCTCGAGGCGGGCCAGCAGCCGCAGGGTCTGGGCGTTGCCCTCGAAGCCGCCGACGTCCTCGCTGAGCGCGTCGAGCGCCTTCTCCCCGTTGTGCCCGAAGGGCGGGTGGCCGAGGTCGTGGGACAGGCAGGCGGTGTCCACGAGGTCGGGGTCGCAGCCCAGCGACCTGCCGAGCTCACGCCCCACCTGCGCCACCTCGAGCGAGTGCGTCAGGCGGGTGCGGGCGAAGTCGTCCGCGTCCGGGGCGACCACCTGGGTCTTGGCCCCCAGCCGGCGCAGGCCCGCGGAGTGCAGCACGCGGGCACGATCCCGCTCGAAGTCCGAGCGGTACGAGGACTTGGGCGGCTCGGGCAGCCACCGCTCCCGGTCCCACGGCGTGTAGCCGGGGGTCTGCACGGCGCGGCCGGCATACGGGGGCCGGCCCTGGGGGCCGAACAGCACCGGCTGGTGGGCGGCGCCGGTCCAGGGCGACGACGGCGCGGCGGGCGCTCCGGCGGCGGGCTCCGGCGTCGTGGGCTCAGCCACCGGAGACGTCCAGCTCGGCGGCCTGGATCATGGCCTGCTGCTCGGCGTTGAGCTCGCGGGAGTCGAGCCAGCCGTCCGGCAGGTGCGGGCGCTTGGGGGCGCCGGCCCGGCCGCGCGGGCCCTCGGCGGCCTCGCCCGGGTAGGGCTGGTCCCGGTCCACGCGGGCGAGGATCTCGCGCATCGTGGCCAGGTCCGGGGCGGTGGACAGCGCGGTGCGGATCTCCGAGCCCACGGGGTAGCCCTTGAAGTACCACGCCACGTGCTTGCGGATGTCCCGCAGCGCCTTGAGCTCATCGCCACCGAAGGTGTCCACGAGCAGCTCGGCGTGGCGGTACAGCGTGTCCGCGACCATGCCCAGGGTCGGGCGGAACCGGTCCTGGCGGCCCTCGAACGCGGCCTGCAGATCCCCGAACAGCCAGGGCCTTCCCTGGCAGCCGCGGCCGATCACGACGCCGTCCACGCCGGTCTGCTCGACCATCGCGATGGCGTCCTCCGCGGACCAGATGTCGCCGTTGCCGAGCACGGGGATGTCCGGCAGGGCCTCGCGCAGCCGGGCGATGTCGTCCCACACGGCGGTGCCCGAGTAGAACTGGCGCGTGGTGCGGCCGTGGAGGGCGACGGCGGCGACGCCGAGGTCGCGGGCCGTGCGGCCGGCGTCGAGGAAGGTCAGGTGGTCCTCGTCGATGCCGCGGCGCATCTTCACGGTCACCGGGATGTCCTTCTTGGCCGCCTCGGTCACGGCCGCCTTGACGATCGAGGCGAACAGCTCCGACTTCCACGGCAGGGCCGAGCCGCCGCCGCGCCGGGTCACCTTGGGCACGGGGCAGCCGAAGTTCATGTCGATGTGGTCGCAGCGGTCCTCCTCGACCAGCATCCGCACCGCGGCGCCGGTGGTGACCGGGTCCACGGAGTAGAGCTGGACGGAGCGGGGCACCTCGTCCGGGTCGTGCTGGATGATCCGCATCGACTCGGGCTTCCGCTCGACCAGCGCGCGGGCCGTGACCATCTCGTTGACGTAGAGGCCGCCGCCGTACTCGCGGCACAGGCGACGGAACGCCGTGTTGGTGATGCCGGCCATCGGGGCGAGCACCACGGGGACGTCGATGGTCAGCGGCCCCAGCCGCAGCGGGGGCAGGGCCAGGCGGTCCGTCGTCGGGGCGGGGTGGCGGGCCTCGTGGAGCTGATCGTCGTCGGTGATGCGTCGACCCGCGCCGGCGGACTTGGCGTAGTGCGCGGCGTGGAGGTCGGCGACGTCGTCGGCGTCGGTCACCGCCGCGGCGGGGAGGGTGTGGGAAGAAGTCATGTCGGATCCCATTCTTCCATTCCGCCCGGCACCCGCGTCACCGTGCCCCACGACCCGGCCCGCTGGGAGGCGATCGCCGAGGCGCCCCGCCGGGACGGGCAGACCGTCCTCCCGGCGGGTCAGGCCTCCGACGACGGCGCCGCGTCCCCGCCGTCGAGCACCGCCAGCAGGTCAGCACCGGCGAACATCTGAGCGGTCTGACGCGCCGAGGGGGTACCCGCGTCCGGGTCCGCCCCGGCCGCGAGCAGATGCCGCATCGAGGCGACATCCCGTTTGAACGTGGCGCAGGTCAGGGCGCGCTGGCCGCGATCGTTGGCGTGCTCGATCTCGGCGCCGGCCTCGATCAGCATCGCCACGGTGTCCGGGTGCTCGTGGTAGGCGGCGAGGGTGAGGAAGGAGTCGCCCGCGTGGTTGCGCAGGCGCGTGCTCACCCCGGCGTCCAGGTATGCCTTCAGCTGGGCCGTGTCCCCGTCCCGCGCCATGTCGAAGAGCCGGTTCGCCAGCTCGATGTCCTTCTCGCTCCACTGCTCGCTCATGCCCGCCAGTATGGCGGACGCCGCGGCGATCGACCGCTCCGCAGCGACATCTCCGCGGGTCTGCCCGCAGGTGATGTCGCCGGCCGGCGGTCAGACGAGCACCGGGAACAGCCCCGCCCGCCCCGCGGTTGCACCCGGCATGACCCGCAAGCACCTCGGCTTCCTCAACTTCGGCCACTGGATCCACCGTCCCGGCGCCGAACCGGACGCGCGGCAGGCCCTCGACGACGTCGTCGCCATGGCCGTGGCCGCCGAGGACGCCGGGCTCGACGGCGCCTGGCTGCGCGTCCACCACTTCCAGCGGATGTTCTCCTCGCCGTTCCCGATCCTCGCCGCGATGGCCGCCCGCACCGAGCGGATCAGCCTCGGCACCGGCGTGATCGACCTGCGGTAGCGCATGTCGGGGTTGCAACACTCGTCCACGTAAGCTTGGTTGCATGGTCGAACTGGTAGCGCTGAGGAAGACGAACGAGGTGGCGGCCTACGTCCGCGCCTCCATGGACCGCAAAGGCGACCGCTGGACGGTCGATACACAACTGAGGAAGATCAGGGCATTGGCCGAGGCCAAGGACTGGAACGTGGTCGAGGTCTACGAGGACAACGCGGTGTCGGCGACGAAGAAGCGTCGAGCTGGCACCCGCTGGGCCGAGATGTTGGACGACGCCCGAGCAGGTCGATTCTCGATGGTCGTCGCCGTGGACATGGACCGACTGCTGCGGAGCACGAAGGACCTCAACACGCTGATCGACCTCGGCCTGCGCGTCGTCACAGTGGACGGCGAGATCGACCTCTCGACGGCCGACGGAGAGTTCCGAGCGACGATGCTCGCCGCTCTCGCCCGGTTCGAGGCTCGACGCAAGGCGGAGCGGCAGATCAGGTCGAACGAGCGCCGCCGCGCCGAAGGCATCCCGGCGTCCACCTGGAAGGCGTTCGGTTGGACGAGGGAGGGCGAGCTGATCGAGGAGGAGGCCGCCGCAGTTCGGCGGGCCTTCGATGCGTTCCTCGGTGAGCCGTCGCTGTCGATCCGTCGCATCCGGGAGGACTTGAACAGCGCTGGCCACCTCACCGCCCGCGGGTCGGAGTTCTCCGTCGATGCTGTGCGGTATCTGCTGGCGAACTCGCTCTACGCTGGCTTCATCCGCCACTACAAGACCGGCGAGCTGTACCCGGTGCAGGGCGAGGCGTTCCCGCCCATCGTCGGCGAGCAGACGTGGCGGGCCGCGGTGGCGAAGCTGGAGGACAACGTGCGGAGGTCGGCGAGGCAGGGCAATCAGCCGAAGTACCTCCTGTCCACGATCGGCCTCTGTGGGAAGTGCGGCGCGACGCTCGTCTCGGGGACGAACAGCCGCAAGCAGCCGACGTACCGTTGTGGCGAGCAGTTCCATCTCACCCGCCAGCGCGAGCCCGTCGATGCGATGGTCACCGAGGCGGTGCTCACGCGCCTGTCGTCCGTGGACGTGCACGACCTCGTGATGCCGCAGGAAGCCGCCGGGCCGGATCGCGAGGAACTGCTGACCGAACGGAACGCCCTGGTCGAGCGGGTGAAGGAGCTGAGCCCGCTGCTGCGCGACATCCATCAGCCGGTCCTGGAGATCACGGCGGCGATCAACGACGTGAAGGCTCGCATCGACGAGATCGACGCGGAGCTGCTCGACCGCTCGGTGTCGGTGGCGGCGAAGCTGCTGGCGGAGGTCGACGAGCCGGTCGGCACCGCGGAGCGCCGCGAGGTTGTCGAGTCGAAGTGGAAGGCGTTGGACATGGACCGTCGCCGGATGCTCGTGGACGAGCTGGTGACGGTGACCATCGAGCCCATCATGCCGGGTCACGTGAAGTTCGACCCCGATCTCGTGCGGATCGAGCCGAGACGCGACTGACTCATGACTCGACTCGTCATTGCACTGGTGAGTCGAGTCATGGAAGAATGGTTGCAGACAAGAAGATCCCACCGGGGCCGCGACTTAGAAGCGCGGGGTTCTGCTCCCGGATGAGTAGCCGGTCAAACAGCCCAATTACCGTGGCGGGGAACCGGAAGATACTCATGTCTGAGGACTTCCGATGTCTGTCGTTATCGACGTTCCCCGCGCATCCGCGCTCGTCCGCCCTGGCCTCGATCAGGGCTCCGCTCCTTCTCCGCAGGCAGACGGCCACGATCCCGTCATCGCCGCCGCCCGCGCCGCTGGCCGCCGAGCCGGTGAGCGCCTGGCACTCACTCCGCTGACCCCGCGCCAGCGCGCCGCCGTTGCCTCTGTGATGGGCGGTGGTCGCTGATGAGCGCGAACTCCGCCGCCTTCGATCACTTGACCGGCTTCCGCTGGCGTCAGGGCGACCCGTCCCTCGCCGACGCCGAGGCCCAGCTCTACGACCTCGGCGTGCTCCGCTCTGTGCTGGAGGAGGCCGTCGAGATCGCCGTCGCCGACGCCCGAGCCGATGGGGTGACCTGGGCCAGGATCGGCGACGCCCTCGGCGTCACGCATCAGGCTGTCATCAAGCGCTACGGCCGGGGCGGTGGTCGCTGATGTACGCCGACGCACGCAACCTCAGCACCGCTCCCACCAACCTGACCCCGCCCGGAGGGCCTGGCCTGGCACCCGCCGAAGGCGGGCTGCCCGTCGTCGTGATGGCTGCCCGTAGCCGTGCTTCGCACTCCAAGAGTTACGAGACCCTCATTCGTTCCTACGGGCGCGGCAAGGGCTTGTCGATTGCCGCGCCTTGCAACAACATGCCTGGTCAGCGGCCTGTTCCGCCCTCGCTCCGTCGCGTGGTCCCGCGGGATCATATGGGGTCTCATTTGGGGGTCAATAGGGGGTCATTTAGGCGCCGCACTCCCTCTGAGGCCCTCCGCGCCGCCCGCGGCGGGGGTGGTCGCCGTGGCTAAGCAGGAGAACAACCCGACGAGCATCGGGCTCACGCAGTACCTCGATCCGTCGTACTGGGCCTGGGCTGCCGAGGACCCGAACGGGGCCGCGCTGCTCCAGCAGGGTGCCGAGGCGATCCTCGCCTACGTGGTGCAGCGGCTCGAGGCCACCGGCTGCCAGGTCGTCGAGGCCTACGGCATCGTGCACGACAAGGACGAGCGCGAGGTCTGGAGTGACACGGAGAAGGCCCTGGTGGTCGAACCGAAGCCCGAGCACCTGCACGCCGTGATCAAGTTCGCCAGCCGTGCGAAGAGTGCGCCGCTGGATCGGCTCGCGTTCGGCATCGGCGTCGAGCCCCAGTACGTCGAGAAGCCTGGCCGCGGGCGGTACGCCTTCGACAACATGCTGTCGTATCTGACGCACGTGAAGTACGCGGACAAGCACCAGTACGCGCCTTCGGAGGTCGCCACGGTGCGTGGGCCTGACTACCTCGGGATCGACGCCCAGCGCCGGGAGACGTGGCTGAAGGGCCGCGCCCACGTGAAGAAGAAGATCGTCGCCGAGAACTTCGAGGACATGCGGGAGCGCGTTCTCCAAGGTGAGATCACGCGGGATCAGATCATGCTCACGGACGAGCTGTTCGATATCTACTCGCGGCATCAGCGGGAGATCGACGACGCGCTGTCGGCCTACGGCCAGCGTCGCGCATACCGGGCGGCGGCGAAGCTGCGCGCCGGTGAGTTCTCGACGCACGTGGTGTTCGTCCATGGGGATGCCGGGATCGGCAAGACCCGGTTCGCCACGGACTTCATTACCGAGGCGATCAACGCGGCGAACGCGCACGGCGAGCGGTGGCAGGTCTACCGGGCCGCGACGGGGAACCCGCTTGATGACTGGCGGGGCGAGGAAGTGCTGCTGCTGGACGATCTGCGGGCCTCGGCGATGGATGCGAACGACTGGCTGCTGCTGCTCGATCCGTACAACGCCTCGCCTGCGAAGGCCCGCTACAAGAACAAGGGCGAGGTCGCCCCGCGCCTCATCGTCATCACGGCGACGATCGAGCCCGTCGAGTTCTTCTACTACGCCCGCCAGAAGGGCAACGTGGACGAGGCGCTGGACCAGTTCATCCGCCGGCTGGCCTCGGTCGTGAAGGTCTATCGTGCCGACGACATCAATCGTTACCTCGTGCAGCACATCGGGAAGATCGAGCCCTACGAGTGGCACCAGTGCAGCGTTCCGACCGCCGCGCACACGCCCGGTATGTACGGCAACGCGTACCACCAGAACGTCGGGTCGCGGGAACTGACCTACGGCCCGGAGACCTCGGCCGAACATGATGCGGAGGGCGCGGTTGCTGAGCTGCTGGGTGGGCTCGCGGTGCGGAGCCCTGACGTGCCGCTGGCGCTGATCGGAGGTGCCGCATGAGCACCGAACGCGATGCGCTCTTCCAGGGGGTCGAGGGGGCCGGAGGCCCCTCGCAAGCAGCCGGGGAGGACATGAGCGCCAGCGAAACGTCCGACACGGCTACTGCTTGCCACTCTGGCGTACAGGTGGAGCAGCAGACCGACTCCCAGGTGAACACCGGTCGGGCTGATGCGGAGGCTGTGCGCCAGAGTCACGGCGGCGCGAAGCGTCGTCGTGGGGGCGGCGGGAGGCTCGACACCCGCTTCGATGACGCCACGCTCGCGGCGCTTCGCACTCGTGCGAAGCGGCTCGGGCTGGCTCCGAGCACGTGGGTGCGGACCGTCGTGCGCGATGCCCTGCACGCCTCTCGGAGCGAGGGGCTGGATGCCGCCGTGGCCGCGCAGCTGCTCGGGGTCGAGGAGCGCGTGCAGGCGTCTGCTGATGCTCGGGAGCTGGCCGCCCAGGTGCGCCCGCTCGCGATCAACGTCAACGACCTGGACCGCCGTGCTCGCGCGGGTGAGCCGGTGGCGCTGTCGGCGGAGGTGCCCGAGCTGATCGAGCTGCTGCACGAGGTCCGCGCGCTGCTCGGGGATCGGGCGGCCTCATGAGCACGACGCATTACAGTCCGAGCGCCAACGCCGCCGACACCGAGCGCTACATCCGGGGCAAGGAGGACGAGCGCGGCGTCGCGATCACGGGCGACGTGCCGGGAGGCCCCGGCGCGTTCTCGGCGCGCGCCCGCGCGCTCACCCAGAACACGAAGCGTGACGTCGAGGCGCTGCACTACAGGCAGTCGTTCAGCGACGACGAGTTCGACCCAAAGAATCCTGAGGACGTGCAGCGGGTGAACGATCTGGGTTACCAGCTCGCGAAGAAGATGCACCCCAACGCGGACTGCCTCGTGGTGAGCCATGTGGACGGACGCGGGAAGAAGCCGCACAACCACATCTTGGTCATCAACCACAGCAATCGGACGGGGAAGGCGCTCTCGGACTATCGCACGTTCCACGACCGCAAGGCCGGGAACCAGCGGGGCGTTCAGTCAGCGAACGACGAGCTCATGCGCGAGCACGGTCTCTCGGTCGTGAAGCGTCTGGAGCACGCGCCGAAGGACTGGGAGCTGCGCCGCGAGGACTTCGCCGAGGGCGGGCTCGACCGCGAGATGGGCGACCGGATGAGCGCCGCCCTGGCTGATCCCCGTGCGGTGGACAAGGCCGGTCTCGAAGCGGTGATCGAGGAGCAGAACCAGCAGCTCGGCGATGACGGGGAGCGGGTGCCGCGGATGCGGTTGCACAGCCCCGTCAGCAAGAAGGGCAAGCGCGCCGGGCAGGAGACCTGGACGCTCTACATCGAGGACCGCCGCGGCGAGTCCGGACGCGCCGAGCGCCGCAAGCGCGCGAGCGCACTCTCGGCGGACTTCACCCCGGAGGGCGCGCAGGCGTTCTTCGACTATCACCAGCAGCAGGAGGAGCAGGAACATGAGCGCAGCGCTCGACAGGCTGAAGCAGCAGAACGCGCAGAGCGGATCGCAGCAGCAGCTCGACAGTCCGGAGACGATGGAGGCGTTGACCTCGATCCTCGCCGCCGTCGAGGCGCAGAACGCGAGGCTCGACCGGCTGGCCGAGCAGCAGAAGAAGCTCGCAGGGTTCGTGAAGGTCATGGACGAGGAGACGACGAGGCGGCTGGAGCGGATCACGGCCTCGGCGTCGACCTCCTCGCCCTCCAGCGACGCGTCCGCGAGGATCGCGAGTATCGAGAGCAGGCTGAACGAGATCGCGAGCACGCTCGGCGAGTTCGCGCAGAGTCTCAACGGCGAGAGCTTGAACGCCGCGTCGCAGAGCTTGGTCGCGGAGGCGCAGAGGAATCACGCGGCTACGGCATCGGCGATTGAGGGGCTCAAGGCGCAGGCCGCGGCGAACCAGAAGCTCGTCAGCCAGGTCGGCGGCGCGGTGCAGCGGATCGAAAAGCGCACCGAGGAGCGAGTCGTGAAGGCCGTCGAACAGGTCGCCGGGGAGGCGTCTGCCACGATCGCGGCAAACCTCGACGCATCGAACGAGCGCGCCGAGCGGATCATCGCTGCCACGGCGAAGCTGGAGGCCCGTCAGCTCTGGTCGGCCGCCGCCGCGATGTGCCTCGCACTCCTGCCGGTGGTGGTGGTCGTCGCCGGGCTCTGGATGGGCATCGCTGGGCTCATCACAGGCGCTCAGTGGGCGCTGGACGTGGACGGTAGCGTGTGGCTCGGGATCGGGCGCTGGCTCGTGATCGCCGCGGGCCTCGCGGCGGCCGGCTACGGGGTCTTCGCGTCCGTCCGCTGGGTTGCTGGCCTCGTGGAGACCTGGAAGGGTCGCGGGATGCCGACGTGGCCGAACTGGCGACGATGACTGGAGCCACTCGAACTACTGACCCCGGTCAGTAGTCGAACGATTGCCGCAGCAGCCGGTCGAGCGACGTCGGTGCCGCCGCAGTCGCCGGAGGACGATCGCCGCTGTGACGGCCACCCCGACTGCGATCCCGGCACCGATGAGCCAAGGGTTGCCGAGGAAACCTCCGATACCTGCGAGGGCTCCGCCCGCGGCGAGGAGAGGCAGGCCGCAGCAGATCAGCAGCGGAAGCGCGCAGCATGCCAACAGGAGCAAGCCCGTCCCAGCACCGACAAGCACGCCCGCGCGATGCGAGTCGTGGTCCTTATCGCCGCTCATCGTCTGTTCCTCTCCCAGCTGAGCGTTCCCCCCGATTGTCTGCGTGCGCGTTCACGCGCAGCACGACAGGAGCGACGGATCGGTGGTGAAGGCCTTGGCGGCGATCCGGATGCCCTCGGCCATGGTCAGGTAGGGGGCCCAGGCGTCGGCGACCTCGGCGACCGTCTTGCCGAGCACGTGGACCCCGGCGGCGGCGAGCTCGCCGGCGTCCTTGGCGACGGCGGTGATGCCGAGAATCTTCCCGGTGTCGGCGTCCACGACGATCTTGACGAAGCCGCGGGTGTCGCGGTTGACCAGTGCGCGGGGCACGTGGTGCAGCGGCAGGACGCGGCAGTCGCAGCGGATCCCGGCGGCGACGACGTCCTTCTCGGTCATCCCGACCGCGCCGATCGCCGGGCCGGTGAACGTCACCCTCGGCAGTCGGGCGTAGTCCACGGCCCGGTCGGCGTCGGCGAACGCGTTCTCGGCGACGAGGGTGCCGTGGTGGGCGGCGACGTAGACGAACTCGGGGTGGCCGGTCACGTCGCCCGCGGCCCAGATCCGCGGGTGGGAGGACTGCATCCGGTCGGAGACGACCACCTCGCCGAGGTCCCCGGTCTCGACCCCGACCCTGTCGAGGCCGAGCCCGTCGGTGACCGGTCGTCGTCCGAGGGCGACGAGCACCTGGTCGGCGCGGAACTCCTCCCGCCCCCCGGCGACGTCCGCGGTGACGACGGCCTGCCCGGTCGCGGCGTCGCGGGACACCCGCGTCGGCAGCGCGCGGCGGACCACCCGGATGCCCTCGTCGGCGAACACCTCCTCCAGCGTCCTGGACACCTCCGGCTCCTCCTTCGACGCGAGCCGGGACCGGACCAGCACGGTGACCTGGGAGCCGAGCCGGGCGAACAGCTGCGCCTGCTCCAGGGCGACGTAGCCGCCGCCGAGCACGAGCAGGGACTCAGGGAGTTCGGTCAGCTCCATCGCCGTGGTCGAGGTCAGGTACCCGGTCTCGTCCAGGCCGTCGATCGGCGGGGCCCACGGCCGAGAGCCGGTCGCCACCAGGAAGTGCCCGGCCTCGATCGTCTCGGTGCTGCCGTCGTCCCCGGCGACCTGGAGGACCGGAGCGTCGGGGGTGCCGGCGAACGCGGCGTCGCCGCGGCGGACGGCCCACCCGTAGGAGTCGGCGACGTCGGCGTACTTCTCGCCCCGCAGCGACTCGACCAGCGCCTGCTTCCCGGCGATCAGGGCGGGCATGTCCACCGGCCCCGCCGTCGTCGCGATCCCCGGGAACCGGTCGGCGGCGTCGGCCGCGGAGTGCCGTGCGTCGGCCGCGGCGATCAGGGCCTTCGACGGCACGCAGCCGGTGTTCACGCAGGTGCCGCCCAGCGTCCCGCGCTCGATCATCACCACCGACTTGCCGAGCGTGGTCGCGCGGATCGCGGCGGCGAACGCACCACCGCCCGATCCGATGATGGCGAGGTCGTACTTCGTGGGCATCGCAGCTCCTGTCAACACTTGGTCTTCCGGTCTGTCTCAGCCATACTGGACCTTCCAGTGCAGGGGAAGGTCAAGAGGACTTCTGCCGAAAGAAGAGGGGGCCTGCGATGCGCATCGGGGAACTCGCCGAGCGGGCGGGAACGACGGCGAAGACGCTGCGGTTCTACGAGGAGCAGGGCCTGCTGCCGCCGGCCGAGCGCACGCCGTCCGGATACCGCGACTACGCGCCCGAGACGGCCGCCCGGATCGACTTCGTCCACCGCGGCCAGGCCGCGGGCCTCACCCTCGCCCAGATCCGCCAGATCCTCGACATCCGCGACGACGGCGCTGCTCCCTGCGAGCACGTGCGCGACCTCCTCGACGCACGCCTCGCCGAGATCGAGCAGCAGATCGCCCAGCTCGCCGCGCTGCGCGACACCATCACCGAGCTCAGACGCGACGCCGCGCAGCCCGACCCCGACTCGTGCAGCGCGGACCAGGTCTGCCGGTACCTGTAAACGGCAGAGCCGGTCGCACCAACGCCACAAGCCCGACATGCGCTATGAGAACCCCCTGTACATGGCCGAGGCCGCGGCCACCACGGACCTCATCTCCGGCGGCCGGCTCGAGCTCGGCGTCTCCCGCGGCTCACCCGAGGCCGCCCTCGACGGCCAGGCGCAGTTCGGCTACGCCCTCGACGAGGGGCAGACCTGGGCCGACGTGACCCGAGAGCGCGGACGCCGGTTCCTCTCGGCCGTGCGCGGCGAGGGCATCGCAACGCCGGACCTCACCTCCGGCTGGGCGCACAGCTCGCAGCCGCTGCGGATCGGGCCGCACTCCCCCGGGCTCGCGGACCGCATCTGGTGGGGGTCGGGGTCCACGCCGTCGGCGGTCGAGGCGGGGCGGGATGGCTACAACATGCTCTCCTCCACCCTGCTCCTGCAGGACGACGGCCGCCCCTTCCACGTCCAGCAGGCCGACCAGATCGCGCGCTACCGGGAGGCCTTCG
Source organism: Micrococcus sp. Alg238-R198 (assembly GCF_900537135.1). Lineage (NCBI taxonomy): Bacteria > Bacillati > Actinomycetota > Actinomycetes > Micrococcales > Micrococcaceae > Micrococcus > Micrococcus sp. Alg238-R198. Next base: position 22,789 of record NZ_UNRH01000014.1, read on the forward strand.
CCGCGGCCGGCCACGCCGGTCCGGGCCGCACGGCGGTCACGCGCTCCGCGTTCGTCATCCAGGACCGGGAGGACGAGCTGTACTTCGGCCGGGAGCGGGCCTCGCGCGACTCCTCCGGCATGCTCGAGGGCGGCGCCGCCCGCTCCGGCCCGACCTATGCCGGGTCCGCCGAGGAGGTCGCGGAGAAGCTCGCCGCCGACGACGCCGTCGCCGCCGCCGACTGGGTCCTGTTCGCCAACCCCAACCAGCTCGGGGTCGAGTACAACGCGAAGATCTTCGCCGGCTGTGCGGAGGTCTGGCGCCTGCTCGGCTGGGATGCATGAGCGAGGCCCCGCCTCACCTCCCGGCCGCCGACGACGGCGTCGCCCGAGCCCGTCGCGCGCGCTGGGCCGTCACCGCCGCCTTCGCGACGAACGGCGCCCTGCTCGGCGCGCTCATCCCGCACTACCCGGAGGCCAAGGCCGCGTTCGGCCTGGACCCGGCCGCGTTCGGCCTGCTCGTCATCGCGCTCGCCGTGGGCGGCACGCTCGCCGGGCCCCTGCCCGCGCCGATCCTGCGCCGGTTCGGCGCCCGCCGCGTCATGCTCGCCGGCAGCGTGGCCATCGCCCTGCTCACGACGGCGGCCGGTCTCGTCCTCGACGTCGCCGGGGCGGGCGCGGGGGCCGGGCACGGTGCGGGCACGGCCGCGGCCTGGCTGCTGTGGGTCTTCGCGGGCCTCGTCCTGGCATCGGGCGTGCTCGACGCCGTCGTAGACACCGCCCAGAACGCGCAGGGCCTGCAGGTGCAGACCCGGCTGGCCCGGCCCGTGCTCACGACCATGCACGCCGGCTGGAGCCTCGGGGCGGCCGCCGGTGCCGGGCTCGGCGCCGCGGTCATCACCGTGGGCGGCCCCGCGGCCCTGCACCTGGGGCTCAACGGCGGCGCGTGCGTCGCGGTGCTGCTGGGGGTCCGGCGCCTGTTCCTGGCGGAGGCGCCCACGGACTCGGCCTCGGCCCGCGACGCCTCGGATCAGTCACCCGCGCCGTCGGAGACGTCCGCGCCGCCTGCCCCGGCCACCCAAGCCCTCCCCCACCGCGCCGCCGTGGCCGTGCTCGTCCCCGCCGTGGTGATCGCGATGGCCGGGTTCGGCGTGGAGGAGTTCGGCAACGCGTGGGCCACCCTGTTCCTGATCACGGAGCGCGGCCTGGATCCGGCCGCGGCGGTGCTCGGCGCGTCGACGCTGCTGGGCGCGCAGTTCGTCGGACGCCTCGCGGGCGACCGAACCCTCACCGCCCTGGGACGCCGCGGGGCGCTGACGGCGGGGCTGGGCGCCGTCGTCGTGGGGCTGGGGCTGGCCCTGGCGCCGCTGCCCGAGCCGGTGGCCGTGCCTGCCGCGTTCGCGGGGCTGGCCCTGGCGGGGCTCGGCTGCGCCGTGGTGGTGCCCGTGGCCTATGCGCTCGGCGACGAGGCGCCCGGGCTCCGGCCGCAGACCGGGCTGGCGGTGACGAGCTGGTGCATGCGGCTGGCCGGGGTTGGGCTCAGCCCGGCGGTCGGGGCGCTGGCCGGCGCCGTCGGTCTTGCACCGGCGCTGACGGTGTTCCTGGGCCTGGCCGCCGTCGGGGCGGTGCTCGCCGCCCGGCTGCCCGCCGCCCCGTAGGAACCGCTCAGTCGTCGTCGACCTCGCCGGCGAGGGCCTGGGCCGCCAGGTGCTCCTCGGTCGCGGCCTCCCAGATCTCCTTGGCGGCGGAGCCGTTGAGCAGCACGAGAAGCACGCCCACGATGATGTCCGCCCAGCCCGACGCCGTCAGCACCGTGATCCCGGACAGGGCGATCAGCACGACGCCGGCCACGAGGTCGTTGCGCGCCGCGAGCCAGGCCGCCCGGGTGAGGGAGCCGCCGTCGACGCGGACGCGGGCCAGCAGGACCACGCACACGATGTTCACGAGGAGCGAGCCGACGGCCGCCCCCAGCAGCACGCCCGCGGCCGGCGGCTCGGGGTCGCCGATCTTCGTGGCCGCCATGACGAGCGCCGCCACGGCCGGCAGCACGATGATCCCGGCCATGACCTTGCCGATGACCGCCTGCCGGGCCGCCGTCCACCCGAGCGCCACGAAGATCAGCAGGTTGACGGCGAAGTCCTCGAAGAAGTCGACGGAGTCCGCCACGAGGGCCACCGAGCCGATCCCCACCGCCAGGATGATCTCGACCACCAGGTAGGCGCCGTTGAGCAGGGCCACCGCCAGGACGGTGCCCCGCAGGGTGCGGGTGCGCCGGCGGTCCGCTACGGCCGCCCGGTTCACGCGCCCGGCGCGTCGTCCACGAACACGTACGTGTCCACCAGCGTCCGCGCCGCGTTGCCGCCGATGAGCCCGTCCACGATCCGCTCCAGCGGGGCCATCGCCTCGTCCACCTCGATCTGCACGGGGTACTGGGCCACGAGCAGGGCGAGCAGGTCGGCCACGGCCTGCAGCGCGTCCTCCTCCCCCAGCTCCGGATCCCAGCCCACGAGCACATCGGCCGGCGCGTCCTGGCGCTCCGGGGTGTAGGACACCGCGAACGCGCGGATGCGCCCGCCCTCGGCCTTCGGCGCGTCGCGGAGCACGACGGCGCCCGCGGCCCCGGTGGCCGGGCCCAGCAGCAGCTGCTGGGCGGCCCCGACGCTCAGGGTCGACGGGTCCCACGCGTGCACGGCGTCATAGAACGCGGCGACCGCCTGCGTCAGCTCGACGGAGCCGGTCGAGGCCTCCTCGAGGACCACGCCGTCCGGGTGCTCCTCCCCGCGCACATCCGGCAGGCCGATGGCCCCCGGGGCGATCGCGACGCGGCGGGAGCGCTGCACGGGGGTGAAGCCCTGGGCCACGAGGAACGCCTCGGTGCCGGCGGCCAGTGCGGCGGTCTGGGACCGCACGGCCTCCGTGTCCACGGGCGGGCGGCCCGTCGCACCGTCGGCCTCGGTCTGCGGGTCGGCGCCGGCCACGCCGGGCACCAGGGCGTCCTTGGCGAACCGGGCCTTCAGGGCCGTCGTCGGGATGGTGCCGGCGGCATGCGCCTCCGCGGCGAGCCCCCGCAGGGCCGCCACGAGCGCCCGGCCGATGCCCCGGCGCCGCTCGGCGGCCGCGGTCTCGACGTACAGCCACAGCCGCCGCGGGTGCACGGACGAGGCGTAGACGACGCCGGCCGCCACCGGCACGCCGGCGTCCTCGGCCACGAGCGCGCGGCGCCAGGGCCGTTCCGCGTCCTCGGCGAGCATCGCCCGGTCCTGGTGCTGCTGCGCGTTGGCCGGGTCGCCCCACACCTCGAGCAGGGCCAGGTCGTCCCCGGGCCGCCAGGGACGCAGCACGATCTCCCCGTCGGCGACCGCGGCGGAGTCGAACAGCGCGCCGCCGTCGTCATGCCCCGCGGCCCCGGCCGCTCCCGTCACGTCCCCGCTCACTTGACCAGGCGCTCCAGCAGGTAGGACTTCACCTGGGACAGCGCCACGCGCTCCTGGGCCATGGTGTCCCGCTCGCGGATGGTCACGGCCTGGTCCTCGAGGGTGTCGAAGTCCACGGTGATGCAGAACGGGGTGCCGATCTCGTCCTGGCGGCGGTAGCGACGGCCGATCGCGCCGGAGTCGTCCGTCTCGATGTTCCAGAGGGTGCGCAGCTCCGCCGCGAGGGACTGGGTGGCCGGCTGCAGCTCGGGCTTCTTCGACAGCGGGAGCACGGCGGCCTTGACCGGGGCCAGGCGCGGGTCCAGCTTGAGCACGGTGCGCACGTCCACGCCGCCCTTGGCGTTCGGGGCCTCGTCCTCGGCATAGGCGTCCACGAGGAACGCCATCATGGCGCGGGTCAGGCCGAAGGACGGCTCGATCACGTACGGGGTGTAGTGCTCGTTGTTCGCCTGGTCGAAGTACTGCATCTTCGTGCCGGAGTGCGTCGTGTGCTGGCCCAGGTCGTAGTCGGTGCGGTTCGCGATGCCCATCAGCTCGCCCCAGCCGTCGCCGCCGGTGAAGCCGAAGTCGTACTCGAGGTCGATGGTGCCGTCCGAATAGTGCGCACGGTCCTCCGCGGGCACGTCGAGGCGGCGCAGGTGCGCGGGGTCGATGCCGAGGTCGATGAACCAGTCCCAGCAGTCCTCGACCCAGCGGTCGAAGTGCTGCTTCGCCTCGGCCGGCGGCACGAAGTACTCGATCTCCATCTGCTCGAACTCGCGGGTGCGGAAGATGAAGTTGCCCGGGGTGATCTCGTTGCGGAACGCCTTGCCGATCTGGCCGATGCCGAACGGCGGCTTCTTCCGGGCCGCGCCCAGCACGTTGAGGAAGTTCACGAAGATGCCCTGCGCCGTCTCCGGGCGCATGTAGTGCAGGCCCTCCTCGTTGTCCACGGGGCCGAGGTAGGTCTTGACCAGGCCCGAGAACAGCTGCGGCTCGGTCCAGGCGCCCTGGGTGCCGCAGTCCGGGCACACGATCTCGGCCATGCCCTCGGCCGGCCGGCCCTTCTTGGCCTCGAACGCCTCGAGCAGGTGGTCCTGGCGGTGGCGCCTGTGGCACTGGGTGCACTCCACGAGCGGGTCGGTGAAGGTCTCGACGTGGCCGGAGGCCTCCCACACCGCGCGCGGCAGGATGATGGAGGAGTCCAGGCCCACCATGTCCTCACGGGAGCGCACGAAGGTCTTCCACCACTCGGCCTTGATGTTCTCCTTCAGCTCCACGCCCAGGGGCCCGTAGTCCCACGCGGAGCGCGAACCGCCGTAGATCTCACCGGCCTGGAACACGAAGCCTCGGCGCTTGGCGAGGTTGATGACGTTGTCCAGCGGGGACTTGGCAGCCATGGGGGCATCACTTCCGTACTCATCGGCGGGGCGGGAGGGGATCACGACGACGACGGCACCCGGCCGCCTTCGACGCGGCGGGCCCGTTCCGGCGCGGCGCGCCGGTCGATCCCGTCCAGCCTACCGGCCATGATGGACACCATGACCGAGACGAACGCACCCGACGCCCAGCCCCTGCCCATCCGTGACGAGTCCATCCGCCTCGGCCAGGCGCTCAAGCTCGCCTCCCTCGTGGACGACGGGGCCATGGCCCGCGACGTCGTCACCGACGGGCTCGTCACCGTCAACGGCGCGGTGGAGACGCGCCGCGGCGCCCAGCTGCACGACGGGGACGTCGTCGAGTTCGCCGGCGAGGCGTTCGTCGTCCAGGCCGGGCAGGCCTGAGCCGACGCCCCGTCGGGCGGCCGCGGCGCCGTCGTCGAGCGTGTCCGGTGCGTCAGCCGCGGGGCGGCACCATGTGGGCGAGGTACTCCTTCACGTGGCCCAGCTCCTGCTCGTTGATCGCGTGGCCGAGCCCGGCATAGACGATCTTCATGAGGTCCACGTGGGCGTTCAGCCAGGCATGGGTCTCCTCGACCCGGGGCTCGGAGATGATCGGGTCCTCCTGGCCGCGGCCCCAGAAGACCTTCGGTCGGACGCGGGCGACGTCGTCGTCGCGGGTGAACAGCTCGCGCAGCCGCGGCTCGGTGAGCTCCGGGTCCACCACGAAGCCGGACAGCGCCACGGTGCACGCGTAGGCCTCCGGGTCCAGGCGCAGCAGCGACGTGGCCATCGCCATGCCCTGCGAGAAGCCGAGCAGGGAGACGGTGCGGAAGTCCCCGCGCACCGCCTGCACCCAGGCGTGCAGGGCCTCGACGGCCTCGCGGACCGGCTCGGCGGTGGAGCCCAGCTCGCCCGTGACGGGGTCCTGGGAGAGCGGGAACCAGGCGTGGGAGCCCGGCTGCAGGGGCAGGGGCGCGCGCACGGCGGCCACCGTGACGTGCTCGGGCAGGTGCGGGACGAGGCCGAACAGGTCGTCCTCGTTCGCGCCGTAGCCGTGCAGGACGATCAGCAGGTCCTCGGTGCGCTCGCCCTCGGGGCGGGACCAGCGGACGACGGGCTCGACGGCGGGGGTGGGGTTCGCGTTCACGTCCGCCAGCCTAGCGAGCGGCGCGGTCGGCCCCTCCCGGAGGTTGACCCCTCCCGCGCGATGCGGGCAGAATCCTACCCGTGGGTAACCCATCCTCCTCCCAGCCTCCGCACGCCTCCGACGCGACCCCGGTCGACGACCCCGCCGCCCATCCGTGGCGCCGCTACGTCGCCATCGGGGACTCGTTCTCCGAGGGCATCGGCGACCCGGACCCGGACCGTCCCGGCTACCACCGCGGCTGGGCCGACCGCCTGGCCGAGGAGCTCTCCCGCCTGACGCCGCCCGGCGAGGACCTGGCCTACGCCAACCTGGCGGTCCGCGGGAAGCTGCTGGACCAGATCGCCGAGGACCAGGTGGAGCCGGCGCTCGCCCTGCGGCCGGACCTCATCAGCGTCTGCGCAGGCGGCAACGACATCCTGCGCGGCGCGGACCCGGACGAGATCGCGGTCCGGTTGGACGCCGTCGTCGAGCGTCTGGCCTCCGACGGCGCCACCGTGCTGCTGTTCAACGCGACCGACGTGAAGGGCACGCCCGTCATCGGCCGCATCCGCGGCACCGTGGCGATCTACAACGAGAACGTGCGCACCATCGCGCTGCGGCACGACGCGCTGGTGCCGGACATGTGGTCGCTCAAGGACCTCGCCCGGCGGGAGATGTGGGCCGAGGACCGCCTGCACTTCTCTGCGCTCGGCCACCACACGATCGCCGCGATGGTGCTGGACACCCTCGGCGTGGAGCACGGCCTCGAGCACCTGCGCCTCTCCCCGCCGGCGCCGCGCACGTGGCGCGCGGCCCGCGCGTCGGACGCCGCATGGGTGCGCACGCACCTGGCGCCGTGGGTGGTCCGCCGCCTCCGCGGCGTCTCCTCCGGCGACGGCGTCACGGCCAAGCGCCCCGTCCCCGAGCCGCTCTTCGGCGCGCCGATGCCGCAGGGCTCGGACCACACCGAGCCGCTGGACATCGTCGAGCCCTGAGCCCGGCCGGCGGGGACCGGTGGCCGTTTCCCGAACGACAGTGCCGCGACACGCCGCCGTTTCCCGAACGAAAGTTCAGAGGGCGAGGGTGCGCTTGAGCGTGTCGGCCACCTGGCCGTATTCGGTGAGGAAGCCGTCGTGGCCGATGGGCGAGGCGATCGTGTGCACCGGCGGCCGCGCGGGCAGCGCCGCCGCGAGCGCCTCGGACTCGGCCGGCAGGTAGAGCCGGTCCGAGTCGACGGCGGCCACGAACGCCCGGCCCCGGTAGTCCGCGAGCGCCGCCGCCACGCCGCCGCGCCCGCGCCCGACGTCGTGGCCCATGAGGGCCTCGGTGACCACGAGGTAGGAGTTCGCGTCGAACCGGTCGGTGAGCTTGGCCGCCTGGTGGTCCAGGTAGGACTCCACGGCGTAGCGCCCGCGCCCGCCCGGCACCCCGACGACGGCGCCGAACGGGTCCTCGATGCCCTGCGGTTCCCGGCCGAACCGCTGGCCGAGCTCGCCCGCCGTGCGGTAGGTGGTGTGGGCGATGCGCCGGGCGATGCCCAGGCCGGCCACGGGGCCGGGGCCGGGGTAGTAGTCGCCGCCCTGGAAGTCCGGGTCGAGGCGGATGGCCGCGGTCTGCGCCTGGCCCCACGCGATCTGGTCGGCGGAGGAGGCCGCGGTGGCGGCCAGCACGCCCACCCCGGCGACGCGCGCGGGGTGGGTCGCGGCCCACTCGAGGGCGCGGGCCCCGCCCATCGATCCGCCGATCACGGCACGCCAGGCGCCGATCCCGAGGTGGTCGGCCAGGCGCCGCTCGGCCTCGACCGCGTCCCGCAGCGTGAGGAACGGGAACCGGGAGCCCCAGGGCCGCCCGTCGGGCGCGGGCGTCGAGGGCCCGGTGGAGCCGTGGCAGCCGCCGATCATGGCGGGGGCGACCACGAACCACCGGTCCGTGTCCACGGCGCGGCCCGGGCCGACGAGGGCGTCCCACCAGCCCGGCGTCGGGTCCTCCTCGTGCGCGGCCACGTGCGCGTCGCCGGTGAGGGCGTGCAGCACGAGCACGGCGTTGGCGCCGTCGGCGGCGAGGGTGCCCCAGGTCTCGTAGGCCAGCTCGACGTCGGGCAGCAGCCCGCCGGTCTCGGTGCGCAGCTCGCCGACCCGCAGACGGTGGCGGCCGCCGCGGGGCAGCGCGGTGCGCGACGGACGCGTGGCGACGGCGGTCATGCCCGCTCCCCCGCGTCGTCGTCGCCGCGGCGGGCGGCGGCCGCGAAGCCGCGTTCGAGGTCGGCGAGGATGTCCTCGATGTCCTCCACGCCGAGCGAGAGCCGCACCAGGCCGGGGGTGACGCCGGCGGCGCGCTGCTCGTCGTCGGTGAGCTGGGAGTGGGTGGTGGAGGCCGGGTGCACCACGAGCGAGCGGACGTCGCCGATGTTGGCCACGTGGTGGTGCAGGGTGAGCCCGTCCACGAACGCGGCCCCGGCCTCGCGGCCGCCCGCGATCTCGAAGGAGACGAACGCGCCCGCGCCCTTCGGCAGGTAGCGCTGGGCCCGCTCGTGCCACGGGCTGGACTCCAGGCCGGCGTAGACCACGTGCTCGACGTCGTCGCGGCCCTCCAGCCAGCGCGCCACCGCGGCCGCGTTGGCCACCTGCCGCTCCATGCGCAGGGACAGGGTCTCCAGGCCGAGGTTCACCAGGAACGCGTTGAACGGGGAGATGGCCGAGCCGTAGTCGCGCAGCAGCTGCACGCGCGCCTTGAGGATGAAGGCCAGGTTGGCGCCGAGCGGCGAGCCCACCCCGAGGTCCCGCGCGTAGACGAGGCCGTGGTACGACTCGTCCGGCTCGTTGAAGCCGGGGTACCGCTCGGCGTGCTGCGCGTAGTCGAACGTGCCGGCGTCGACGATCACGCCCGCGATGGCCGCGGCGTGCCCGCCGAGGTACTTCGTGGCGGAGTGGGTGACGACGTCGGCGCCGTGCTCGATGGGCCGCAGCAGGTACGGGGTGGCCAGCGTGTTGTCCACGATCAGCGGCACGCCGGCCTCGTGGGCGGCGTCGGCGACGGCGCGCACGTCCAGGACGTCCCCGCGCGGGTTGCCGAGGGTCTCGCCGAAGAACGCCGTGGTGTTCGGCCGGACGGCGGCGCGCCAGGACTCGAGGTCGTCCGGGTCGGTCACGAACGTCGTCTCGACGCCGACCTTGGCGAGGGTGTGCTTGAACAGGTTCTGCGTGCCGCCGTAGAGGCTGGCCGAGGCGACCACGTGGTCGCCGGCGCCGGCGAGGTTGAGGATCGCGAACGTCGTCGCCGCCTGACCGGAGGCCAGCAGCAGCGCGCCCACACCGCCCTCGAGCGCGGCGATCTTCTCCTCCACCGGGCCCTGCGTCGGGTTGCCGATGCGGGTGTAGAGCGGGTCGAGGTCCTTGAGCGCGAACCGGTCCGCGGCCACCTGGGCGGACGGGAAGTCGTACGAGGTGGTCTGGAAGATCGGCAGGGCGGTCGCACCGAAGGCGTGCTGGCCGACGGCGACGCCCGCGTGGACCTGCGCGGTGGAGAAGCCCCAGGCGTCGGGGGTCGGGGTGGTCTGGTCGGTCATGGCGGACCCTCCTGAGGGGTTCAGGGGCCGGACCCGGCCGCCCCGCCCGCCGGCCGACGTGCCGATCCGGGAACCGGCGTCGTCGAGGTGCCGGAGATGACCCGGCGCCGTCGAGAGGGGCCGTGGGATCGGCCCGCGCTTGCCGGCGTCCGTTGTGGGGCCGGCCTGGTCGTCACCCGGGGCACCCCACCGCGGAAGGAGGGTTGCCGGTCAGCATGCCGGGGCCTGTTGCTGACTCTCGTGACCGTGCCTCCGAGTGTAGCCCGCCGCCCCGCCACGATTTCGTCACGCGTGTCACCCGCGGATACGCTCTCCGCACGGGGCGCCCGACCCGTCAAGGGCTCGACGCCCCGCGACTCGCACCAGGTCAACCCCCGGGGCAGCCCGGGAACGGAGAGGAACAGCGCAGTGCACACCTGTCGCATGGACCACGTGTCCTACGCCGCCGGCCCCGAGGGCCTGGACGCCACGGTCGCCCGCATCGCCGAGACGCTGGGCATCGAGCGGATCAAGGGCGGTGTCCACCCCCGCTTCGGCACGCAGAACGCCCTGTTCCCCATGGCGGGCAGGCAGTATCTGGAGGTCGTCGAGGCCCTGGACCACCCGGCCTCCCTCAGCGCGCCGTTCGGCCAGCTCGTGCGCGCCCGCACCGAGCAGGGCGGCGGCTGGATGAGCTGGGCGGTGGCCACCCCGGACATCGGCCGGTTCGAGCGCCGCCTCGGCCGTGAGGCCGTCCCCGGCAACCGTCGCTTCCCGGACGGCCGGGAGCTGTCCTGGCGGCAGATCGGCGTCAAGGGAACCCTCGCGGACCCGCAGCTGCCGTTCATCCTGCGCTGGGCCGACGGTCAGGAGGACATGCACCCCTCGCAGGCGGCCGAGCCGCAGGCCACCATCGAGCGCCTGAACATCGCCGGCTCCCCCGAGCGCCTCGCCGAGTGGCTCGGCGACGACGAGGACGGCCAGGTCCAGGACGTGAACATCGAGTACGTCGCGCCCTCCGGCACCCCGGGCATCGTCTCGGTCACCTTCCGCACCCCGAAGGGCGAGGTCACGCTCTGAGCGCGGGGGCGGGGCCGCTCAGCCGAGCAGCCCCGCCCGCGCCAGCAGCGGGTAGCCGACGAACCCGACGGCGTCCAGCAGCGCGTGCGCGATGACCAGCGGCATCACCCGGCGCACCCGCAGGAACACGAGCACGAACACCACGCCCATCAGGGCGTTGCCCACGCCCGGCCCGATCCCCTGGTACAGGTGGTACGCCCCGCGCAGCAGCGCGAGGGCGAGCACGACGACCGCCACGCGGGTCGGCAGGTACAGCCCCTCGGCGCTCACCCACGACGACGGCACGGCCGGCGCCGGATCGTGCGCCAGGCCCGCGGCGCGCAGCCGCTGCAGATACCCGAGCCGGTCGACGAGCCAGGCGCCCACGATGACCTCCTCCAGCAGTCCGTGCCGCAGCGCGGAGAGCAGCAGGACCGGCACCTGGTACCAGCTCTGACCGAGCGCCGAGCCGACGATCGCCGTCGTGATCCCCAGGGCCCGGCCGGCGGCGTAGACGCCGAGCGTGCCCAGCCCGATGGCCGCGAACAGGCCCAGGCCCCAGGCCAGGTCGCGGCCGGGGCGGCGCAGGTCGAGGCCGAGCACCCGGAACGGGTTCCGGCCGCGCAGGTGCATCAGGTGCAGCACGAGGGCCACCGGCACGAGCGCGAACCCGATGCCGAGCAGCTGATAGGTCAGGTCGAAGGCCCAGCGGTCGGCCAGGGCCGGGTTGAGGACGGTGGTCTGCTCGCCGAGCGGGGCCTGGGTGGCCTTGTCGATGAGCTGGACGATCGCATAGACCGCCGACTTCCCCAGGGAGAGGCCGAGGACGATCGCGATCTCCCACCGCACCGTGCGCGCGGACGGGGCGGGCAGCGCGGGGGCGGGTCGGACGGCCGGGGTGCGGGACGTGCGCGGGGTGGCGGGCATGCCCTCCAGTATCGGCCCGCCCCTCTCCCCCCGGGCGCTTTCGAACGTGAGGTGGGGCCTTTCTCCCGTTCGAAAGTCCCCATTCCCCCGATGTCACGTTCGAAAGTCCGGGAGGGCGGAGGGAGGGTTAGCGTGGTCGTGTGGTCTCCCCGCCTGCCCCCAGCGAGCTCGAGCTGGTCCACCGCGCCCTGCAGCACCTCCGCCCCGGCCTCGACCCCGCCCTCGCCCGGCGGCTCCGCACAGCCGACTGGGCCGCGGCGTCCGTGGAGGAGGGCGGGCAGTTCCACCGCGTGCTCGTGCTCGAGGACGTCGGCGTCCTCCGGATGACGCGGGCCCACGAGGTCGGCGCCGCCCCGGCCGCGCGGTGGGCGCCCGAGCGGGACCCCGCGGCGCACCTGCCCCGGCGCCTGGCCCTCCTCGACGGGCTCGCCTCGGCCCTGGCCGAGCGCGACGTGCCGTGGGCCGTCCCGGTCGCCCTCTCGGACCCCGTCCCCGCGGGCCCGGGCGCCGCGGTGCTGCAGCGCTTCCTCCCGGGCGGGCCGCACCCGCCGCACGAGGGCGATCCGGCCGTGCTGCGCGGCGTCCTCGACGACCTCGCCGCCGTGGACGTCACCGACCCGCGGATCGCCCCGCACCTCGGCCGCCCGTTCGCGTTCCGCGGCCCGTGGACGCCGGAGCGCGCCCGGCACGTCGCGGCGCTGCCGGGGGCGGTCGCCGCGCGCCTGGGCGCGTGGGAGGGGCACGACGTCGACGCGCGGCTGGGCGCCGAGGCGTGGCCGGACGCGGTGGCTGCCCTCGCGGACGCGGTGACGACGTGGACCGCCGCGCCGCCCGTGCCGCCGTCGCTCGTGCACGGCGACCTGGCCGGGCACAACATGCGCTGGCGCGCCGTGCCCGAGGACGAGGACCCGCGCGCCCCGCTGCGCTGGGCGCTGGCCGGGGTGCTGGACTGGGACTTCGCGTGCGCGTGGGACCCCGCCCTCAACGTGGCCTACCTGGCGCTCTGGCACGGCGAGGAGAAGGTGCCCGACCTGGCCCGGGACGCGGCCGAGGCGCGCCGGGCCCGCGTGTGGCTCGGGGCGATGGCCCTGGAGACGCTCGACGACGCGGCGGCCCGGGACGCGATCGTCGGCGGGCTGGCCGCGGGGTCCTGGCGGCGCCTGCTGCGCAAGACCCTGCCCCGCGTGGCGCGGGCCCTCACCGCCCTGGACGGCTGAGGGCCCGCGCGGTCGTCAGGACACGCCCAGGCGCTCCAGGACGATCTCGCGGACGCGGCCGGCGTCGGCCTGCCCGCGGGTGGCCTTCATGACCGGGCCGATCAGGGCGCCGACGGCGGCCATCTTGCCGCCCTTGATCTTCTCGGCCACGTCCGGGTTGGCGGCGATCGCGGCGTCGACGGCCTCGGTGAGCGCGCCGTCGTCGGACACCACGGCCAGGCCCTTCGCCGAGACGACCTCCTTGGGGGCGCCCTCGCCGTCGGCCACCAGACCGAGCACCTGCTTGGCGATCTTGTCGTTGATCGTCTTCGCGGCGATCAGCTCCTCGACCTCCACCACGTGCGCCGGGGTGATCCCCAGCTCGGCGACGGCGACCTCGCGGACGTTCGCCAGGCGGGCGATCTCGCCCATCCACCACTTGCGGGCGGCCGCCGCGGAGGCGCCGGCCTCCACGGTCGCGACGATCTCGTCCAGGACGCCGGCGTTGACGACGTCGCGGAACTCCTCGTCCGAGAAGCCCCACTCGGCCTTGAGCCGCTTGTTCCGCACGGCCGGCAGCTCGGGCATGGCCGTGCGCACGCGCTCGACCCACGCGGCGTCCACGTGCACGGGCACGAGGTCCGGCTCGGGGAAGTACCGGTAGTCGTCCGCGTCCGACTTCGGGCGGCCCGAGGTGGTGCTGCGGGTGTCCTCGTGCCAGTGGCGGGTCTCCTGCGTCACGGTGCCGCCCGCGGCGAGCACCGCGGCCTGGCGCTGGATCTCGTGGGTGACCGCGTGCTGCACGGCGCGCGTGGAGTTCACGTTCTTCGTCTCGGTGCGGGTGCCGAACTCGGTGGCGCCCTTGGGCATCAGCGAGACGTTCGCGTCGCAGCGGACGTTGCCGCGCTCCATCCGCGCGTCGGAGATGTCGATGGCCTGCACGATGTCCCGGATCGCGGTGACGTAGGCGCGGGCCAGCTCGGGGGCCCGCGCACCGGCGCCGACGATCGGCTTGGTGACGATCTCGATGAGCGGCACGCCCGCACGGTTGTAGTCGACGAGGGACGCGGAGGCGCCCTGGATCCGCCCGGAGCCGCCCACGTGGGTGAGCTTGCCGGCGTCGTCCTCGAGGTGCGCGCGCTCGATCTCCACGCGGAAGACCTCACCGTCCTCCAACTCGACGTCCAGGTGGCCGTCGAAGACGATCGGCTCGTCGTACTGGGAGGTCTGGAAGTTCTTCGGCGTGTCCGGGTAGAAGTAGTTCTTCCGCGCGAACCGGCAGGTCTCGGCGACCTGCGCGTCCAGGGCCACGCCCAGGCGGATCGCGTACTCCACGACCTTGCGGTTGAGCACCGGCAGGGTGCCCGGCAGGCCGAGGTCGAGCGGGGTCACGTTCGTGTTCGGCTCGTCGCCGAACGCGTTGGGCGCCGAGGAGAAGATCTTCGTGGCGGTGTTCAGCTCCACGTGCACCTCGAAGCCCAGCACGGGGTCGAAGCGCTCCATCGCCTCCGCGAAGTCCATGGTCTGCTCTGCGTGGCTCATGCCCGGCCTCCTGCCGTGGTCGCGGTGGTGGCGCGCTGCGCGCCCTTCTCCAGCTCGGGGGCCTCGGCCCACACCGGCCCGCCCCGGCGCTGGGCCACGAGGCGTTCGAGCGCGGCGCCGGCCTCGTACAGGCGCGCGTCCTCGCGCGCCGGTGCCATCAGCTGCAGGCCGTAGGGCAGCCCGTCGACGACGCCACCCGGCACGGACATGCCCGGGATGCCGGCGAGGTTGGCCGGGATGGTTGCGAGGTCGTTGACGTACATGGTCATCGGGTCGTCCGTCTTCGCGCCCAGCTCGAACGCCGGGGTCGGCGCGGTGGGCGTGAGGATGACGTCCACCTGCTCGAAGGCGCGGGCGAAGTCCTCCTGCACGAGCGTGCGGACCTTCTGCGCGGAGCCGTAGTAGGCGTCGTAGTAGCCGGCGGACAGCGCGTAGGTGCCCAGGATGATGCGGCGCTTGACCTCGGCGCCGAAGCCGGCGGCGCGGGTGGCGCCCATGACCTGCTCGATCGTGCCGCCGTCGGGCACCACGCGGTGGCCGTAGCGGACGCCGTCGAAGCGGGCCAGGTTGGAGGAGGCCTCCGAGGGCATGATCAGGTAGTACGCGCCGAGGGCGGCGTCGAAACTCGGGCAGGAGACCTCCACGATCTCCGCGCCGGCCTCACGCAGGGCGGCGACGTGCTCGTCGAAGCCGGCCCGGATGCCCGGGTGGAACGCCTCCGCCGGCAGGTCCGTCACGACGCCGACGCGCAGCCCCGCCAGGTCGCGGCCGCGGGCCGCGGCGGTCAGGTCCGCCGGCGCCTCGGCCAGGGACGTGGAGTCCTGCGGGTCGTGGCCGGTGATGACCTGCTGCAGCGCCGCGGCGTCGGCCACGGTGCGGGCGGCGGGGCCGATCTGGTCCAGCGAGGAGGCCATCGCGATCAGGCCGTAGCGGGAGACGGCGCCGTAGGTGGGCTTCACGCCGACCGTGCCGGTGAACGCGGCGGGCTCACGGACGGATCCGCCCGTGTCCGAGCCGAGGGCGAAGGGGGCCAGGAAGGCGGCGACGGCGGCCGCCGACCCGCCGCCCGAGCCGCCGGGCACGCGTCCCCCGTCCCACGGGTTGCGGGTGATGCCGAACGCGGAGTGCTCGGTGGAGCCGCCCATCGCGAACTCGTCGAGGTTGGTCTTGCCGAGGATCGGCAGGCGGGCCTCGCGGAGGCGGGCCACCACCGTGGCGTCGTACGGGCTGAGCCAGCCCTCGAGCATGCGGGAGGCGGCCGTGGTCGGCTGCCCGCGGGTGACGATGTTGTCCTTCACGGCCACGGGCACGCCGGCCAGCGGGTGCAGGGCGTCGGCCTCGGGGCCGCCGGCGGCGCGGATCTCGTCCACCTCGGCGGCGACGGCGAGGGCCTCGTCCGTGTTCACGTGGAGGTAGGCGCGCACGCCGCGGTCGCCGTCGGCGTCGGCGCGCACGTCGCCGTCGTGGGCCGCGATGCGGTCCAGGTGGGCCTGGACGAGCTCCACGGAGGTGGTGGTGCCGGCGCGCAGGCGCTCGGCCATCTGCAGCGCGGTGAGCCGGACGAGCTCGTCGGCGCCGAGGGTCGCGTTCACGTCGAACGTCTCGGTCATGGGGGTGATCACTCTCCGTCCAGGATGGCGGGGACCTTGAACTGGCCGTCCTCGGAGTCCGGCGCCTGGTCGAGGGCCTCCTCCTGCGTGAGCATGCCGGCCGGCACGTCCTCGCGGAACACGTTCTCCAACGCGATGGGGTGGGACGTCGGCGTCACGTCGTCGCCCGCGGCGGCCTGGACCGCGGAGACGTGCTCCAGGATCTTCTCCAGGTCGCCGGACATCGTGTCCAGCTCCTCGTCGGTCATCCGGATGTGGGCCAGGCGAGCCAGATGCTCCACCTGATCCCGGGTGATCTCAGGCATGGATCTCCTCGTGTGACGGGTCGGGGCGGGGTGGACGACGCCGGCGCGGCGGCGGCCACATCGGAATCGAGTCTAGTGCCGGGGCCTGCCCGGCCGCCGCCACCGCTTCGAGGCGGGAGATCCACCCCACCGCGGCGCTCCGGGCCCGCATGACAGGGATTTCCCGCCCCGAATGGGGTCCCGGTGCCGATGTCCCGCCCGGGGTCAGTCCAGCGCGAGCCGGTAGACGAGGAACGGGCCGGTCTCGTCGGCCGGGTCGAGGTCCGGCACCACGTCCGCGAGGAGCCAGTCCCGCTCCGGGACGCGCACGAAGCCGGCGCGCTCGTACATCCGGTGGGCGTCGGTCATGGAGGGCATGGTGGTCAGCACGACGGCGTCCACGCCCTTCTCGGCGCGGGCCCGCGCCACGATCTCGGCCAGCAGGGCGCCGCCCACCCCGCGGCGGTGGAACCGCGGGTGCACGGCGAGCATGCGGAACTCGTACTCCCCGTCGCCGGAGGTCTCGGCCAGGGGCGAGCCGGGCGGGGTGAGCACCACGGACCCGGCCACCTCGCCGTCGACCTCGGCCACGAGCACCTCTGCGCGGCCGGCCCGGTCGGCCACGTCCATGAGGGTCTTCACGTAGGCGTCGTCGGGGGCGATGTGGCCGCCGTCGACATAGGACGCCAGGGTGAGCTCGGCGACCGCCTCGTGGTCCTCGGGGCGCAGCGGGCGGACGAGGGCGCTCATGCGTCACCTCCGGCGCGCTGGCGCAGCGTGTCCTTCAGGCGGGCGCGGGTCGCGTCCGTGGCCACGACGTAGTCGCGCCGGCGCAGCCAGGCGGTGGGCACGGCCTGGTGGGGGTGGCCGTCGCGCGCCTCGTGCAGCCCCTCGAGGAACGTCGCGGCCGCCGGCTCCTGCCAGATGTTCACCCAGTAGGCGCGATCCCGCTCCTGCGCCGTCAGTTCCGTGACCAGCCGCCTCGTGAACGAACAGCCCGGCCGCCAGAACACGACGACGCCGCCGCGCCCGACGTGCGCCTGCGCGCCGGCGAACGGCCGCGAGCGGACCCGGACCGCCCACCGGTACGTGACCGCGTAGCCGGCCAGGACGAGCCCGGCCACGATCATGCCGACCTGCTGCAGGCGCGTCCCCGCGATCATGAACGTCAGTCCGCCGGCCACGAACAGGACCGGGTAGAACCACGGGTCTCCGACGATCCGTCTCATGCCCTCTCCCCCGTCACGGCGGCCAGGGCGGACCCGTCCACGTCGCCGGCCACCATCCAGTCAGGATGTGCCGTGCCGTCCGCCGAGGCGGGCCGCGTCACCGCGACGCCGGCCTCCTCCGCCACCAACGCGCCGGCGGCCCAGTCGTACTCGTGCGTGCCGAACTCGGCGTACGCGTCCAGGGTGCCGTCGGCGACCATGCACAGGTCCAGCGCCGCCGAGCCGATCCGTCGCACGTCCCCGAACGCGGGCAGCAGGGCCGCGAGCGCCCGCACCTGCAGGGCCCGGCGGGCGGGGTCGTAGCCGAAGCCGGTGGCGAGCAGTCGCCCCGAGCGTCCGGGCAGGGGACCGGTGAGCCGCACGGGGGCGGCATCGCGGTCGGGCAGGTCCACGCCCGCCGTCGTCGCGTCCGCGGTGCTGAAGGCGCCCCGGCCCGCGCTCGCGTACCAGGTGCGCCCCAGCGCGGGCGCCGCCACGACGCCGGCCAGCCAGCGTTCGGTGCCCTCGGCCACCCCCAGCAGGTCGGCGGTCTCGGCGTCCACCGGGCCGGTGACGGCCACCGAGGTGCAGAACTGCGGAAGCCCGCGCACGAAGTTCGTGGTGCCATCCAGCGGGTCGATGGACCAGCGGTACCCGGACGGCTCGGCCGGACGGGTGGCGCCGTACTCCTCGCCGGTGATCTCGTCCGAGGGGCGGTAGCCGGCGACGACCTCCCGGACGGCCTGCTCGGCGCGGCGGTCGTAGTCGGTGACCCAGTCGGAGCCGGAGGACTTCGTCTGCGCGCCGATCTCCTCGATGCCCAGCGGGACGGCCGGGTGGTGACCGGTCCAGCGCCGGGCCAGGACGTCCGCGCCGGCGCGCGCGGCGGCCTTGGCGACCACGAGCAGGCCCGGGACCGTGGTGCGCGCGCTCATGCCGAGGCCTCCCCGTCTGCGGCGCCGTCGGTGGCGTCGTCCGTGTCTGCCGGGCGCACGGCGTCCGGGCCGCCGGCCAGCAGCGCCGTGAACCCGGCCTCGTCCAGCACGGGCACGCCGAGGGACTGCGCCTTGTCCAGTTTGGAGCCGGCGGCCTCGCCGGCCACGAGGAAGTCGGTCTTCTTGGACACGGACCCGGAGGCCTTGCCGCCGCGCACGAGGATCGCCTCCTTCGCGGAGTCGCGGGAGAAGCCCTCGAGCGAGCCGGTGACCACCACGGTCAGGCCCTCGAGCGTGCGCGGGGTGGACTCGTCCTGCTCGTCCTCCATGACCACGCCCGCCGCGGCCCACCGGTCCACGATCTCCCGGTGCCAGTCCTCGGCGAACCACTCGATGAGCGCGTCCGCGATGATCGGGCCGACGCCGTCGATCTCGGCCAGCCGGTCCCGGTCGCCGGCCTCGGCCGCCGCGCGCAGCGCCGCCATCGAGCCGAACGCCGTGGCCAGCGAGCGGGCCGCCGTCGGGCCCACGTGCCGGATGGACAGCGCCACGAGGGTGCGCCACAGCGGCTGGGACTTGGCCTTCTCGAGCTCGTCGAACAGGCGCAGCGTGTTGGCCGTGGGCGCGGACGGCTTCTTCGCGGTGCCGGCGGTGAAGAAGTACGGCTTGAGCGTGAACACGCCCGAGGGCACCAGGCGGCCGTCCACCTTCGTGCGGCCCTCGCGCCACACGCGCACCGCGCCGAGGGAGCGCTGCAGGTCCGTCAACCCGTCCTCGCCGCGGGGGCCCGTGATCTCCTCCGGCGTGCCGGAGGCGAGGTCGAAGATCTGCGCCTCCGCCGTGATGGGGCCGGGACCCTCGGGGCGCACCTGCCCCTCGTGCTCGGCCGGGTCCTCGCCGGGGCCCTGGACGAGCCAGCGGGCGGCCTCCTCGCCGAGCGCCTCCACGTCGAAGGCGCCGCGGCTGGCCAGGTGCTCGACGCGGCCGGCCAGCTGGGCCGGGCAGGAGCGGGCGTTGGGGCAGCGCAGGTCCACGTCCCCCTCCTTGGCCGGGGCCAGCGGCGTGCCGCACGAGGGGCAGTGCGCGGGCATGACGAACTCGCGCAGCTCCCGGCCCGCCTCGATCGCCTTCTCGCGCAGCGGCAGCACGGGGCCCACGACCTCGGGGATCACGTCCCCGGCCTTGCGCACCACCACGGTGTCCCCGATCAGCACGCCCTTGGCCTTGACCACGTCCTGGTTGTGCAGGGTGGCCAGAGAGACGGTGGACCCGGCCACGGTGACCGGCTCCAACACCGCGAACGGGGTCACCCGACCGGTGCGGCCCACCGAGACCGCGATGTCCCGCAGCAGCGTGTGCACCTCCTCCGGCGGGTACTTGTACGCCGCCGCCCAGCGGGGCACGCGGGAGGTGTGGCCGAGGTAGCGCTGGTCCGCGAACGCGTCCGCCTTCAGCACGATGCCGTCGATCTCGTGGATCAGCTCGTGCCGGCGCCGGCCGTACTCCTCGATCACCGCGACGACGGCGGCCAACGCCTCCTCGTCCGCACCCTCCACCACGCGGGTGTAGGGGCTCACGGGCAGGCCCCAGCCCGCGAGCGCGTCGTACACCTCGTGCTGGGACTCCAGTCCGAACGCCTCGACCGAGCCGATGCCGTGCACGAACATGGCCAGCGGGCGCTGCGCGGTGACGGCCGGGTCCTTCTGACGCAGGGCGCCGGCGGCGGCGTTGCGCGGGTTCGCGAACGGCGTCTGACCCTCCTCGGCACGGCGCGCGTTGAGCTCGGCGAAGGCGGCGGAGGACATGAACACCTCGCCGCGCACCTCGAACTCGGCGGGCCAGCCCTCGCCGGAGAGCTCGTGCGGGATGTCCCCGATGGTGCGCACGTTGGCGGTGACGTCCTCGCCCGTGACGCCGTCGCCGCGGGTGGCGGCCTGCACGAGCCGCCCGTCCCGGTAGCGCAGGGCGACGGCGAGCCCGTCGATCTTCACCTCCACGAGCCAGCGGGGCGCCACGCCCGGTCGCACCTGCGTCAGGGCCTGCGCCGCGCGGCGGAACCAGACCTCGAGCTCCTCGATGGAGAACAGGTCCTCGAGCGAGTACATGCGGGCCCCGTGCCGGACGGGGGCGAACGCCTCCGAGACCTCGCCGCCGACCTCCTGGGTGGGCGAGTCGTTGGCCACGAGCTCGGGGTGCAGGGCCTCGAGGTCCTCGAGGCGGCGGTACAGCGCGTCGTACTCGGCGTCCGAGATCTCCGGGGCGTCCCGCTGGTAGTAGGCGGTCCGGGCGGCGCGGACCCGCTCCACGAGGTCCTCGTACTCCTCCCGCAGGTCCGCGGCGGGGATGTCCTGCGGATCGGGCTGGGCGGCGGATTCCTTGGGGGTGCTCACCCGGCCCAGCGTAGTCGGCGTCCCGGACGGCGCACCCGGGTCAGGGGATGCGCACGAGCACCGCCGTGATGTTGTCCCGGCCGCCGCGCCACAGGGCGGCGCCGATGAGCTTCTCGAGGGCGTCCTCGAGGGTGTCGGCGTCGTCGATCAGCGCGCGGATCTCCTCGTCCAGCAGCTCGCCGGTCAGGCCGTCGCTGCACAGCAGGACGAGGTCCCCGGAGGCGAGGGGGACCTCGGCCACGTCCACCGTGAGCGCCTCGCGCGAGCCGAGCGCGCGGGTGATGACGTTGCGGCGCGGGTGGACGCGGGCTTCGGCGGGGGTGAGCTCCCCCGCGTCGACGAGCATCTGGACCGCCGAGTGGTCCACCGTGAGCTGCTGGAGCACCGGCGAGCCGACGGGCCGCAGGTACACCCGGGAGTCGCCGACGTTCGCCACGGCCCAGCGGCCGCGCTCCGTGTCCAGGCAGGCCAGGACGGTCAGGGTGGTGCCGGAGCGCCCCAGCCCGGCCTCGACGACGGCGGCGTCCGCCTCGTGGATCAGGTGGCCGAGCTCCTGGGGCGTGTGGGCCGTGCCCGGGGCGAGCACCTCGGGGGCGCGGCGGCGCAGGGTCTCGATCGCGGCGGCCGAGGCCACCTCGCCGGCCTCGTGCCCGC
Source organism: Micrococcus sp. Alg238-R198 (assembly GCF_900537135.1). NCBI lineage: Bacteria > Bacillati > Actinomycetota > Actinomycetes > Micrococcales > Micrococcaceae > Micrococcus > Micrococcus sp. Alg238-R198. Next base: position 44,037 of record NZ_UNRH01000014.1, read on the forward strand.
CCATGCCGTCGGCCACGGCGGCGAGCACCAGCGGCTCCCCGACGAGGGTCCACGCGTCCTCGTTCAGGTCGCGGACGGCGCCCACGTGGGTGGCGCCCGCGGCCTGGGGCCGCGGCGCGGACGGGGTCTCGGGGCGGGGGTCCACGGGGTCCTCGATCAGTCGGCGAGCAGGGTCTGGGCCGACCCGTCCAAGAGCAGGGAGGGGCGGACCTCTCCGAACCCGCGGACGATCCTGGGCGGCTGCGGGACGAGCACGAAGCGCTCGTCCCGGGACAGGGCCGCAGCGGTCATGGCGTCCACGAGCACGGTACCCGGATCGGCCAGGGACGTCAGCCGCGCGGCGAGGTTCACGGTGGGCCCGTAGATGTCCCCCATGCGGGAGAGCACCCGTCCCCATGTCAGGGCGACGCGCGCCGAGGGCAGCTCCTCGTCCGCGGCGATGGTCTCGGCCAGGGAGAGCGCGATCGCGGCGCCGGCCTCGGGGGTCTCGGCGTTGAACATGACCTCGTCGCCGATGGTCTTCACGAGCCAGCCGCCGCCGGCCGAGATGGTCTCCGCGGCGAGGGACTCGAAGCGCAGCACCATGCGGGCCAGCGTCCGGTCGTCCATGGTCCGGGAGAGCGTCGTGTAGGAGACCATGTCCGCGAAGCCGACGGCGCGGGCCAGCGGCAGCGGCGCATCCGACTCGGAGCCGTCGCGGCCCTGGGCGCTGGCCGCCAGCCCGGCCTCCACGCGCACGGTCAGGCGCTGGACGGCGCGGTTGAGCTGGCGCCGGTAGACGATCCGCATGGCCTTCTCGAGCGGTCCGACCATGTCCGGGAGCATGTCGACGACGGCCCGCCGCGCCTCCGGGTCCGTCAGGTCCTCGGAGGCGATCTTGTCCTCCACGAGCGCCTCGATCTGCCACACCACCATGCGGTCCGTCATCTGCCCGATCGAGCGGGCCAGCGAGATGGCGGTGTCCTCGTTCAGCGTCCCCGAGCGCACGAGCGTGAGCACGGACTCGAACGCCTCGATGTCCGCCTCGGTGAAGGCCTTGTGCCCCTCCGGCGACGTCGGATAGCCCAGCGCACGCCAGATCTTCCGGGCGGAGGCCATCGAGACGCCGAGGCGCTGCGCCACCTCCCGTGAGGTGTAGGCGCGCGGGCCCACCACCAGGCCGGCGTCGAGCGTGCGCATCGCGCTCGTCCAGCCGGCGGGCTGGGCGGAGCGCTCCTCGACGTCGCGGACGGTCTCGTCCTCCGCCGGCGGGACGATCGGCAGCGGTGCGGTGTCCGGTGTCTCCGGACGGCTCATCGGAGGTCTCCTGTCGGGACGGGGGCGGGCCAGGTTGCGGTGCGGGCCTGGCGGGTGAGGTGGGCCAGGGCCTCCTCGAAGCGCGCGGCCTCGGGGACGTCGCGCAGCCGCCAGTGGACCTGGCGGGCGGGCTCCTGGAAGAGGATGTGCAGGTCTCCGGCACCCGAGCCGCGGCGGCGCCGCTGCACGTCGGCGATGGACACGAGCGGCATGGCGGCACCGGAGCCGCCGACGCCGGCGCCCTGGAGGATGCGGCGGTCGGTGAGCACGGTGCGCCGGAAGACCCAGCGCCACAGCGGGCGGATGGTGCCGGGGAGCAGGACGAGCGCCGCGACCACCCACGCGGCCGCCTCGAGCACGGCGCGGTTCGCGGCGACGATCCCGGGCAGGTCGGGGCGTGCGAGCACGCCGACGGCCAGGCCGAGCAGGAACGCGACGGCCACGAGGACCGCGGCCGGGCGCAGCAGCGCGCGCGGGTGGGTGCGGGTGCGCACCATCACCTGCTCACCGGGCTCGAGTCGCACGGCGGTCACCTCCTGACCGGGACGGGTGTGTCATGCGCCGCGATGGACGTCTCCGCGCAGGTGGGCCACGTCCCCCGCACTGACCTCGGTCTCGATTGTGCCACGGTCCGGTGTGACGTGCTTCACGCGCAGGGTGCCGCCGGGGCCGAGGCCCACGGCCGTGCCCTCCAGCACGCCGCCGCCGGGCAGCTCGGCGCGCACCGCGCGGCCCAGGGTGGAGAGGCGGTCCGCCACGGCCGCCACGGCGGGGTGGCGTCCGTCCACGGCCGCCGCCTGTCCCGCCACGCCCGCCGCGAAGCGGTCCACGGCCGCCACGACGGCGTCGCGCAGCTCGACCGCGAGGTCCCGGGGCGCGGGCACGGCGTCCGCGCCGATCCACTCCGCCAGGTCCGAGGCGGTGTCCACCGGGGCGGCCCCGCGGTGGTCCAGGTTCACGCCCATCCCGACGGCGACGCCGGGCCCCTTGCCGTCCGAGGACAGCGCCACCGTGGCCAGCACGCCGCACAGCTTGCGCCCGTCCGTGGCGAGCACGTCGTTCGGCCACTTCACGTGCGTCGGGACGCCCCGGGCCGCGAGGCGCTCGGCGACCGTGGCGGAGGCGACGAGCGAGAGCCAGCTCAGATGGGCCGGGGAGACCGGCACCCCGCCGGACTCGGGACGCAGGTACACGGACAGGGCGAGCGCCGCACCCGGCGCGGCGCTCCACACCCGGGAGTGCCGACCCCGGCCGGCCCGCTGGTCCGCGGTGGCCACGGCCGCACCGTGCCGGTGCCCCTCGCGGTCCAGCCGCGCGAGGAGCTCATCCTGCGTGGAGCCGGCGGAGTCCAGCCAGGTCAGGTCCGGTGTGGGGGCGTCGTCGGGGTGCATGCCCCTAGATATACACGGCGTTCCCGAGGGCGGGCTGGGCGGGCCGATCCGCCGCCGGGGCGCGCGGAGGGGCGGCCCGGGCCGACGTCCTCGTCGTTTGTGGGCTTCCTCCAACCGAGGGCGTCCGCGGCGGCCCGTAGACTGGCCGACTGAGCCTCCGCATCTGGCGGACCACCACAAGGAGGACGTGTGACCGATCCCGATCTGACCACCACGGCCGGCCGGCTGGCCGACCTGCATCGGCGGCTCGAGGCGACGGCCGCGCCCGGCGGCCCGGACGCCGTCGAGCGCCAGCACGCGCGCGGCAAGCACACCGCGCGCGAGCGGATCGACCTCCTCCTGGACGAGGGCTCCTTCGTGGAGCTGGACGCGCTGGCCGTGCACCGCACCACCGCGTTCGGCATGGACGCCAAGCACCCGGCCGGCGACGGCCTGGTGTCCGGCTTCGGCACCGTGGACGGGCGCCAGGTGGCCGTCTACTCCCAGGACTTCACGGTGTTCGGCGGCTCGCTGTCCGAGCGCAACGGGCAGAAGATCGTGAAGGTCCAGGAGTTCGCCGCGCGCAACGGCTGCCCCGTGATCGGCATCCTCGACGGCGGTGGCGCGCGCATCCAGGAGGGCGTGGCCTCCCTCGCTCAGTTCGCGGACATCTTCCGGAACAACGTCCTGGCCTCGGGCATGATCCCGCAGATCTCGCTGATCATGGGCCCCTCCGCCGGCGGCGCGGCCTATTCGCCGGCGCTGACGGACGTCGTGGTGATGGTGGACCAGACCTCGCACATGTTCATCACCGGCCCGGACGTGATCAAGACCGTCACGGGCGAGGACGTGGACATGGAGACCCTCGGCGGCGCCCGCTCGCACAACGCCACCTCCGGCACGGCCCACTACATGGCCTCCTCGGAGGAGGACGCGATCGCGTATGTGCAGGACCTGCTGGAGTTCCTGCCCTCGAACAACCTGGCCGAGGCCCCCGCGTTCGAGCCGGCCTCCCTCGAGCTCACGGCGGAGGACGAGGCGCTGGACGAGATCGTCCCGGACTCCGCCCACCAGCCCTACGACATGCTCGAGGTCATCGCCTCGATCGTGGATGAGGGCCACCTGCTGCAGCTGCAGGAGATGTACGCGCCCAACGTGATCACCGGCCTGGCCCGCCTGGACGGCATGAGCGTGGGCGTCGTCGCGAACCAGCCGCTGCAGTTCGCCGGCACCCTGGACATCGCCGCCTCGGAGAAGGCCGCGCGGTTCGTGCGCTTCTGCGACGCGTTCAACATCCCGATCATCACCCTCGTGGACGTGCCCGGGTTCCTGCCCGGCACGGACCAGGAGTTCAACGGCATCATCCGCCGCGGCGCCAAGCTGATCTACGCCTACGCCGAGGCCACCGTGCCGAAGCTGACCGTGATCACCCGCAAGGCCTTCGGCGGCGCGTACATCGTGATGGGCTCCAAGAAGCTCGGCGCCGACCTGAACCTGGCCTGGCCGAGCGCACAGATCGGCGTGATGGGCGCCCAGGGCGCCGTGAACATCCTGTACCGGCGCGACCTGAAGGCGACGGCGGAGGCGGGCGGCGACGTCGACGCGCGCCGGGCCGAGATCGTGGCCGACTACGAGGCCGAGCTGCTCAACCCGTACCAGGCCGCCGAGCTGGGCTACGTGGACGCCGTGGTCCCGCCGCGCCAGACCCGCGCCCACCTGGTGCGCGCCCTGCGCGCCACCTACCACAAGCGCGAGGCCCGCCCCGCCAAGAAGCATGGGAACATGCCGCTGTGAGCGCGCTCGAGCACGCCCCGCGCCAGGACGGGGAGCACGAGGAGAACGAGGGCGTTCGCCTGGACGGCGCCCAGCTCGAGCCCGAGGAGATGGCCGCCATCACCGCGATTCTCGCCCAGATGCGGGCCCAGGGCGGCACCGAGGTCCCGCAGACCGGTCGGCACGGCCGCATGCGCCGCCCGGACCGCACCCTCCTGCGCCGCGGGGACCTGGGCCTCTGGGCCCGCCCCGGCGAGGACCAGTGGCGGCGAACCGGGGGGTGGCGATGAGCAATAGCACTAGGCCCTCCGGAAACGCTGGACGTACGGAGACGGTGGATGGCGGGGAATGGAACGGAGGTGTGGAGGGTCGTCGTTACGTTGTCAGGGCGCATCCGTGGGTTGCCGGAGCGGAAGGTGTGGTCTACGTGGCGAACGGCCTCGGAGCGCCGATCCGCCTCGCAGCCCCCACTCTCTGGGTATGGGAGGAGCTGCAGCAGCCGCGCACGATCGAACAGGTGAGCGCCGCCCTCTTGGACGAAACAGCGGACCCCGACCATGGACGCGCCCTCATTCTCAACCGAGTTCAGGCGCTCTTGTCCCACGGACTGGTGGACATCGTCAGCCCCTCGGGTGACTGACCATTCCCACCCCGGCATCTGACGTTTCCTCGGCCACACGGGTAGGGTGTTTCGCGTAGCCCCTGGCGGGTCGGCAAGATGCGCGAGAAGTGTCAACACGAGGCCGTCCCCCACTCTCGATCCGTTGACGAATGCCGAGGAATACCCGTGACCGTACCGCCCCACTTGGACGCCACTCCTGACTCTTCGGTCTCTCTTAGGGATGTTCTACGGTTCGTTCATCGATACTGGCGCGCTCTACTGGTCGCGCCGTTGGTGGGTGTGCTGGCCACGGCGGTCTGGGCCGCCGTGCAGACGCCTCGCTACACGTCCACGACGTCGGCGGTGGTCTCCATCGGAGCGGGTGAGAACATCGGAGTGGCACTGACCGCGGACAACCTGGCGAAGTCCAAGGCGCAGCAGTACGCCGAGCTGGGTGATTCGCGGGCGCTCGCAGAGTCGGTGGTTCAAGAGCTGTCCTTCTCACTGTCGGTGGAGGACGCCCTGGAGGCCACGGGGGTGGAGAGCACTCGCAACGGCGCCCTCCTCGAGATCAGCGCGGAGGAATCGACCGCGCAGCGCGCGCAGGAGCTGTCCCAGGCCTGGACCCAGGCCCTGGCCGAACGAGTGCAGGACCTCGAGTCCAGCGACACGGCACCTGGCTCATCCATCATCTCGGTCGAGATCCTCGCGGACGCCAACCTGCCCGCCTCTCCGTCGTGGCCGAACATCCCTCTCGTCCTGGCCCTGGGTGCCGGGACAGGCCTGCTCATCGGACTCGGCTACGCACTGGCTCGCCACCTCCTGGACAACCGGATCCGCTCTTCGGCCATGATCGAAGAACGCTACGGACTATCCATCCTGGGCACGATCCCCCAGGTGGAGCGGTCCAAGAAGGACACAGCGGGTGCGCGGGCCCGAATCTTTGTCGACCGGCAGGCGGAGACACACAACCGTGCCACGTTCCGGACCACGGAGGCCTTCAAGGAGCTCCGCACCAACATCGACTTCCTGCGCCCTGACGACGCCCCTCAAGTGATCACGGTGACATCGGCTCACCCCGGCGAGGGCAAGTCGTCCATCGTGGCGAATCTGGCCGTGACCCTAGCTCAAGCAGGTCGAGATGTCGTCCTTATTGATGCCGACCTCCGTCGGCCGGTCCTCTCGGAGACCCTCGGCCTGGTGGGAGACGTGGGTGTCACAGACGTGATGCTCGGGCGGGCCACGGTGCGGGATGTCGCCCAGACTGTCGTCGATCTGCCAAACCTGTCCTTCATCGGGACGGGGCGGATTCCCCCGAATCCGTCAGAAATTCTTGGATCTGACCGTTTCCATGACATGGTCCGCAGCCTCGCGGATAACGCGCTGGTTCTGATCGATGCTCCACCGCTCCTCCCCGTGACGGACGGCGCGATCCTTGCTCGTCGGTTCGACGGGTGCGTCCTCGTTGTAAGCGCCGGTCGGTCTACGGTCGACGAATTGGACAAGGCGATCTCGAACGTACAGAACATCGACGGCGACATTCTCGGTGTTGTCCTCAACCGCGTCCCCGCTAGGGGCGCTGAGGCGGCCTCCTACCAGTACTACGGTCAGACCTACTACGGCCGCGAGGACCCCACGCCAACGCGCGAGCAGTGACCATGTCAGCTGCCGATTTCTCCGGTATGAGACCGCCGCCCGCTCCACTCCCCCTCGACGTCGCAGTCGACCTCGCCCATGCCCTGATCCAGCGCCACTGCGATGAGCTCGAGCTCCGGGTCCTCTTCCTGAAAGGCCCGGCAGCTCATCATCAGGGACTTCGTGGGCGCCGCATCTCCACCGACATCGATGCCTTCCTGACGGAAGAGGATGCCCACCGGCTGGAGAGGTCACTGCTGGGCACGGGATGGTCCACCCGACCCTCGGGCATGGAGGGAGTCGCATTAAAACATGCAGTGACACTCGTTCATGAGCACTGGCCGGTTGACATCGACATCCATCATCACATCCCGGGGGTCGCCCCCCTGCCCGGAGAGGTGTTCAACTCCCTCTGGGCGCGACATGACCATGTGGAGCTCGCGCACTGGCGTGTGGACGTCCCGGATCGCGTCGACCACGCCCTGATCCTGCTCCTGAACATCCTTCGGTCCGGCCCGCATGGTGGCTCCGACCCGCGCTTGGGCGTCCTGGCCGACGCCCTGGATGATGACGCGATGCGGACGCTCGACCGCCGGATCGCCGAGTTCGACTGCGGCCCACAGGTCGCCCCGTTCGTGAGGCGGCACGGACGAGGGCTGCTCACGCTCGACACCCGTGTGCCCGATCGCACCTGGCTCCTCTATCAACATCTGGACCAGCCGGCGCTGCTGTGGCTGGACGGGGTGGTCCGCGCTCCCTGGAGGCGGAAGCCCGCGCTCCTGCTGAACGCCGTGCACCCATCCCGGCACGTCCTGTCGGAAAGGAATCTCACTCTCATCGAGGCACCCCGCCGCGAGGTGTTCGCCGCGAGAACCAGGCGGCTGGTCCGGACCGTCGTGCACCTTCCTACGCTCCTGCGGACCTATCAGGTGATCCGCCGGTCATCCCGCGCGCGGGGAGAATGAGTCCTCTCGGGGCAACTCTGACCCGGCCGGTCCTAGGGTTCCTGCAACTCGTAGTGCTCCGGGACGAACGGCGGCTAGGTTCAGACCCGCCTTGTGAGCCACTGAGGAGCACTGAACAGCCACTGGACTCGCAGCAGCTGGCTGAGCCACAACAGCATGAGGGGTCCCCCGACACCGATGACGACGCCGATCAGCAGATGGAGTCCGACCTGGTCGACTCCCAGACGCAGGAGCACGATCCGCGCCGCCGCCATGAAGAGGACGTGCGCAATGAAGACCGCCATGGACCGCTGGCCGATGTACTGGAAAACCTCTGCCCTCCGATCGGCGCGAGCTGGCAGACTCGACCAGTGAAGCGCCCTGGGTTTGTTGGAGACTCCTGACCTTGGAAACGAGGATGGAGTTATGCCGAAAGAGCAGACAGCGGGGAAGCCGACGACGCGTCGGTATTCGCCGGAGGAGAAGGCCGCGGCGGTCCGGATGGTGCGGACGCTGCGTGCCGAGCTGGGGACCGAGCATGGGACTGTGCAGCGGGTCGCGACGCAGCTCGGATACGGGGTCGAGTCCGTGCGGATGTGGGTCAAGCACGCCGACATTGACGACGGCGTCACCTCTGGCGTGAGCAGCGCTGAGGCGCGGCGGGTGCGTGAACTGGAGCAGGAGGTCCGGGAGTTGCGGCGGGCCAACGAGGTCCTCAAGCGTGCTGCGTCTTTCTTCGGGGCGGAGCTCGACCGCCACTACCGGAAGTAGTCGCGTTCATCGACGCGAACAAGGATGACCTGGTCGACGGTCGCCGGCTCGGAGTCGAGCTCATCTGCAGGCTGCTGCAGGTGGCTCCGAGCAGCTACTACGCCGCCAAGACCCGCGCCCCCTCGGCTCGCGCGGTGCGGGACGAGGAGCTGATCCCGCAGCTGGTCGAGCTCTGGGAGACGAACTACCGCGTCTATGGAATCCGCAAGCTCTGGAAAGCCGCCGGCCGGGCGGGGATCATGATCGGCCGAGACCAGACCGCCCGGCTGATGCGCGCTGCAGGCATCGAGGGTGCGCGGCGGTCGAAGAGGGTCAAGACCACCCGGCCGGACCCGGCGTCGGCGCGGCACCCGGACCTCGTGAAGCGGGAGTTCACCGCGCCTGCCCCGAACCGGCTCTGGGTCACCGACCTGGCGTTCGTGCCGACGTGGGCCGGCGTCGCGTACGTCTGCTTCATCGTCGACGCGTTCAGCAGGATGATCGTAGGGTGGCGGTGCGCGTCACACATGCGCACCGAGATGGTCCTCGACGCGATCGAGATGGCCCGCTGGTCCCGCGGCGCTCGCCACGAGGACCTGCGCTGTCACAGCGACGCGGGGTCTCAATTCACCTCCATTCGCTACGGCGAACGCCTCGCCGAGATCGGAGCGACACCGTCGATCGGGACCGTCGGGGACAGCTATGACAACGCCCTGGCCGAGACCGTGAACGGCTATTACAAGGCCGAGCTCGTCCGCGGACCCGCACGGCCAGGTCCCTGGCGAACGGTCGAGGACCTCGAGCTCGCGACCCTCGGGTGGGTGTCCTGGCACAACACGCAACGCCTCCACGGCTACCTCGGCGACGTCCCACCCGCCGAGTTCGAGGACACGTTCTATGCTGTCGAAGCCGGCCGCGAACAGCTGGTCGGAATCAAATAGCGCGAGTCTCCATCAGACCCAGGGCGCTTCACTTCTCGCGTCTGTGGCCGTTTGGGCGGGACGCGCCAGCCCGCGACGGACCCGCGGTGTTTCGCCTCTCGTTGGAACGCCAAACCGACCGCGATCCACATGGGTGCGGCTCCGGCCAGGGCCCCAGCCGTCTCCGCCACGGCTGCCACAACAAATGCCGCGACGGCTAGAGCAGGTTCCCAGCGCGTTGTCATGGATCGCCAGACGACCCTGGCGAGTACAGCCGTCATCACGGCCAGGAAGAGGAGGCCAATGGCGCCGGTCGCCACCAGGAAGATGCCGGTGAGACTCTCACTGGAGTCACTAGCTCGAAGCGTGGTCTTGATGAGGTTCCCAGCCGATCCGATCCCCTCGCCCACCGGCGACGAGAGCGCCGAGTCCAGGCCATGCATGAAACCTTCGATATGGGCTTCGGAGCCGCCGTCGGCAGCGAACGAATTGAAGAACAGGAATCCACCGGCAACCGCGAGAAGGGTGGTGACGAATCGCCCCAGGAGCTTTGAGAACCAGGGAATGAAGAGCCCCAACCCGAGGACGAGCATCCCCGCCCGACTGAAAGAGAAGTACACGGCGCAAAAGGCTCCGATGAGCACAATCCATCGTAGACGGCTGCGCATGGTGTGGAACATTGCAACGGCACCGATGCCGACGGCCAATCCTGCAATGGGCGGGTTGAGGAACAAGCCGCCCACCCTGAGGGCCGGCTCCCCCTCAGCATTCCAGTAGGTGTAGGAACCGGGCAGGCCCTGGTACTGCAGGACAATCGACTCATCCCCTGAGTTCACCACGAATGCGGTGGGGTCCAGAATGGGACCCGCCTCCACCTCGATGAGCATGTAGACGATGTTCGCAACGGTTACCACAGACCACGCCCGCAGGGCGCTCCTCCACTCACGAGACGTGATAACCATGCCGATGACCACCAGCAGGGCGGGAACAAGCAACTGACGGAAGACCTCGAACGCGAGGCCGAACGGGACTGTTGCGCGCACCACCGCGAGCAGACACAGGAAGACGTAAATGCCGATGGCGGCCAAGCGCATCCGAGGCCGAGAAACCTGTCGAACCATGGCAAGCATGAAAGCCAAAATGAGAAGTAGGTCGTCGGCCAGGGTGATCCCACTTGCGGCGGCAGTGAAGGACACCACAGCATTCTGAAGCGCACCGACAAAGATCATCAGCACGAGGATGCACGTCATGAGACTCGGCGACTCCCGAGACGACTGGCGTGCGACCACAGGATGGCGGGCAGTGCTCATGTTCTGATGGCATCCTTCGCAAAGGGGTTCGACCTCCCCAGCGTACGGTAGATCGTTCCACATCCGGCCCAGGGTCAGGGCAACGACACATCCCGCCCGTCGGGCGCCCGGAGCGCCCCAAGCTAGGTGTTGTGGGTCATGAGGTTCTTGACATGGGTACCAGGCTGAGATGAGACGAGTGGGCCTCTCCCGCAGGATGGAAGTTCCTACACCACCCACCTGCCCGAAAAGACCCACTCATGACTCACGCTAACGCACCCCTGACCCCCACCGGCCGACTCAGGATGGCCCACCGCCACCTGCACGACGGGATCCCGCAGGCACACGTGGCCGCCGAGTTCCGGGTGAGCCGGCCCACGGTGGCCACCTGGGTCGCCCGCTACCGCGCCCAGGGAGAAGCCGGCCTTCAGGACCTGCCCAGCCGGCCGCACCGTTCACCTGCCCAGCTCGATCCGGTCCTGGTCGCCCAGATCCACGCCCTGCGGCGGGAGCGCAAGTGGTCCGCATGAGCCGCCCCCTTCATTCGGTCCGGACGTTCTGTGAGTCGTCGGTTTCCATTTGATGGGTGCACTGCCGAGCGTACTCGGCTGGGGTTAGGTAGCCGAGCGAGGAGTGCCGGCGGTGGTGGTTGTACTCGTCCTTCCAGTTGCCGATGATGACCTGTGCGTGCAGCAGCGAGTAGAAGCTGTTGATGTTGAGGCACTCGTCGCGGATCCGGCTGTTGAACGACTCGACGTACCCGTTGCGCCACGGCGAGCCCGGAGGGATGTAGGACAGGCCGGTGCGGGTGCCGGCCCAGTCGGCCATCGCCTCGCTGATGAACTCCGGCCCGTTGTCCGACCTGAGCACCGCCGGGGCGCCCCGGGCGGCGACGAGGTCCTCGAGGTGGGCGGTGGGTCGGTCGGCGGTAATCGAGCGCTCCACGAGSCCGCCGATGCACTCCCGGGTGTGTTCGTCGACGATCGAGCAGATCTTGATCGGCCGTCCGTGCTCGTCGACGTCGAACTGGAAGTCCACCGCCCACACCACGTTCGGCGCGTCCGCCGTCGGCGCGTCGACGGTCGAGGACCCGACGCGCTTGCGT
>NZ_UNRH01000015.1:0-37240 GCF_900537135.1 Micrococcus sp. Alg238-R198
GCGGTTCGTGGCCTACCACGACCGGAAGAAGGTGGGCGCGGCGCTGGAGCCGATCTACACCGCCCCCAACGAAGAGACCGCGAGGAAGGCGCTGGCCGAGTTCGAGGCCTCCGAGCTCGGCACGAAGTACCCGTCTGCAGCCGCGACCTGGGCGAACTCCTGGGAGCGGTTCATCCCGTTCCTGCAGTTCCCACCCATGCTCCGCAAGGTCATCTACACGACCAACAGCATCGAGTCGCTGAACTTCCAGCTACGGAAGGTGACCAAGAACCGCGGCCACTTCCCCTCGACCGAGGCGGCGGTGAAGCTGCTCTGGCTGGCGATCTGCAACATCGAAGACAAACGCGCCGCCGAACGCGCTCGGGACCGGGGCAAACCCGCCGGCCAGCGCAAAGCCCAGGGCCGGCTCGTCGAAGGCCAGGCCGTCACGAACTGGAAGCAGGCCCTCGCCCAGCTCGCCGCGGCCTACCCCGACCGGATCAACCCCTACCTGTGACCACCCCGCTTACACAGACAAGTTGACACGCCCAGTAGAAGCGGTCACCGCGGGAGGCTTTCGAGGAAACTCTCACATCCCACTCGAAAGGGACACCCGCGATGACCGCTCCCCACGATATCGACCCCCAGGCGTTTCTGTCCGATCTGCTCACCCAGGCCTCGCCGGACTTGATGCGTCAGATGCTCACCACCTTCATCAATGCCCTGCTGTCGGCCGAGGCTGACAGCGTGTGCGGCGCCGCCTACGGCGCCCGCTCGGATGAGCGCACCAACCGGCGTAACGGCTACCGGCACCGGGACCTGGACACCCGCGCCGGCACCATCGACGTCGCGATCCCGAAACTGCGCGAAGGCACCTACTTTCCCGACTGGCTCCTGGAGCGGCGCCGCCGCGCCGAGGCAGCGCTGACCACGGTGGTCGCCACCTGCTACCTGCTCGGCGTCTCCACCCGCCGGATGGACAAACTGGTGCAGACTCTCGGCATCACGGGCCTGTCGAAATCGCAGGTCTCAGAGATGAGTAAAGACCTGGATGCGCAGGTCGAAGCGTTCCGCACCCGGCCGCTCGATGCTGGGCCGTATCGGTTTGTCGCCGCCGACGCGCTCGTGCTCAAAGTGCGTGAACACGGCCGGGTCGTCAAGGTCGCCGCCATGGTCGCGACCGGCATCAACAACGACGGCTACCGCGAGATCCTCGGCCTGCAACTGGGCACCGCGGAGACCAGGGAGGGGTGGCTCGGGTTCTTCCGTGATCTGGCTGCCCGCGGCCTGTCGGGGGTGGAGCTGATCACCTCCGATGCCCATGCCGGGCTGGTCGAAGCGGCCGGGGCGGTGTTCGGGACGGCGCAGTGGCAGCGCTGCCGCACCCACTACGCGGCCAACCTGATGGCGGTGTGCCCGAAGTCGCAGTGGCCCGCGGTGAAAGCGCTGCTGCACAGCGTCTACACCCAGCCCGACGTCGAGGCGGTGATCGCCCAGTACGAGCACATGATCGACAGCCTGGCCACCCATCTGCCGGCCGCTGCCGAGCACCTCGAGGGCGCCCGCGATGAGGTGCTCACGTTCACGAAGTTCCCGAAGGAGGTGTGGAAGAAGATCTGGTCGAACAACCCGAACGAACGGCTCAACAAGGAGATCCGGAGACGCACCGACGTCGTCGGCATCTTCCCCAGCCGAGTCGCGGTGATTAAACTCCTCGGCGCGGTGCTGGCCGAGCAGCACGACGAATGGACCGAATCACGGCGCTACATGAGCCTGGAATTGCTGACCGCGACCGACACGATGCTCGCCGAAGCAGCCGCGAAAGCCGCGGCTGAACAAGCCGCCCTACAGGTCAGCGACACCATGACCGACGACCCCGGCCACGCGGCACTCGCCGCCTGACAACCCACCCGACCACGAGGAACCCGACAAAGCCTCGATACACCACTCAAAAGGACTTGACCATGGCTATGCCCGAGACCGACCTGCTGCGCATCGGCCGCTGGTGCCGTGAACGCGTGCCCGAGCACCTGTGGGATCAGGTGAGAGTAGAAGCCGAGATCGCCGACCGGCACGTCACGATCATCGAGACGCGGCCGCCGTGGGACGGGCAGGGCGACTGGACGCGGTTCCCGGTCGCGCGCCTGCGATACACCGTCAAGACCGGCCAGTGGAGCATCTACTGGCGTGACCGGCACATGAAGTTCCACGAGTACACGAAGAGGCGCCCGACGAAGAACGTCCAGAGTCTGCTCGACTACATCGGCAGCCACCAGGATCCGATCTTCTGGGGCTGAGAGCTCCCACGGCCGTGTCGGTACTCACCGCTACGGTCGGGAGTATGAGCGAAGAGCAATGGGATGAAGCGGCCTTCCGCGCATCGATCCCGGCCGCGCGCGAGAAGGTTGAGTTTGCCGCAAGGTTCTGCGAGATCGGCCCCTCACAGCCCCGCTGGGATAGTCACCGTCCCGTCGTCGAGTTGATCTTCTATCTCTGCAAGCTCGACTACGACATCAAGGTGCTCCTGCTGCCTTCCTGACCGATTGAAGCGCCCTGGGTTTGTTGGAGACTCCTGACCTTGGAAACGAGGATGGAGTTATGCCGAAAGAGCAGACAGCGGGGAAGCCGACGACGCGTCGGTATTCGCCGGAGGAGAAGGCCGCGGCGGTCCGGATGGTGAGGACGCTGCGTGCCGAGCTGGGGACCGAGCATGGGACCGTCAATCGGGTCGCGACGCAGCTCGGGTACGGGGTCGAGTCCGTGCGGATGTGGGTCAAGCAAGCCGACATCGACGACGGCGTCACCTCTGGCGTGAGCAGCGCTGAGGCGCGGCGGGTGCGTGAACTGGAGCAGGAAGTCCGGGAGTTGCGGCGGGCCAACGAGGTCCTCAAGCGTGCTGCGTCTTTCTTCGGGGCGGAGCTCGACCGCCACTACCGGAAGTAGTCGCGTTCATCGACGCGAACAAGGATGACCTGGTCGACGCTCGCCGGCTCGGAGTCGAGCTCATCTGCAGGCTGCTGCAGGTGGGCTGACCCCGTTTCGTAGGTCCAGTCGTTATGAGAGTCGTCCTGTTGCCCGCGGTCGCGGGCAGGGAGACTGGTCAGATCATGACGAACAGCAGGAAGCGTCACACCCCCGAGCAGGTCGTCCGTAAGCTCGGGCAGGCCGACAGGATGCTCGCCGATGGTCAGGACGTCGCGGCGGTGTGCCGGGAGCTCGGGGTGTCCGAGCAGACGTACTACCGGTGGCGGAACCAGTACGGCGGCCTCAAGGCCGACGACGCAAAGCGCCTGAAGGAGCTGGAGAAGCAGAACGCGACCCTGAAGCGTCTGCTCGCGGAAGCGGAGCTGGAGAAGGCCGCGCTCAAGGAGCTGGCTGAGGGAAACTTCTAAGCCCGGACAGGCGCCGCGCCGCCGTCGATCACCTCAAGCGCAAGTTGCGGGTGAGCGAACGGATGGCGTGCCGTCTGGTCGGGCTGAGCCGCTCCGCGTACCGGCGACCGCTCAAGGGCGACACGGTCGCGGACCCGGATCGGGCGCTCAGGGAGTGGCTGCGCGCCTGGGCGAAGGACCATCCCCGCTACGGGTATCGGCGGGCGTATCACGACGCCCGCGCCGAGGGGTGGGTGGTGAACCACAAGAAGATCCAACGCCTGTGGCGTGACGAAGGGCTCCGGGTCCCGCAGCGGCGTCGACGCAAGCGCGTCGGGTCCTCGACCGTCGACGCGCCGACGGCGGACGCGCCGAACGTGGTGTGGGCGGTGGACTTCCAGTTCGACGCCGACGAGCACGGACGACCGATCAAGATCTGCTCGATCGTCGACGAACACACCCGGGAGTGCATCGGCGGSCTCGTGGAGCGCTCGATTACCGCCGACCGACTCACCGCCCACCTCGAGGACCTCGTCGCCGCCCGGGGCGCCCCGGCGGTGCTCAGGTCGGACAACGGGCCGGAGTTCATCAGCGAGGCGATGGCCGACTGGGCCGGCACCCGCACCGGCCTGTCCTACATCCCTCCGGGCTCGCCGTGGCGCAACGGGTACGTCGAGTCGTTCAACAGCCGGATCCGCGACGAGTGCCTCAACATCAACAGCTTCTACTCGCTGCTGCACGCACAGGTCATCATCGGCGACTGGAAGGACGAGTACAACCACCACCGCCGGCACTCCTCGCTCGGCTACCTAACCCCAGCCGAGTACGCTCGGCAGTGCACCCATCAAATGGAAACCGACGACTCACAGAACGTCCGGACCGAATGAAGGGGGCGGCTCACAGGTGGCTCCGAGCAGCTACTACGCCGCCAAGACCCGCGCCCCCTCGGCTCGCGCGGTGCGGGACGAGGAGCTGATCCCGCAGCTGGTCGAGCTCTAGGAGACGAACTACCGCGTCTACGGGGTCAGAAAGCTCTGGAAGACCGCGCGTCGCGCCGGGATCGACATCGGCCGAGATCAGACGGGCCGGCTCATGCGCGCCGCAGGGATTAAGGGCGCGACCAGGTCGAAGCGGGTGAAGACGACCCGGCCAGATCCGACCGCGGCGCGGCACCCGGACCTCGTGAAGCGGGAGTTCACCGCGCCTGCCCCGAACCGGCTCTGGGTCACCGACCTGGCGTTCGTGCCGACGTGGGCCGGCGTCGCGTACGTCTGCTTCATCGTCGACGCGTTCTCCCGGATGATCGTCGGGTGGCGGTGCGCGTCACACATGCGCACCGAGATGGTCCTCGACGCGATCGAGATGGCCCGCTGGTCCCGCGGCGCTCGCCACGAGGACCTGCGCTGCCACAGCGACGCGGGGTCTCAATTCACCTCCATTCGCTACGGCGAACGCCTCGCCGAGATCGGAGCGACACCGTCGATCGGGACCGTCGGGGACAGCTATGACAACGCCCTGGCCGAGACCGTGAACGGCTATTACAAGGCCGAGCWCGTCCGCGGACCCGCACGGCCAGGTCCCTGGCGRACGGTCGAGGACCTCGAGCTCGCGACCCTCGGGTGGGTGTCCTGGCACAACACGCAACGCCTCCACGGCTACCTCGGCGACGTCCCACCCGCCGAGTTCGAGGACACGTTCTATGCTGTCGAAGCCGGCCGCGAACAGTTGTCGGAATCAAATAGCGCGAGTCTCCATCAGACCCAGGGGGCTTCAGGGCCAACGCTCTGGTCACCGACGAGATCGATTTTGGATCGAGCCGCTCGGCCACTGAGGAAGTTCTGAATTCCCGGGGATATAAGTCGAGCCGAACGCCGAACCGTAGGGTTTGTCTCGATCGGTTTGCGCTAAGGAATACGCCAGGTACGGAAAGAGGCCCAGGCGCTCCCCTCGACGGAGCACCTGGGCCTCATTCCGTATTCCCAGGCAGATGCGGACTCTGACCCGTGGGAATGTGGTCGGGCTAGCGGGATTTGAACCCACGACCTCTTGACCCCCAGTCAAGCGCGCTACCAAGCTGCGCCATAGCCCGTGGCGAATCGCGGTCATCCGCGCTTCAGCACCCGACGAGCATACCCCACCCGCACCGCCGGACGCGAATCGGGAGCGGGCCTGCCGGGTCGTCGTCGTCAGGGGCAAAACGCGTGACACCCCGGAACGTGAACAAGGGGCCCACGTCCTCTTCACAGACGTGAACCCCTCATCCCTTGACCGAGGGCCACCCGACCGAGAGTCCCCCAGCGACCGCGGCCCCGGCGTACCGGTGGGCCTGGCGGTCTGCACGAACCCTCTCATGACTGAGGGTGCAGTCGTGCACGTAAGAAGCGTAACACGCTGAGCCGCTCCGATCCGCCGTTCCGGGCGGGTCGAAGAGGCGTGTCGGGGGCTCACGGAGCGCCGTCTCAGGATCAGTAGGTGAAGGTCCGGTCCCCCACGCGGAATTCGACGTCCTCCAGGTCCGGGATGGCGTCGCGCGCCCGGTCCGCCGCCTCCCGCATCGTGTCCTCGAGAACCTGGGGATCGGCCTCGAGCAGGGACTGGCCGAACTCGATGACCACCTTCCCGTCCTCCCGGAGCGCCTCGACGTCGACGATGTCCGAACCGGAGGGCAGGGATCGCGTCAGGTCCTCGACGACCTCGGCGGCGCGCTGGTCCGCCTCCTCGAGGGCGCCCTCGGCCTCCTGGCGCAGCTGCCCCAGGTCCACGCGGTCCGAGGCGTCCGCCTCCAGCTCGCTGATCCGGTCCTCGGCCTGGGCGAGCCGGTCCTCCGCGCTCTGCAGCGCGGCCCGGGTCGCGCCGTCGTCGACCGCGCAGCCGGATGCGGCCAGCGCGAGCGCGGCCAGGGTGGCCAGGGACAGGGCGGCGGGGCGACGTCGGATGAGGCTCATGCCCACAGGCTACGAGGCGAAGGTGGACGAACGGTGGGAGCCGGCCGGGACGACGACGTCCCCCGGCACGGGAGGTCGAGGGACGTCGTCGGGGCGGGGCCGGATCAGCGGCCGCGACCGCGCTTCTCGCGCACGCGCATCCCGATCTCGAGGGGCGTGCCCTCGAACCCGAACGTCTCGCGCAGGCGGCGCACGATGAACCGGCGGTACCCGGGGTCCAGGAACCCCGTGGTGAACAGCACGAACTTGGGCGGCCGGCTCGACACCTGGGTCGCGAACAGGATGCGGGGCTGCTTGCCGCCGCGCAGCGGGTGCGGGTGGGCCGCCACGAGCTCGCCGAGGAACGCGTTGAGCTTGCCCGTGGGGATGCGGGTGTCCCACGAGTCCAGGGCGAGGTCCAGCGCGGGGACGAGACGGTCCTTGTGCCAGCCGGTCTTCGCGGAGATGTTCACCCGCGGCGCCCACGCGACGTGCGCCAGGTCCCGCTCGATCTCCTTGGCCAGCTGGTACCGGCGGTCCTCATCCACCTGGTCCCACTTGTTGAACGCGATCACGAGGGCGCGACCGGAGTCCAGCACCATCTGGAGGATGCGCACGTCCTGCTCCGAGATCACCTGCGGCGCCTCGAGCAGCACCACGGCCACCTCGGCGCGGTCCAGGGCGGAGGCCGTGCGCAGCGACGCGTAGTAGTCGGCGCCGTGGGCCATGTGCTGCCGTCGACGGATGCCGGCGGTGTCCACGAAGCGCCACAGCCGTCCGCCGAGCTCCACGAGCTCGTCCACGGGGTCGCGCGTGGTGCCGGCCAGGTCGTCCACCACCACGCGGTCCGAGCCGGCCAGCTTGTTCAGCAGCGAGGACTTGCCCACGTTCGGCCGGCCCACGAGGGCGATCCGGCGCGGGCCGCCGCGCGGCACGAGACCGCCGTGGGCGGACTCCTCCGGCAGCGCCTCGAGGGCGGCGTCCAACAGGTCCGCGACGCCGCGGCCGTGCACCGCGGACACCGGGTACGGGTAGCCGAAGCCGAGCGACCACAGGGTGGCGGCGTCGGCCTCCTGGACCATGTCGTCCACCTTGTTGGCGGCCACGATCACCGGGCGGTCCTTGCGGCGCAGCATCGAGACCACGGCCTCGTCCGTGGCCGTCATGCCGACGGTGGCGTCCACCACGAACACGACGGCGTCCGCCACGTCCACGGCCAGCTCGGCCTGCTCGGCCACACGACGGTGGATGCCCTTGGCGTCGTGCTCCCAGCCGCCGGTGTCCACCACGGTGAACTCGCGGCCGTTCCACTCGGCGTCGTAGGAGACGCGGTCGCGGGTCACGCCGGGCACGTCCTCCACGACGGCCTCACGGCGGCCGATGATGCGGTTGACGAGCGTGGACTTGCCGACGTTCGGCCGGCCCACGATGGCCAGCACGGGCGGCACGGGCGCGTCGACGTCCTCGTCGGGCCCGAGCTGCCACGCGTCGAGGAGGGCGGCGTCGTCCTCCTCGAGCTCGTAGTCGGCCAGGCCGGCGCGCAACGACGCGGCACGCGCCTCGGCCTCCTCCTCGGTCATGGCGGCGAGCCGCTCGGCCACCTGATCGTCGCCGGCGGGGACGAACTCGTCCTCACCGGAGCGGTGCTGGGGGTTCTCGGTCATCGTCGGCCTCCCTTCACGGCCGGGATGCCGGCCTGGTCCTCGACGGCGGCCAGGACGGCCGCCACGGTCTGCTCGAAGTCGAGCTCGGTGGAGTCCACGAGCGCCACCCCGTCGGCGGGGCGGTCGAACGTGGACACGGTGGCGTCGCGGGCGTCGCGCCCGGCCACCTGGCGGTGCAGCGTGCCGGCGTCGACGCCGGTCTCCCCCGCCGCGGCCAGCTGGCCCGAGCGGCGGGCGGTGCGCACGGCCTCGGACGCCGTGAGCAGCACGCGCGCGTGGGCGTCCGGGGCCACCACCGTGGTGATGTCGCGGCCCTCGGCGACCATCCGGCCCGCGGCGGCGATCGCCGCCCGCTGGCGACGGTGCAGCTCCTCGCGCACCGGGATCACCACGGCGACGGTGGAGACCGTGTCCGTGACCTCGGGGCCGCGGATCGCCTCGGTGACGTCCGTGCCGCCGACCCGCACGGCCTCGACGTCCGGGTCGGTGGACTGGTCCAGGTCCATGGCGACGGCGGCCGCCGCCACGGCCTCCGCATCGGCCAGGTCGACGCCCTCGTTCAGGCAGTGCCACGCCACGGCGCGGTACATGGCGCCGGTGTCCAGGTACGCGGCGCCGAGACGCCGGGCCACGGCCTTGGACACGGACGACTTGCCCGAGCCCGAGGGGCCGTCCACCGCCACCACGAGCGGCGCGGGTGCGACGTCGTCGCGGGTGTGCTCGGTCATCTCAGACCACCTTCCATCCGGCGGCGGTCAGCGCCGCCACGAGTTCGTCCCTGCGGCCGGGCAGCACGGAGATCTCCACCATGCCGACCCGGTGGCCCGAGGCGTGCTCGAGCCGCAGGTCCTCCACGTTCACGTCCGTGCGGCCGACCTCGTCGAGGAGGGCCGCGATCTGCCCGGGGGCGTCGTCCACGATCACCGTGACCACCGCGAACGCCTGCGGCGGCGCCCCGTGCTTGCCGGGCACCCGTGCCCGACCGGCGTTGCCCTCGGCGATCAGCTGCGCCATGTCCAGCCGCGCCCCGGGGGCGGAGGGGTCCTCCAGGGTGCGGATCAGCCGGTCCAGGTCCGCCCGCAGCCCGTGCAGCGCCGGCACGATCCGCCCGGCGTTGCCGGAGAGGATCTGCACCCACAGCTGCGGGTCCGACGCTGCGATCCGGGTGGTGTCCCGCAGCCCGTTGCCGGCCAGGGCGAGCGCCTGGTCCGGGGTGTCCTGCAGGCGGGAGGCCACGAGCGAGGCGGCGATCTGCGGCAGGTGCGAGATCAGCGCGACCGACTCGTCGTGGGCGCGGGCCGCCATCCGGTACGGGGTGGCCTGCAGCGTCAGCGCGAGCGCCCGACCGGCCGCGAGGGCGCCCGGGTGCGTCGTGTCCGTCGGGCACAGCACCCACGGCGCCTGCGTGAACAGGGTGCCGCGGGCCGCCACGGGACCGGACCGCTCGGAGCCGGCCATCGGGTGCGTCCCGAGGTACCGGTCGGCGTCCTGCGGGGCCAGGCGGCCGTCGTCGACGGCAGCGCGCACGCCCGCGGCGACCGCCTCCTTCACCGAGGCGATGTCCACCACCACGGCCGCGGGCCAGCGGCGCAGCGAGTCGACCACGACGTCGGCGGTCACGTCCGGCGGCGCGGCCACGACGACGAGTCCCGGGGCGACGTCGAGGTCGTCGCCCTCGGCGTCCAGGCGGGCGGGGCGTCCGGCGCGGATGTCCGCGGCCACGGCCAGGGCGGCGGGCGAGGGGTCGTGCAGGCGCACGTCCACACCGGCCGCGCTCAGCCCGATGCCGATCGAGGCGCCCAGCAGACCGGTCCCCCGGACGAGCACGGGCTGCGGGATCCCGGCCGGGCCGTCACCGAGCTTGGCGGCGGACTCGGCGGGCGCGCTCACAGGCCGACCAGGGCCTTGAGGTGGCCCAGCTCCTGCGCGTTGAGTGCGCGGACGGTGCCCTGCTTCTGGTCGCCCAGCAGGATGGGGCCCACCTTGACGCGGACGAGCCGCTCGACCGGGTGGCCGATCTCCTGGAACATGCGACGCACGATGCGGTTCTTGCCCGAGTGCAGCACGACCTCGACGAGCACGTGGCCCGGCGTCGAGTCGACGAGCTTGAACGAGTCGACCTGCGCCACGCCGTCCTCCAGTTCCACGCCCTCGCGCAGCCGGTTGGAGACGCCCTTGGCCAGCGGGCCGCGGGTCTGCACGACGTAGGTCTTGGGGACCTCGTAGCTGGGGTGGGTGAGGCGGTTGGCCAGCTCACCGTCGTTGGTGAGGATGAGCAGGCCCTCGGTCTCGTTGTCCAGACGGCCCACGTGGAACAGGTGCTCCTGCCCGGGCTTGAGGTAGGTGGCGATCGAGGGCCGGCCCTCCGGGTCCACCATCGTGGAGATCACGCCGCGGGGCTTGTTGAAGACGAAGTACTGCTTGGTCACGTCCGTCTGCACGGAGATGCCGTCCACCCGGATCACGGCCCGGGCCGGGTCCACGCGCACGCCGGGCTCGGTGACGACGACGCCGTCCACCTCCACACGGCCCTCCGCGATGAGGTCCTCGCTCACGCGCCGGGACGCCACACCCGCCGCGGCCAGCACCTTCTGCAGGCGCTCGCCCGACTCGTCGTGGATGCGGTCGAGGTGGGCGGCCTTGGCCCGGGCGGCGCCGGCGCCGCGGCCGCGGCGGCCGCGGGTGCGCGGCACGGCGTCCTCGTCGAAGGGGGCCTCCTCACGGGGGGCGGCGGCGCCGCGGCGGGCACCGATCTGTCGCTGGAAATCGCGCTCCTGGAACGGGCCGCCCCGTCGACCGACGGCGGGGGTGCGTCCGGAGCCTCGCGGCTTGCGGGAGTTCATGGGGAGGGCGTCCTTTCGGGTGCGCGTCAACGGCGCCGGTCGGGCCGGCGGCGGACGGGTCAGGGGGTGAGGGACGGCCCGGAGACGGACACGCCCGGCTCCATTCTCGCAGATCGACGGCGTCGCGTCTCCCGGCCACCGCTCCCCCGGCCGCGAGCGCGCAGAGAACCGGCCCGGTCCCGCGACGGGACCGGGCCGGCGTCGTCGGCGCTCAGCGGACGGTCACGGCGCGCCGCCGCGGCAGATCAGCTCGCGGGCGAGCTGCCGGTAGGCCTTGGCGCCGTCGTGGTTCTCGGCGAACAGGGTGATGGGCGTGGCCGCCACCGTGGCGTCGGCGAACTTGATGGACCGCTTGATGACGGTCTCGAACACGCGGTCCCCGAAGCCGGCCACCAGCGAGCCCACGACCTCCTTGGAGTGCAGGGTTCGCTGGTCGAACATCGTGGCCAGCACGCCGTCGATCTCCAGGTCCGGGTTGAGCCGGTCCTGCACCTTCTCGATCGTCTCGACGAGCAGGGCGACCGCGCGCAGCGCGAAGAACTCGGCGGTCAGCGGGATGATCACGCCGTGCGAGGCGGTCAGCGCGTTGACGGTCAGCAGGCCCAGCGAGGGCTGGCAGTCGATGAGGACCACGTCGTAGTCGTCGCGGACCTGGCGCAGCGCGCGCTCGAGGACCTGCTCGCGGGCCACCTCGTTGACGAGCTGCACCTCGGCCGCGGACAGGTCGATGTTGGCCGGCAGCAGGTCCATGTTCTCGAAGTCCGTGGACAGGATCGCGTCCTTCGCGGTCACCGACCGTTCCATGAGCACGTTGTACACCGTGGTGTCGAGCTCGTGCGGGTTCGCGCCCAGGCCGGCCGAGAGGGCGCCCTGCGGGTCGAAGTCCACCATGAGCACCCTGCGGCCGTAGCCCGCGAGCGCGGCGCCCAGGTTGATGGTGGAGGTCGTCTTCCCGACGCCGCCCTTCTGGTTCACCATCGAGATGATCCGCGCCGGGCCGTGCGAGGTCAGGGGCGCGGGCTCGGGGAAGTCGTGCTTGGGCCGGCCGGTGGGCCCGAGCACGGGCTCGCCGTGGATGGTCATCACGGGGATCGGTTCTCTCGAGGTCACGGCGGCGCCGGCTCCTTCCACGGTGGTCTGCACGCCCGGCCGCGGGCCGCGGCGCGCCGCGGCCGCCGTCGTCGGCGTGTCCGGATCTTCCCCCACCCTAGTGCCTGGCGTTCCCGGGACGACGGCGGCGCCGGGGACGGGCCGGTGTCCAGGCTCGTCCCCGGCGGCGCCGGTGGTCGACGGTGCGGCGTGCCGCGCGGGCCCGCCGCCTCCGTCAGCGGGTGGGGTTCCGGTCGCCGTCGGCGGCCATGGCGAAGTTCAGGCTGGAGTCGGGGTGACCCTCGTAGGCCTGCTCGGTGATCGTCGGGGACTGCTGCGGGTCGTGCGCGGCGCCGTCGTGGCCGGCCACGGTCGCCTCGTCGAACTGCAGCTCGCCGCCGAGGACGCACCGGGCGCGCTCGCCGTCGAGCTCGCCCACCCAGCGGCCGACGAGGAGGGTGGCCACGGCGTTGCCGGTGAAGTTGGTCAGGGCGCGGGCCTCGGACATGAACTTGTCGATGCCCACGATCACGCCCATGCCGCCGAGCAGCTCGGATCGGTGCGCCTGCAGGCCGGCGGCGAGCGTGGCCATGCCCGCGCCGGTGACGCCGGCCGCGCCCTTCGAGGCCATGATCATGAAGACCAGCAGGCCGATCTGCTCGCCGAGGTTCATCTCCGCGCCCATCGCGTTGGAGACGAAGAGCGCGGCCATGGTCAGGTAGATGGCGGTGCCGTCCAGGTTGAAGGAGTAACCGGTGGGCACGGTCACGCCCACGACGGACTTGTCCACGCCGGCGTGCTCCATCTTGGCGATCAGGCGGGGCAGGGCGGTCTCGGAGGAGCTGGTGGCGAAGATGAGCAGGTACTCCCGGCCCAGGTACTTCATGAGGGACAGGATGCTCAGACCGGTCACGACCTTCAGGACGGTGCCGAGCACCACCACGATGAAGGCGATGCAGGTCAGGTAGAAGGCGCCCATGAGCAGCGCCATGGCGCCGATCGCGGACCAGCCCGTGGAGCCGACGACGGCGGCGATCGCACCGAACGCGCCGATCGGGGCGACCCACATCACCATCATGAGGAGGCGGAACACGACGCCCTGGATCAGGGTGAGACCGCGCAGCAGCGGGGCGCCGGCCGGGCCCATCTGCTGCAGGGCGAAGCCCACGAGCAGGGCGATGAACAGGGTGGGCAGCACCGGCAGGGAGCCGGGGATGATGTCCAGCAGGAACTGGACGGTGCCGTCCGCCGCGGCCTGGGGCTTGTTCGGGTCGTAGGGCGTCAGCTTGAGGCCCTCGCCGGGGTGGATGAGGTTGCCGACGACGAGGCCGATGGCCAGCGCGAACGTGGACATCGCCATGAAGTAGACCAGGGCGATGCCGCCCACGCGGCCGACGGTCGCGGCCTTGGCGATCGAGCCGACGCCGAGGACGATCGTGCAGAAGATGACCGGGCCGATCATCATCTTGATGAGGGAGACGAAGCCGTCGCCCAGCGGCTTGAGGGACTTGCCGAACTCGGGGAAGAGCAGGCCGACGGCGGCGCCCAGCACCACCGAGGCGATCACGGCGATGTACAGCCAGTGGGTGCGGTCCTTCTTCGTCGCCGGGGCCGGCGGGGCCGAGGTCTCGGCCGGTGGGGTGTGCGCCATCGGGCGTTCCGTTCTGTGCGGTGGTGGGGCGCCGCCGAGCGGTCCGCAGCGGCGCGGGAGGGATGTGACCACTCTCGCGGCCCCGGGTGGTGTCGGTCACGATTGCGGTCATAGTGGTCACGGCGGCCGACGGACTGCAGGATCGTGGGGGCGGACCGGCGCGTCGCCGGCCCGAGGGAGGAGAGGCATGCGCCACCCGTGGTCGATCGCCCGGCGGATCGCCGTGGTCCACGTGGCGCTCGTGGCGGCCATCGCCCTGTTCAGCGTGTGGAGCGCCTACCTCCAGGCCCGCGAGGTGGCCCAGCGCGTCGAGGAGCGCCACGTCCAGGGCGTCACCACCCTCGTGGCGCGCGACCCCGCGCTCGTCTCGGCCCTGCGGGCCGGCGACGCCCCCGCCCTGCAGGCCGGGATCGACGGCTGGATCGCCGAGGCACAGGTCTCGTGGCTGACCGTGATGGACCCGGACGGGATGCGGTTGGCGAGCTGGCGCCCCGAGCAGGTCGGCGTCCGCTACCCGAGGCCGGTGGACGCCGTCGTCGCCGGGGACACCGTCGTGGAGCTCTCGAGCACCGGTGCGGCGGGCCGTTCGGTGCGCGCGCTCGCACCGGTCGTGGACCCGGAGGACGGCACCGTCCTGGGCGTGGTCACGACGGGCGTGCAGATCTCCGATGTCGCCATCATGGCCCAGGCCCAGATCCCCGGCATCCTGCTCGGCTCGGCCGCCGTGGCCGCCGTCGGCCTGCTCGTCGCCTGGCTCGTGGGCCGGTATCTGAACCGGGTGACGCTCGGACGCGGCCCCGAGCAGATCGCCGAGCAGTTCCTGCTGGCGGAGACGGCCATGGACTCGCTCGAGGCCGGCGTCGTGGTCCTCGCCCCGGACGGGCGGGCCCGCCTGCACAACGACGCCGCCGCGCGCCTGCTCGGCTGGGAGGGCGCGGGCGAGCCTCGACTGCCCACCGAGCTCTCCGCGGCCCTGCCGGGCGCGGTCGGCGGCGAGGCGAGCCTCGCCGCCGGCGGGCGGGTCCTCGTGGTGCAGCAGCGTGTCGTGCGGTCGCCCGGCCGTTCCGACCCCGGCGGGTCGGTCCCGCCGACGGCCCTCGCCGCGGCCGCCCGCGAGGGCGTGACCACCGCCCCGGCGGGATCGCGCGTGCTCGTCCTGCACGAGACCGCACCGACCTGCAGCGGCTCGGCGACGAGCTCACCGTGGCCCACACACTGACCACGGCGCTGCGCGCGCAGACGCATGAGCACGCCAACCAGCTGCACACCGCCCTCGCCCTCGTGGAGTCGGGCCGGCTGGAGGCCGCCCGGGCCGTGCTGTCCCGCCGCGCCGCGGACGAGGAGGCCTCCGACGACGTCCTCGCCGCCCTGCTCGACGCGAAGGCCGCCCAGGCGCGTGAGCGGGGCGTGGCGCTGACCTGGTCCGCCCCGCTGCGCCCGCTCGACCTGCTGACCGTGCTGGGCAACCTCGTGGACAACGCCCTCGACGCGGCCGCCGCACCCGACCTGTCCGCGGCAGACCGGTGGGTCGACGTCGAGGTGGTCTCGGACGCCGCGGGCCTGCTCGTGCAAGGTGGCCGACGGCGGCCCCGGACCCTCCGACGCGGACCGCGGCCGACTCTTCGACCGGGGCTGGTCGACGAAGCCCATCGGCGCCGCCGGACGCGGCATGGGGCTGTGGCTGACGCGGCGGATCGCGGAGGAGGCCGGCGGGGTCGCGGACGTCGCGACCGACTCGGGCACCGTGTTCACCGTCGAGGTGCCCCGCACCCCCCGACCCCAGGAGGAGATATGACCGCCCGCCCGTACCGGGTGCTCGTCGTCGAGGACGAGCAGCTGACGGCCGAGACCTACGTGGCGCACCTGGACCGGCTGCCGGGCTTCGAGGTGGCCGCGGTGGCCGGCTCCCTGTTGGCCGCGCGGCAGGTCGCCGCGGCGGGCCTGCACGCGGACGGGCGCTTCCCGTTCGACGTCGTGCTGCTGGACATGAACCTGCCGGACGGGCACGGCCTGGACTTCCTGCACCAACTGCGCGCGGCGGGCTTCCACGGCGGGGTGCTGGCGCTCACCGCGGCCACCGACCTGCCGGTGGTGCGCCGGGCCGTCGCGTACGGCGTGACGCAGTACCTCGTGAAGCCGTTCGGGTTCGACGAGTTCGCGGATCGGCTGGGCGGGTTCCGCGCCGCCTCGGCGATGCTGGCCGGCGACGGCGCCCTCGACGGCCAGGAGCAGGTGGACGCCGTCTTCCGCGTCTCCCGCGAGCGGCGCGCCGAGGCCCTGCCCAAGGGGCTGACCGAGAGCACCCTGCGCGAGGTGGTGGAGCTGCTGGGGGCGGACCCGGAGACCGCCCTGAGCGCGGCCGAGGTGGGCGAGCGCCTGGGCATCTCCCGCGTGACGGCCCGGCGCTACCTCGAGCACCTCGAGCGGATCCGCCGGGTGCGGCGCTCGGCCCGGCACGGCGGCCGTGGCCGGCCCGAGCAGGAGTACCGCTGGGCCGGCCGCACGTGAGCGGGGCTCAGCGGGCCGGGCGCAGCACCCCGGCCAGGGCCTCGAGCACGGCGGGGTCCTCAATGGTCGAGGGCACCGCGTACTCCTCGCCGTCGGCCATCTGCCGCATGGTCTTGCGCAGGATCTTGCCCGAGCGGGTCTTGGGCAGCGCGTCCACCACGACGACGTCGCGGAAGTCCGCCACCGGGCCCACCTCGCGGCGCACCGCCTGACGCAGCTCGTCCAGGAGCGCGGCCTCGGCCTCGGAGCCGGCCTCGGGCGTCTCGACGCCGGACTTGAGGACCACGTAGCCCGAGGGCCGCTGGCCCTTGAGCGGGTCCGCGATGCCGATCACGGCACATTCGGCCACCGCCGGGTGGGCGGCCAGGGCGGCCTCGAGGACGCCCGTGGACAGCCGGTGCCCGGAGACGTTGATGACGTCGTCGGTGCGGCCGAGCACGAACACGTAGCCGTCCTCGTCCACGACGCCGGAGTCACCGGTCGCGTAATGGCCGGGGAACGCGCTGAGGTAGGAGTCGATGTAGCGCTGGTCGTCGCCCCACAGGGTGGGCAGGGTGCCCGGGGGCAGCGGCAGCCGCAGGGCGATGTTGCCCTCGGTCCCGGCGGGCACGGGCTCGCCCAGGCCGTCCAGGACCACGAGATCGACGCCCGGCGAGGGCACCGAGGACGAGCCGATCTTCACCGGCAGCTGCTCCAGGCCCACCGGGTTCGCCGCGATAGCCCACCCGGTCTCGGTCTGCCACCAGTGGTCGATCACCGGCATGCCCAGCAGGCCCTCGATCCACCGCTGCGTCTCCGGGTCCAGGCGCTCGCCCGCGGCGAAGAAGTGCCGCAGGGAGGACAGGTCGTGGTCCTTGAGCAGCTCGCCCTCGGGGTCGGCGCGGCGGATCGCGCGCAGCGCCGTGGGGGCCGTGAAGAAGGAGCGCACGCCGTGGTCCTCGATCAGCCGCCAGAACGCGCCGGCGTCGGACGTGCCCACGGGCTTGCCCTCGTACATGACCGTGGTGGCCCCGGCCAGCAGCGGGCCGTAGACGATGTAGGAGTGCCCCACGACCCAGCCCACGTCCGAGGCCGTGCACATCGCCTGCCCCGGACCGACGTCGTAGATGTGCTCCATGGTCCAGCGCAGGGCGACGGCGTGGCCCCCGTTGTCCCGGACGACGCCCTTCGGCTTGCCCGTGGTGCCCGAGGTGTAGAGCACGTACAGCGGGTCGGTGGCCTGCACCGGGACGCAGTCGGCCGGCTCGGCGGCCGCGACGGCCTCGCCCCAGTCCTCCCAGCTCGCGCCCCCGCGCCCGTCGGCGTCCGCGAGCGCGGTCTCGAAGCCCTCGCGGTGGTGGACCAGCACCGTGCGCACGGGGTGCGCGGCGGTCTCGAGCGCCTCGGCCACGGCGGGCAGGTATTCGACCCGGCGCTTGGGCTCGATGCCGCCGGAGCAGGTGAGCACGACGTCGGGGGCGGCGTCGTCGATGCGGGAGGCGAGCTCGCGCGGGGCGAAGCCGCCGAAGACCACGGAGTGCACCGCGCCGAGCCGCGCGCACGCCAGCATCGCGATGTGGGCCTGCGGGATCATCGGCAGGTACACGAGGACGCGGTCGCCCTTGCCGACGCCGCGCGCGGCCAGGGCGCCGGCCAGGCGGGCCACCGCGTCCGTGAGCTCGGCGTACGTGTAGCGGGTGACCTCACCGGTCATCGCGGAGTCGTGGATCAGCGCGACGGCGTCCCCGCGGCCCGCCTCGACGTGCCGGTCCAGGCAGTTGAAGGCGGTGTTCAGCTCGCCGTCCGGGAACCAGCGGTACAGAGGCGCGGCGGAGTCGTCGAGGGCGCGCGTGGGCGCGACGGTCCAGTCGATGGCGCGCGCCGCGTCGAGCCAGAACCCCTCGGGGTCGCGGAGGGAGCGGGCGTGGGCGTCGGCGTACGCGCCGGAGGGGCGGTCTTCGGCGGGGGCATCGTGGGTCGCCATGCGCCCAGGGTAGTGCCGTGGATCACAGGGGGGCAAGGTATCTGTATACATTTCGTGCCCCGTCAGTGAGGCGTGGCGGCACGCGCGAGACCCGCGCCGGGGACGCACCACCCAGCCCCCGCACGCCGGACGACGCTCCCCGTGGACGGCGTCGCCCGGCACGCGCATCGGACACACCCCCTGCCCTCGGCGGGACTGTTGTGTATACACTGGCGGCATGCGAGCGAGTGAGCGGGCGTACCAGGCCCTGAGGGCGGAGATCCTCGACTGGTCCCTCCCTCCGGGCGCGGGCCTGGGCGAGGTGGAGCAGGCCGAGCGCCTGGGCATCTCGCGCACCCCTCTGCGCGAGGCGCTCTCCCGCCTGGTGGCCGACGGCCTGGCCGAGCAGGCCCCGGGCCGGGGCATCGTCGTCGCCGACCTGTCCCTCGAACAGGCGGACCAGCTGTTCGACCTGCGCATCGCCCTCGAGTCCCTCCTGGCGCGCCGGGCCGCGCAGCGGGCCACCCCGGAGGCGGCCGAGCGGTTCACGGTCCTCGCGGGCCGTTTCCAGGAGGCCGAGGCGGCCCTGCGCGGCGGGACCGACCCGGCGGACTACTACGCGATGACGGCCGAGCTGGACAGCCGGCTGGACGAGGCCGCCGCGAACCCCTACCTCGTCTCCACCCTGCGCACCCTGCGCCTGCACCTGGCGCGCCTGCGCCGACTGGCCGCGGACGACCCGGCCCGCCTCGCGGCCTCCGCCGCGGAGCACGCGGACATCGCCGACGCCGTCGGCTCGGGCGCCGCAGACCTCGCGGAGGCGACCACGCGGGTCCACCTGCACCACGCCTTCCACCATCTGACCCGGCGCGGCCGCGCCGAGGAGACCCCGACCCTGCTGACCCCCACCGAAGGAGACCGACCATGAAGAACCATCACGTGCGCGTCCACCGCTCCGAGGAGAACCTCGAGCGCAAGGACCAGCTGGCCTGGAAGCTGGCCGAGGTGGCCGTCGACGACGTCGAGGTGCTGCCCGAGGTCGAGGAGATGATCGTCAACCGGATCATCGACAACGCCTCCGTCGCCGTCGCCTCGCTGAAGCGCGGCCCGATCGTCGCCGCCCGCGCCCAGGCCCTGTCCCACCCCGTCTCCACCGGCGGCGAGGGCGCCTCCGTGTTCGGTGTGGAGCAGAAGGTCTCCCCCGAGTGGGCCGCGTGGGCCAACGGCGTGGCCGTCCGCGAGCTGGACTACCACGACACGTTCCTGGCCGCCGAGTACTCCCACCCGGGCGACAACATCCCGCCGATCCTCGCCGTCGCCCAGCACGCCGGCCGCTCCGGCAAGGACCTGATCCGCGGCATCGCCACCGGCTACGAGATCCAGGTGGACCTCGTGAAGTCCATCAACCTGTACGGCCACAAGATCGACCACGTGGCCCACATCGGCCCCTCCGCCTCCGCCGGCATCGGCACCCTGCTCGGCCTGGACACCGAGACCATCTTCCAGGCCATCGGCCAGGGCCTGCACACCACCACCGCCACCCGCCAGTCCCGCAAGGGCGAGATCTCCACGTGGAAGGCCCACGCCCCGGCGTTCGCGGGCAAGATGGCCGTCGAGGCCGTGGACCGCGCCATGCGCGGCCAGACCTCCCCCGTCCCGATCTACGAGGGCGAGGACGGCGTGATCGCCTGGCTGCTGGACGGCCCGGACGCCTCCTACGAGGTGCCGCTGCCCGAGCAGGGCGAGCCCAAGCGCGGCATCCTGGACACCTACACCAAGGAGCACTCGGCCGAGTACCAGGCCCAGGCCTGGATCGACCTGGCCCGCAAGCTCCACAGGGAGCACCCCGAGGCCACCGACCCGGCGAACGTCGAGTCGGTGCTGATCAAGACCTCGCACCACACCCACTACGTGATCGGCTCGGGCGCCAACGACCCGCAGAAGTACGATCCGACGGCCTCGCGCGAGACCCTCGACCACTCCATCCCCTACATCTTCACCGTGGCCCTGCAGGACGGCTCCTGGCACCACGTGGACTCCTATGCCCCCGAGCGCGCCCAGCGCGAGGACACCGTGGCCCTGTGGCACAGGGTGACCACCGTGGAGGACCCGGAGTGGACCCGCCGCTACCACTCGCTGGACCTCGCGGAGAAGGCGTTCGGCGGCGCGGTGGAGATCACCCTCAAGGACGGCACCGTCATCACCGACGAGATCGCCGTGGCCGACGCCCACCCGCTCGGCGCCCGGCCCTTCGCCCGCGAACAGTACATCCAGAAGTTCCGCACCCTGGCCGAGGGCATCGTCTCGAAGGAGGAGCAGGACCGCTTCCTGGCCGCCGCCGAGCGCGTGGCCGAGCTGCAGCCCGGCGAGCTGGACCAGCTGAACATCCTGGCGGACCCGGCGTTCCTGCCCGAGGCCGACCTCGCCGCCGCCCCGAAGGGCCTGTTCTGATGCTGTACTCGACGAAGACGGCCGAACAGAAGCGGATCGACCTGCGGCAGACCCTGAAGCAGGGCGGCGCCCAGCAGTTCCCGGGCGCGTTCACCCCGCTGACCGCCAAGCTGATCCAGGAGAAGGGCTTCCCCGGGGTGTACATCTCCGGCGGCGTGCTCGCGAACGAGCTGGGCCTGCCCGACGTCGGGCTGACCACGCTCACCGAGGTGGCCGTGCGCGGCGGGCAGATCGCCCGCCTCACGGACCTGCCGTGCCTCATCGACGCGGACACGGGCTTCGGCGAGCCGATGAACGTGGCCCGCACGGTGCAGGAGTTCGAGAACGCCGGCCTGGCCGGCTGCCACATCGAGGACCAGTTCAACCCCAAGCGATGCGGCCACCTCGACGGCAAGAACATGGTGGACCTCGACACCGCGGTCAAGCGCATCGCCGCCGCCGTCGACGCCCGCCGGGACCCGAACTTCCTCATCATGGCGCGCACCGACCTGCGTGCCGTGGAGGGCCTGGACGCCGCGATCGCCCGCATGAAGGCGCTCGTGGAGGCCGGTGCGGACGCGATCTTCCCGGAGGCCCTGAAGGACATCGGCGAGTTCGAGACCGTGTGTCGCGAGCTGGAGCCCCTCGGGGTCCCGGTCCTGGCGAACATGACCGAGTTCGGCAAGTCCGAGCTGTTCACCCGCCGGCAGCTGGCGGACGCCGGCATCGCGATGGTGATCTACCCGGTCACCCTGCTGCGCTCCGCGATGGGCGCCGCCGAGCGCGTGCTCGACGCCATCAAGGAGGAGGGCACCCAGCAGTCGCAGGTGGAGCAGATGCTCACCCGCGCCCGCCTCTACGAGCTGGTGGACTACGAGGGCTACAACGCCTTCGACACGGGCATCTTCAACTTCGACGTGCCCACGCTCGACATCGGCGCCAACCACGCCGACCTCTGACCCGTCACCGGGCCCGCCCGTGCGCGGGCGGGCCCCACTCCCCGAGGAGGGACACCATGACCGAGACCGAGATCAAGAAGGGCCTGGCCGGCGTCGTCGTGGACACCACGGCGATCTCCAAGGTCAACCCGGAGACGAACTCCCTGCTGTATCGCGGCTACCCCGTGCAGGACCTGGCCGCGCAGCTTTCGTTCGAGGCCGTCGCGCTGCTGCTCTGGACGGGCGAGCTGCCCACGGACGAGGAGCTGGCCGCGTTCGAGCACTTCGAGCGCGCGCACCGTGCCCTCGACCCGAAGGTGAAGCAGGCCATCGACCTGCTGCCCACCGACTGCCACCCCATGGACGTCGGACGCACCGCCGTGTCCGTGCTCGGCGCGAACCACCCGAAGGCGGAGGACTCCTCCCCCGAGGCCGAGCTGGAGAAGGCCCAGGCCCTGTTCGCGGCGTTCCCGGCCGTCGTCGCCTACGACCAGCGCCGCCGGCGCGGCCAGGACGTGGTGGAGCCGCGCGAGGACCTGGACTACTCGCAGAACTTCCTCTGGATGACGTTCGGCGAGGAGGCCGCCCCGGAGGTCGTGGACGCGTTCCGCGTCTCGATGGTGCTGTACGCCGAGCACTCGTTCAACGCCTCGACTTTCACCGCGCGCGTGATCACCTCGACGCTCTCCGACCTGCACTCGGCCGTGACCGGTGCGATCGGCGCGCTCAAGGGCCCCCTGCACGGCGGCGCCAACGAGGCCGTGATGCACACCTTCGACGAGATCGGCATCCGGAAGGAGGAGTCCCGTGAGGACGCCGCCGCCCGAGCGAAGGCGTGGATGGAGGACGCCCTGGCCCAGAAGAAGAAGGTCATGGGCTTCGGCCACCGCGTCTACAAGAACGGCGACTCCCGCGTGCCCACCATGAAGGCCGCGCTGGACCGGATGATCGAGCACTACGGCCGCGAGGAGATGCTCGGCCTGTACGACGGTCTGGAGCAGGCCATGGACGAGGCCAAGCAGATCAAGCCGAACCTCGACTACCCCGCCGGCCCGACCTACCACCTGATGGGCTTCGACACGGAGATGTTCACCCCGCTGTTCATCGCCTCGCGCATCACGGGCTGGACCGCCCACATCATGGAGCAGCGCGCCGCGAACGCGCTGATCCGCCCGCTCTCGGCCTACGACGGCCCCGAGCAGCGGGAGCTGCCGGCGGGCTGAGCCTCGTGAGGGGCGGTCGGGGCGACTTGTCGGAGGTGTAGACGCAGATCACCTCCGACACGTCGCCCCATTCGCTCGCGGCGCGGTGCCGCGTGCACGACGACGGCGGGTCGCCCCGGGTGGGGCGGCCCGCCGTCGTCGTGTCGTCATCGGTGCGACGCCCTCGCAGAGTGGTCACGACACGCCGCGTGCCGGGCGCGGCGACGGCGTGTCGTGACCACTGTGTCGGGCCGGTCGTCGGCCCCTCAGCGCCGGGCCGCCGCGTCGGCGCGGCGGGCCAGGCCGGCGGCGACGAGGCCGGCGAACAGCGGGTGCGGGCGGGTCGGCCGGGAGGAGAACTCCGGGTGGGCCTGCGTGGACACGTAGTACGGGTGCACGTCCCGGGGCAGCTCCACGAACTCCACGAGGGCGCCGTCCGGGGAGGTGCCGCAGATCGCGAGACCGGCCTCCTCGAGGCGGTCGCGGTAGGCGTTGTTCACCTCGTAGCGGTGGCGGTGGCGCTCGGTCACCTCGGTGGTGCCGTAGGCCTCGGCCACCACGGAGCCCGGGCGCAGGGTCGCGGGGAAGGCGCCCAGGCGCATGGTGCCGCCGAGGTCCCCCTCGCCGGCCACGATCTGCTCCTGCTCGGCCATGGTGGCGATCACGGGCGAGGCGGTCTCCGGGTCGAACTCGGTGGAGTCCGCGTCCTCCAGGCCGAGGACGTTGCGGGCGTACTCGATGACCATGGACTGCAGGCCCAGGCACAGACCCAGCGTCGGGATCCGCTGCTCGCGGGCGTGCCGCAGCGCGCCGAGCTTGCCCTCGAGCCCGCGCACGCCGAAGCCGCCGGGCACACACACGGCGTCGACGTCCGCGAGCGCCACCGCCGCGCCCTCGGGGGTGGCGCACTCGTCCGCGGCCACCCAGCGGATGCCCACCTTGGCCCGGTGGGCGAAGCCACCGGCGCGCAGCGCCTCGGTGACGGACAGGTAGGCGTCCGGCAGGTCCACGTACTTGCCCACGAGCGCCACCGTGAGCTCGTGCTCCGGGTGGTGCACGGCGTCCATGAGGGCATCCCACGCGGTCCAGTCCACGTCCTTGAACTTCAGGTCCAGGGACTGCACCACGTGGGCGTCGAGGCCCTGGTCGTGGATGACGCGGGGGATGTCGTAGATGGAGGGGGCGTCGGCGCAGTTGACGACGGCGTCCTGCGGGACGTCGCACATGCGGGCGATCTTGCCGCGGACATCGTCGGGGACGGCCCGGTCCGAGCGCAGCACGATCGCGTCCGGCTGGATGCCGATCGAGCGCAGGGCGGCCACGGAGTGCTGGGTGGGCTTGGTCTTGAGCTCCTGCGAGGGGCCGATGTACGGCACGAGGGAGACGTGCAGGAAGAAGACGTCGTCGCGGCCGACGTCCTGGCGGACCTGGCGGGCGGCCTCGAGGAAGGGCTGCGACTCGATGTCGCCGACGGTGCCGCCGATCTCCGTGATGATCACGTCCGGGGCGGGGCGGTCGCCGCGGGGCTCCGCGGGCAGGCGCATCCGGCGGCAGATCTCGTCGGTGATGTGCGGGATGACCTGGACGGTGTCCCCGAGGTACTCGCCGCGGCGCTCGCGGGCGATCACGGTGGAGTACACCTGGCCGGTGGTCACGTTGTCCAGGCCGTCGAGGTCCTCGTCGAGGAAGCGCTCGTAGTGGCCGATGTCCAGGTCCGTCTCGGCGCCGTCCTCGGTGACGAACACCTCGCCGTGCTGGAACGGGTTCATGGTGCCCGGGTCCACGTTGAGGTAGGGGTCGAGCTTCTGCATCACCACCCTGAGCCCGCGCGCCTTGAGCAGGTGGCCGAGCGAGGAGGCCGTGAGCCCCTTGCCGAGGGAGGAGGCGACACCGCCGGTCACGAACACGTGACGGGTGACGCGCGTGGACGTCTGAGTACGAGAAGTTCGTTTCACCACGGATCTTGAGCGTATCAGGTGCGGGGCTCAGCGCGCGCGCGGATGCGCGGCGGAGTAGACCTCGCGCAGGGAGTCCACGGTGACGAGGGTGTACACCTGCGTGGTGGTCACGGACGCGTGCCCGAGCAGCTCCTGGACCACGCGGACGTCCGCGCCGCCGGCCAGCAGGTGCGTGGCGAAGCAGTGGCGCAGGGTGTGGGGCGAGACGTCCGCCTCGAGGCCGGCGCGCTCGGCCGCCCGCTTCAGCACGGCCCACGCGGACTGCCGGGAGAGCCGGCCCCCGCGGGCGTTGACGAACAGGGCGGGCGTGGAGCGTGTGACTCCCGTCATGATCGTGGGCCGTCCCCGCACCAGCCATGCGTCGAGCGCGGCGGCCGCGTAGGAGCCGATCGGCACCACGCGCTCCTTGGACCCCTTGCCGAACAGGCGGACCACGGGCTGGCCGCCGTCGTCCCCGGTCTGCGCGAGCCCCACCACGTCGTCGACGTCGAGGCCGACCACCTCGGAGATGCGGGCGCCGGTGCCGTAGAGGAACTCGAGCAGCGCGCGGTCCCGCAGTCCGGCGGGGGTGTCGACGGGCACGGCCTCCAGCAGCGCCGTCACCTGCTCCACGGGGAGCGCCTTCGGCAGGCGGTCGCCCGGCTTCGGCGGGTGGACGTCGCGGGCGGGGTCGGCGGGCGTGAGTCCCTCGAGGGCCCAGAACCGGTGCAGGCCGCGCACGGCCGCGAGCACGCGGGCCGCCGAGCGGACCGCGAGGGGCCGCCCGCCGTCCTCGCCGGTGCCCAGCGCCCGCAGGAAGCCGGAGACGTGGCCGGGGTCGACGTCGGCGGGGGCGCGCACCCCGTGGGCTTCGAGCCAGCGGCGGTAGCGCTCGAGGTCGCGGCGGTAGGCGGCCAGCGTGTTCGCGGCGAGGCCCCGCTCGACGGCCAGGTGCTCCAGGTGGCGGCGGAACGGGGCCGCGAGCGCGGACTCCGCGCCCCGGCCCCCACGGCTCCCACGGGCCTCGGCCTCGCCGCTCCCCCGGGCGGCCGGGTCGGTGCTCACGCGGGCCAGTCCGCCCCGGGGCCGTGGCGGTCGGGGACGAACGGCGCGTCCACGGGACGCAGGCGTCGCCAGCCCTGGGCCCGGTGGGCGCCCAGGGCCAGCACGGCGACGACGGTGGACGGGTTGTGCACCCGGCCGTCCAGGACGGCGTCGGTCACCTCGTCGAGGCCGACCCACACGAGCGGCATGGCCGCCTCCTCGTCCTGCCGGGTGTGCCGCTCGCCGTCGGGGATCTCCTCGATCTGACGGGCCAGGAACACGCGGATCGCCTCGCTGGAGCCGCCCGGGGTCGTGTAGTAGTCGACGAGGGTGTGCCACTCGCGGGCGCGCAGGTCGGCCTCCTCGGCCAGCTCACGGACGGCGACCTGGTGGAGGTCCTCCCCGTCCACGTCCCGCAGGCCCGCCGGGATCTCCCACAGCTCCATGCCCACGGGGTGGCGGTACTGGCGGACGAGGGCCACCTGCTCGCGGGGGCCGGTGGTGGTGAGCTTGGTGCGGACCGCGAGGATCGCCACGGCGCCCGGGTGCACCATCAGCTCCCGGGTCAGCGGATCCCGGGACTTGTCCGCCGGGTCCAGGCGGAACGACTCCCGGGCGATGTCCCACACTCGGCCCTCGTAGACGGTCTTCGACTTCTTCACCGGGCGGGGGACGTGCAGGTCGCGCAGGGGCGAGCGTCCCGCGGACGCGGGGATCTCAGGCATGGGGCGATCCTTTCATGTCGGGGCGGCGTCCGCGGACCGGGTCAGCCGCGTTCGCGGGCGGAGGACTCGAGCAGCTCCCGGGCGTGCTCGCGGGCCGCCGCGGAGTCCCCGCGGCCGGCGAGCATGCGGGCGAGCTCCTCGACCCGTTCGTCGGCCGTCAGGGTCACGACGTCGGAGGTGGTCACACCCGCGGCCGGATCCGAGTTCTTCTCCACCCGCACGTGCCGGTCCGCATAGGCGGCGACCTGGGGCAGGTGCGTCACGGCGATGACCTGCACGTGGCGGGCGAGCCGGGCCAGGCGTGCCCCGATCCGCACGGCGGCCTCACCGCCCACGCCGGCGTCGACCTCGTCGAACACGAAGGTGGGCACCGGGTCCGTGGCGGCCAGGACCACCTCGAGGGCGAGCATCACGCGGGAGAGCTCGCCGCCGGAGGCGCCGCGGCCCAGGGGCCGGGGCTCGACGCCCGCGTGGGGGCGCAGGGCGAGCGTGACGTCCTCAGCGCCGTACGGGCCGAGACCGTCCCCGGCGACCGGCGTCAGCCCGACGTGGAACGAGGCGTCCGGCATGAACAGGGCGTGCAGCTCCTCGGTCACCGCGGTCTCGAGCCGCTCGGCGGCCGCGGTGCGCAGGGCGGTGAGGGTCGCGGCCCGCTCGCGCAGCGCGGCGTCCAGCCGGTCGACCTCCGCCTCGAGCTCCTCGAGGCGGCCGGAGTCGCCCTGCAGCTCGTCCAGGCGCGGACGCTGGGTCCGGGCCCAGTCGATCACGTCGGCGAGCTCCGGCCCGTAGAGCCGCTGCAGTCGTGTGAGCTCGGCCAGCCGCGACTGGGCCGCGTCGAGGTCGGAGGCCGCGTCGGCGTCCAGGTCAGCGGTGTAGCGGGCCAGGTCGCCGGCGATGTCCGTGAGCACGACGGCGGCCTCGGCCAGGCGCGCGGCCGCGGCGGCGAGCTCGGGGTCGTCGCCGGGGGCGGCGAGCACGGCCTGCCGCGCCCCCTCCACGAGGCTGACGGCGCCGGGGGTCTCGTCCATCGCGTCCACGTCGGGGCCGGCCAGTCGGGCGTGCGCCTCCCCCGAGGCGGCACGCAGCTCCTCGACGTCCTCGAGCCGGCGGATGAGAGCCCGCAGCTCCTCGTCCTCCCCCTCCTGCGGGTCGGCGAGGTCGATCTCCTCGAGCGAGCGCTGGAGCGCCTCGGCCTCGCGGGCCCGCTCCTGGCGGTGGGTGGTGAGCTCCTCGCGCTCCCGACGCGCGGCGGCCCAGGCGGCGTGGTCGGCGCGGTAGGCCCGCAGGGCCGCGGCGAGCTCGGCGCCGCCGAACGCATCGAGGGCGTGCCGCTGGGCGTCGGCGCCCTGGAGGCGGACCTGGTCGTTCTGCCCGTGCACGGCCACGAGCGTGGCCCCGATCTCGGAGAGCAGGCCCACGGGCACGGAACGGCCGCCGGCCGCGGCGCGGGAGCGTGTGCCCTCCCCCGACGCCGTGACGCTGCGGCTGAGGACCAGGTCGCGGGTGCCGTCGTCGCCCTCGTCCACGACCGCACCGGCCTCCTGAGCCAGGCGGAGCGCCGCGTGGTCCGCGGCCACGCGCACGCCGGCGTCCACGACGGCTCGGGACGAGCCCCGGCGGACCGCGCCCGCGTCGGCGCGAGCACCGAGCAGCAGGCCCAGGGCGGTGACCACCATGGTCTTGCCGGCGCCGGTCTCACCGGTGACGACGGTGAAGCCGGGGTCCAGGTCCACGGTGGCCTCGCCGATCACGCCGAGCCCCGAGATCCTCAGATGGTCGATCATGCGTCCTCCCCGGGGTGACGCGCCCCGCGGTCGCGGTGGCGCTGGATGTCCGCGGGCGAGAGCACCGACAGCGGCATGGTGGCCGGTTCGACGACGTCGGGACGCGGCCCCGCGTGCCGCGGCTCGACGGTCTCCACCGCGTGGAGCACGCCCGCCCGCTCCTGGGCGGTGACGGGGCCGCGCCAGCCGTCCGTGGGCAGCCGGAACTTGCGCACCAGCCGTTCCGCGAAGGGAGTCGGGTTGAGACGGGCCAGGCGCACCGGCTCCGCCGACCGGGACACCTCGATCCGGGCCTGCGGCGGCAGTTCGACGGTGCGCCGGCCGTCACACCACAGCACACCGGTCTCGCGGGTGCGGGTGAGCACGTCCACGCCGATCGTGGAGCGCGGACCCACCACGAGGGGGCGGGTGAACAGGGCGTGGGCGCTGATGGGCACGCACAGCAGGGCCTCCACGGAGGGCCACACCACAGGGCCCCCGCCGGAGAAGGCGTAGGCCGTGGAGCCGGTGGGGGTGGCCAGCACGACGCCGTCGCAGCCGAAGGCCGTCAGCGGCGAGTTGTCCACGGACACGACCACCTCGAGCATCCGCTCCCGGTGGGACTTCTCCACGGAGGCCTCGTTGAGGGCCCACGTGCGGGCCACCTCGCGGCCCTCCACGTGCACGACGACGTCCAGGGCCATGCGCTCGATCACCACGTAGGACTCCGAGGCGATCGCCTGGACGGTGCGGTGCAGGTCGGTGCGCTCGGACTCGGCGAGGAAGCCGACGTGGCCCAGGTTCACCGCCAGCAGCGGCACGTTGTAGCCGCGGACGAAGTCGGCCGCCCGCAGCACCGAGCCGTCGCCGCCGAGGACGAGGCCGAGGGTGATGTCCTCGAGCTCGCAGTCGACCCCGAGGGCCTCCGGCGCGAACTCCGGGGGGTCCCCCGCGGCCGCGCGGATGGCGGCCACGTCCTGTTCGAGCATGACGCTGACCAGGCCCTCCTCCGCGAACATGCGGGTGGCCTGCAGCGCCGCGCTGATGGCGTCCTCGCGGCCCGTGTGGGTCAGGACGAGGACGCGACGTCCGGGGGTGTAGGGCATGGTTCCTTCCGCGGGCCGGGGTGCCGGGCACTGCGCTCCAGGATAGCCACGAGACCGGACGCGCGAACCGGTGGCCCCGCGCCCGTGGACGGGCGGTGTCCCCCGGTCGGGGGTCAGGACCAGTCGATGTGCGCGCCCCGGACCCACCCGGCGGCGCTCTCGCCGGCGGGCGTGGCCGGGCCCGTCCCGCCAGCCGGGTCGTCGGCCGCGGTGGCGTCGGGACGGCGGAGTCGCAGGAAGAACTCGGCGTTCCCGTCCTGGCCGGCCAGGCCGGATCGGGCAAGGCCGCGCGGTGCGAGGCCGGCGCCCAGCGCGGCCGCGGCCACCCCCGCGACGGCGTCGCGGCGGGCGTCGGGATCGGTCACGACGCCCGTCCGCGGCAGAGCGCGCCGCCCGACCTCGAACTGGGGCTTGACCATGAGCAGCAGCTCGGCGCCGGGTCGGCACACGCCCGCGAGCGGGGCGAGGACGAGACGCAGCGAGATGAAGGACAGGTCGGAGACCACCAGGTCCACCGGACCGTCGATGTCCTCGGCCGTGAGGTCGCGGACGTTGAGCCCCTCGCGCACGAGGACGCGAGGGTCGGCCCGGACGGGCGGGGCCAGCTGGTCGTGGCCCACGTCGACGGCGGCCACCCGTTCAGCGCCCCGCTCGAGGAGGACCTGGGTGAAGCCGCCGGTGGAGGCCCCGGCGTCGAGCGCCCGGCGGCCGGCCACGCCCACGTCCGGGAACGCCTCGAGTGCGCTGACCAGCTTGTGGGCCGCACGGGAGACGTACCGCGGGCCCGGGTCGCGCAGGCGCAGGGTGGCGTCGGCGGCCACGCGGTCGGCGGGCCGGCGCACCGGGCGGCCGTCGAGGAGCACCTGTCCCGCGCGGATGAGCGCCGCGCCCTCCGTGCGGGAGCGTGCCAGGCCCCGAGCGGCCAGGGCGACGTCGGCGCGTGCGGTCTCAGCCACGCCGTGGGTCCGCGGAGGCCTCGGCCCCGCCGGCGAGCAGAGCGGGCAGGTGAGCACGGACCCACGTCGGCCGGTCTGGCCCGGGGGCGGCGCCCGCGGTCTCGCGCGTGTCGATGCCGGTCAGGACGAGCACCGTGTCGAACCCCGCCGCGTTGCCGCCGCGGATGTCCGTGTCCAGGCGGTCGCCGACCACGAGGGGACGGGCCAGGCCGAGGGCGTCGGCCGCCGTCCGGAACAGTCGTGGCTCGGGCTTGCCCGCCGCGACGGGCGCGGTGCCGGTGGCCCGGCCCACCGCCTCGACGAGGGCCCCGTTGCCGGGGGCGATCCCCTCCGCGCGCGGAATCGAGGTGTCCAGGTTGGTGGCGACCCAGGTGGCCCCGGCGCGCACGGCGTACGCCGCCTCCGCCAGATCGGCCCAGCCGAGACCGGGGTCGAAGCCCTGGATCACCGCGTCGGGACGCTGCGCCGCGGACGCGACCACCTCGTAGCCCCGCTCCTCGACCACGGCGCGCAGGTACGCCGAGCCGACCACGAGCACCCGACCGGTGCGGCGGCCCAGCGTCTCCTCGAGCAGGTCGACGCCCGCCGGTGCGGAGCCGAAGACCTGCCCCGCCTGCGCGGGCACCCCGAGCGTGCGGAGATGCTCGGCCACGGACTCCGGCGCGCGGGAGGCGTTGTTCGTCACGAACCCGACCGGCACGCCCCGTTCCTGCAGCGTCGACAGCGTCTCGACCGCCCCGGCGATCGCGCCGCCTCCGGCGTAGACGACGCCGTCCAGGTCGCACAGCAGCCCGTCGTGACCGTCGAAGAACGTGGCGCTCACCGACCGTCCGCCTCCGGGGCCTCGAGGGCGTCGAACAGCGACAGCTGGTTCGGGTCGACCTCGTCCGGCGCGTCGACGGCGGCCGGCGGCTCCGTGGCGGCCTCCGGCTCCTCGGCCGGGGATCCGTCCGCCGTCGGCTCCGCACCGGCCTCGGCCGCAGACCGCTCGTGGCGCCGTTCGCGGGGGGACGGGCGGCGGTCCCGGGGGTCCTCGACCGGCTCGGTGTCCACGTCGATGATCTCCGGGTCCGCGAACCCGCCCACGCCGAGGGCCTTCTCCGCGACGCGCACGGCGCGCGCCCAGAGCCGAGCCTCGTCGCGGCGCCCCAGGGCGAGCAGCACGTCGGCCTGACGCTGGAACAGCCGGGGAGAGAAGGGGTAGCCGCGCCGCCGGTCCAGTTCCGGGATCTGCAGGGCCTCATGGGCGCCCTGGAGGTCGCCGGCGTCCTCGCGGATGCCGGAGACGACCATGGCCAGCTCGGCCCGCGCCGCCCGGTCCAGACGCGAGGCATCCACCTCGGCGGCCAGCTGCAGGGCCTTCTCCGTGCGGCCGAGGGCACGCTCGCTATCCACCTGCGCGGCGATGTGGGTGTCATCGCCCGTCATACGCCGGTAGGTGCGGAACTCGCGCAGCGCGTCGGCGTACTCCCCCGCCGCGTAGGCGGTGAGCGCGACTGCCTCGCGCACGCGTGAGAGGCGGCCGCCCTTGCGGGACGCGGCGAGGGCGTGCTGGAACGCCAGCGCCGGGTCGACGTCCAGGTAGCGGCCGGCCATCACGAGATGCTTGGCGA
Source organism: Micrococcus sp. Alg238-R198 (assembly GCF_900537135.1). Lineage (NCBI taxonomy): Bacteria > Bacillati > Actinomycetota > Actinomycetes > Micrococcales > Micrococcaceae > Micrococcus > Micrococcus sp. Alg238-R198. Next base: position 31,686 of record NZ_UNRH01000015.1, read on the forward strand.
CCCAGCTGGCAGGACGCTCGTCAAGGCCGTTGATCTCCTTGAGCGTGCCGCGGTCGAGCTCCTGGCCCGTCACGTCCGGGTCGATGTCCGGAGAGCGCTCCTGGTCCGCACGATTCGCCGCTCGGAGGTCACCGGGATTGTGCGCGGGTCGTTCGGCGCGGTCCTCGCGACGAGGGCCCGTCGGCGCACCGCGGCGCTCGGGGCGTCCGCCCCCCTGGCCCGGGCCGCGCCGCCGGTCCTCGTGAGGCCCGCCGGAGCGGCGCCGGTCACCGGCACCGCTGCGAGGACGTCCGTCGCGGTCTCCACCACGACGCCGGCCATCACCGCCACCACGGGGCCCGCGGCCCTCGGATCCGCGGTCCTCGCGGCGCTCTCGGGGGGTGTCCTCAGCCATGGTGTCCTTCCTGGGCGTCACGCCGCGACGGTCCGCGGGAACGCGGTCTCTGTTCCTCATGTGCCGGCCTCGCGGCCGGGTCCTCAGGGGACCAGGCTAGTGCCCGGAGCCTGTGGCAGACCGTCCTTGCGGGGAAAACAGTCCAGAAATGCGGGAAGGGCCTCGCACCAACAGTGCGAGGCCCTCCCTCAAAGAATGTCCGGCGGCGACCTACTCTCCCACAACCTCCCGGCTGCAGTACCATCGGCGCTGTGGGCCTTAGCTTCCGGGTTCGGAATGGAACCGGGCGTTTCCCCCACGCTATGACCGCCGTAACCCTAACCCCACACCACCACCCTCAACACGGGCAACAGCAGGGAAACCTACGGGTCACACAACAGTGACACTATTCAACTCAAAACACCCCAACCACCCACCAACAAGCAGACAGCCGGTTGCAATCAGACAACCGCACAGTGGACGCGAACACCAACCCATCACCTTGAAGCAAGCAATAGGATAAGAGTGTGTGTAAGTCATCGGCCTATTAGTACTGGTCAGCTTCACGAGTCTTCAGTCCTCGCTTCCACATCCAGCCTATCAACCCAGTGTTCTAGCTGGGGGCCTCACACCCTCAAAGGGGCAAGGAAATCTCATCTCGAAGCCGGCTTCCCGCTTAGATGCTTTCAGCGGTTATCCATCCCGAACGTAGCTAATCAGCCATGCACCTGGCGGTACAACTGACATACCAGAGGTTCGTCCGTCCCGGTCCTCTCGTACTAAGGACAGACCTTCTCAAATTTCCAACGCGCGCAGAGGATAGGGACCGAACTGTCTCACGACGTTCTGAACCCAGCTCGCGTACCGCTTTAATGGGCGAACAGCCCAACCCTTGGGACCTACTCCAGCCCCAGGATGCGACGAGCCGACATCGAGGTGCCAAACCATGCCGTCGATATGGACTCTTGGGCAAGATCAGCCTGTTATCCCCGAGGTACCTTTTATCCGTTGAGCGACGGCCGTTCCACAACGAGCCGCCGGATCACTAGTCCCGACTTTCGTCCCTGCTCGAGCTGCCACTCTCACAGTCAAGCTCCCTTGTGCACTTGCACTCGACACCTGATTGCCAACCAGGCTGAGGGAACCTTTGGGCGCCTCCGTTACATTTTGGGAGGCAACCGCCCCAGTTAAACTACCCATCAGGCACTGTCCCTGACCCGGATCACGGGCCGAAGTTAGATATCCAGAGTGACCAGAGTGGTATTTCAACGGCGACTCCACGAACACTGGCGTGCCCGCTTCACAGTCTCCCACCTATCCTACACAAGTCACACCGAATACCAATACCAAACTATAGTAAAGGTCACGGGGTCTTTCCGTCCTTCTGCGCGTAACGAGCATCTTTACTCGTAATGCAATTTCGCCGAGTTCATGGTTGAGACAGCGGGGAAGTCGTTACTCCATTCGTGCAGGTCGGAACTTACCCGACAAGGAATTTCGCTACCTTAGGATGGTTATAGTTACCACCGCCGTTTACTGGGGCTTAAGTTCTCCGCTTCGCCGAAGCTAACGGGTCCCCTTAACCTTCCAGCACCGGGCAGGAGTCAGTCCATATACATCGTCTTACGACTTCGCATGGACCTGTGTTTTTGATAAACAGTCGCTTCCCCCTGGTCTCTGCGGCCCCGATCCCCTCACACCAGCACGTGGTGCTCAAGGTTGGGGCCCCCCTTCTCCCGAAGTTACGGGGGCATTTTGCCGAGTTCCTTAACCATGATTCTCTCGATCGCCTTAGTATTCTCTACCTGACCACCTGTGTCGGTTTAGGGTACGGGCAGTTTGAACCTCGCGCCGATGCTTTTCTAGGCAGCATAGGATCACCGGATCACCCACCATGTGGGCGCCCATCAGGTCTCAGGCATACAGCCGGCGGATTTACCTACCGGCAGCCCTACACCCTTAGACCAGGTCATTTCCATTGCCCGGCCCGGCTACCTTCCTGCGTCACACCTGTTAATGCGCTTGCCTCCCCGGTTCAGGTCCCGCGCTCCCCACCACCGTCCCCGTCAAAGACGGGGTTCGGGATGGTTCGGGCGGTTAGTATCACCGGCTCAGCATGGACGGTTCTTCACTGGTACGGGAATATCAACCCGTTGTCCATCGACTACGCCTGTCGGCCTCGCCTTAGGTCCCGACTTACCCAGGGCAGATTAGCTTGACCCTGGAACCCTTAGTCATCCGGCGGACGGGTTTCTCACCCGTCTTTCGCTACTCATGCCTGCATTCTCACTCGTCCACAATCCACCAGAAGTTACCCGCTGGCTTCACCTCGTGAACGACGCTCCCCTACCCATCCAGCAAAACTGAATGCCACGGTTTCGGCGGTGTACTTGAGCCCCGCTACATTGTCGGCGCGGAATCACTTGACCAGTGAGCTATTACGCACTCTTTCAAGGGTGGCTGCTTCTAAGCCAACCTCCTGGTTGTCTCAGCAACTCCACATCCTTTCCCACTTAGCACACGCTTAGGGGCCTTAACCGGTGGTCTGGGCTGTTTCCCTCTCGACTATGAAGCTTATCCCCCACAGTCTCACTGCCACGCTCTCACTTCCCGGCATTCGGAGTTTGGCTGAAGTCAGTAACCTTGTAGGGCCCATCGTCCATCCAGTAGCTCTACCTCCGGGAAGAAACACGTGACGCTGCACCTAAATGCATTTCGGGGAGAACCAGCTATCACGGAGTTTGATTGGCCTTTCACCCCTACCCACAGCTCATCCCCTCCATTTTCAACTGAAGTGGGTTCGGTCCTCCACGCGCTCTTACACGCGCTTCAACCTGGCCATGGGTAGATCACTCCGCTTCGGGTCTAGGACACGCGACTCAATCGCCCTATTCAGACTCGCTTTCGCTACGGCTTCCCCACACGGGTTAACCTCGCCACGTATCACTAACTCGCAGGCTCATTCTTCAAAAGGCACGCTGTCACCCCACAAGGAGGCTCCAACGGTTTGTAGGCACATGGTTTCAGGTACTATTTCACTCCCCTCCCGGGGTACTTTTCACCATTCCCTCACGGTACTGATCCGCTATCGGTCAACAGGTAGTATTCAGGCTTACCAGGTGGTCCTGGCAGATTCACACGGGATTCCTCGGGCCCCGTGCTACTCGGGCAACCCTCCAACAGCGGCGGAACACATTTCGACTACGGGACTCTCACCCTCTACGGTCCAGCATCCACACTGGTTCGTCTATATGCCCGCACCTCACTGCGCCATGCCGGCAGACATGACAAGGAGGGGCCCACAACACCGCACATGCAACCCCTGCCGGGTATCACACACATACGGTTTAGCCCCATCCGCGTTCGCTCGCCACTACTAACGGAATCACTTTTGTTTTCTCTTCCTGTGGGTACTGAGATGTTTCACTTCCCCACGTTCCCTCCACCCGGTCTATGTGTTCAACCGGGGGTCACACGACACGTCGTGCGGGGTTTCCCCATTCGGAAATCCTGGTCTCAACGTCCGGTTATCGACTCCACCAGGCTTATCGCAGATTCCCACGTCCTTCTTCGGCTCCTGTTGCCAAGGCATCCACCATGCGCCCTTGGAAACTTTCACACACAATGAAAGTCCTCAAATGAGCAATATCTAACTAAGATGTCATTCTCGGCATCACCACACCTCACACACCACCCCAGGGGGAACAGTGCGATCAACGATGCAGCAACAAAAAAATAAGATGCTCGCGTCCACTATGCAGTTCTCAAACAACAACCCACACCCCATCCACCAACCCACAAGGCCAGCTTCACAAGATACGGAGACCAGAAACAACAACCCCAACCCTCACAGGTCAGGGYRCCTGCTGTTCCAGGACCCAACAGTGTGCCAACACCAGCYCGCAGCCACCAACACCACCCATTCCAACCACACCCTCACAGGCATGACGTACTCGAGCACTGCCGGCACCACCACTGGCACCATTCATTGATGTTCCACCCATGAGCAACCCGCCATCACACACGCGGTGATGCAACGGGCACTAATGCTCCTTAGAAAGGAGGTGATCCAGCCGCACCTTCCGGTACGGCTACCTTGTTACGACTTAGTCCCAATCGCCGGTCCCACCTTCGACGGCTCCCCCCACAAGGGTTAGGCCACCGGCTTCGGGTGTTACCAACTTTCGTGACTTGACGGGCGGTGTGTACAAGGCCCGGGAACGTATTCACCGCAGCGTTGCTGATCTGCGATTACTAGCGACTCCGACTTCATGGGGTCGAGTTGCAGACCCCAATCCGAACTGAGACCGGCTTTTTGGGATTAGCTCCACCTCACAGTATCGCAACCCATTGTACCGGCCATTGTAGCATGCGTGAAGCCCAAGACATAAGGGGCATGATGATTTGACGTCGTCCTCACCTTCCTCCGAGTTGACCCCGGCAGTCTCCCATGAGTCCCCACCACGACGTGCTGGCAACATGGAACGAGGGTTGCGCTCGTTGCGGGACTTAACCCAACATCTCACGACACGAGCTGACGACAACCATGCACCACCTGTGAACCCGCCCCAAAGGGGAAACCGTATCTCTACGGCGATCGAGAACATGTCAAGCCTTGGTAAGGTTCTTCGCGTTGCATCGAATTAATCCGCATGCTCCGCCGCTTGTGCGGGCCCCCGTCAATTCCTTTGAGTTTTAGCCTTGCGGCCGTACTCCCCAGGCGGGGCACTTAATGCGTTAGCTGCGGCGCGGAAACCGTGGAATGGTCCCCACACCTAGTGCCCAACGTTTACGGCATGGACTACCAGGGTATCTAATCCTGTTCGCTCCCCATGCTTTCGCTCCTCAGCGTCAGTTACAGCCCAGAGACCTGCCTTCGCCATCGGTGTTCCTCCTGATATCTGCGCATTCCACCGCTACACCAGGAATTCCAGTCTCCCCTACTGCACTCTAGTCTGCCCGTACCCACCGCAGATCCGGGGTTAAGCCCCGGACTTTCACGACAGACGCGACAAACCGCCTACGAGCTCTTTACGCCCAATAATTCCGGATAACGCTCGCACCCTACGTATTACCGCGGCTGCTGGCACGTAGTTAGCCGGTGCTTCTTCTGCAGGTACCGTCASTTTCGCTTCTTCCCTACTGAAAGAGGTTTACAACCCGAAGGCCGTCATCCCTCACG
>NZ_UNRH01000016.1:0-38462 GCF_900537135.1 Micrococcus sp. Alg238-R198
GGTGGCCACCGGGAAGTCCGGGGCGGTGTGGAACGAGTTCTTCGCGGACCTGGTGGCCCGGGGGCTGGCCGGGGTGGCACTGGTGACCTCGGACTCCCATCGCGGCCTCGTGGAAGCAGTGGCGGCGAACCTGCCCGGGGCCGTGTGGCAACGCTGCCGCACCCATTACGCGGCGAATCTGATGGCCGTGACCCCGAAGAGCATGTGGCCGGCGGTGAAGGCCATGCTGCACAGCGTGTATGACCAGCCCGACGGGCCGGCCGTGCACGCCCAGTTCGAGCGCCTGTTGGACTACGTGCAGGACAGGTTGCCCGCGGTGGCCGCCCACTTAGACGCCGCTCGACAGGACATCCTCGCGTTCACCTCGTTCCCGAGGGACGTGTGGTGCCAGATCTGGTCGAACAACCCCGCCGAGCGGCTGAACCGGGAGATCCGGCGACGCACGGACGCGGTAGGGATCTTCCCGAACCGGGATGCCGTGGTGCGCCTGGTCGGGGCCGTGCTGGCCGAGCAGACAGATGAATGGGCCGAAGGCCGCCGGTATCTCGGCCTGGAACTGCTCGCCCGGTGCCGTGAGCCCCTGACCACGGAGCAAGAGACCGTGATGAGCACGGAGGTGATGCCGACCCTGCAGACCTGACAGGTACAAGCCCCCTACAACCTCGAAGACGGTTACACCACTTCCAGGGACTTGACCGCGGTTGAGCTGTCCGGGCTCGATGGTGCTGGTGGAGTGGATCTGATAATCGGGGTACATGGCAGGTGTCCTTTCGGTCAGCGGTTGAAGATGGAGCGGGCGAAGTCGTCAAGGTTGCTGGTCCCGTCCTGGCGAACGGGCAGCGCGGACTCCACGGGGTGCGTGTTCGTGAGGGCGCGGGCCTCGTCGGACATGCGCAGGGCGATGTCGGCGGCGAGGTCGTCGGCCAGGTTGCGGGCCTCGGCGTAGCGGCCTTCCTTGCCGAGTGCGGCCACCTGGCGCGCCCCGTGGTTGACGCTGGACTTGAGGTGGGAGAGGCCACGGCCCGGGGGCAGTTCGGCGTCCATGTGGTCCAGCAGTTCGAGGTCACGCGTCGAGGGCACGTCTCCGTTCGCGGACGCGTTCAGCAGGTGACGAACGGGATGGTTCTTGCCGAGAGGGGCGTAGTTGTTCATGAGGGGTTTCCTTCCTAGGGGTGCCCGATTGGGCGGGGTGGTGTGGCTCAGTCTTTGGGCGCTGCGGTGGGCAGCGGGGCGGCGGGTGTGCCGTCCGCGTTGGTCAGTGGCGGGCCGGGGTGGGCCTGGCCGGCGGGGTGTCGGCGCATGGCGTCCAGCACGTCGGCGCGTCTGTCGCGTCCGCCTCGTGCGAGGGCTACGAACCGGCGCACGTCGGCGTCGGTGTATGTGGGGCGGTCTCTCATGGGCGCTCCCGGGATCGGTTGAGGGCGTACCGGATGCTGTCGCATTCATTCCGTAGGTACGCGATTTCAGCGGCTGCACGTTCGAGTGCGGTGGTGGCGGCGTGTTTCGGTGTGGGCCGGGAGGGGGTGCTCACGGGTGCGACTCCTTCTTCAGCTCGGCTAGTTCGGCTTCGGCCTTCTCGGCGCGCAGCCGGTGCCGCTCGGCGCGGTCCATGTGGAACCGGAGCATTTGGCGCAGGTTGTCGGCCTCGGTGGGGCGTTCGGTTGTGGTCATCGGTTGCGCTCCTATCGCTGCTGGGGGCGAGGTCGGGCAGGGTCGCCGGGGTTGTGGTGATGGTGCTCATCTGTCCTCCCTGGGGACGACGACGGCCCCCGACCGTGAGGGGGTCGAGGGCCGTCAAATTGGCTTGTTTCTGCGGTTCAGGTGGTGCGGGTGTAGGGAGGTGAAGGGTTCTAGGAAACTTTCTATAGCTCCCCTCGCGTGGGGAGGTTTACAAATACCCTTCACCACCCTTCACCCGGTCAGTCCTCGCACTCGGCAGCGAGTCCGATTCCGAACCGAATCATGCCCACTTTCCTGCGCTTGGCCGGGTATCCCAGGCGGTCCAGCTCAGCCCCGAATGCCTTAGCGCTCAGGGGGTCTGCCCCGTCCTGCACCGCCCATGCCGCCCATGACTGGTGCAGGTCACTGGAGCGCGCGGACGCGCCGGACATGACGACGCAGTTCTCGGCGATGAACCGGCGCACCGCGTCAGACTGGACCGCGTAGGCGTCCGTTGCAGCCTTCACCGCGTCAGGCTCACCCATGCCGTGGTCCTCGTAGTCCCACCACCCGCGCACGGCCCACGTCACTACAGCGTCAGCGGCGGCGCGCAGACGCTCGGGCAGGGCCGTGTCCCGGTGCTCGGGCGGGATCACCACGTCAAACGGGATGACCCGGACCCGCCGCCACACCGCCGGATCGTTGCCCTTCACCTTCGGCAGATGATTGGTGACGAACACGAATTGGTGTGAGGGTTCCCAGGTGACGGGCGGCTGATACAGATTCCGAGCCGTGATGGGATCACCACCGGTCAGGCGCTTCATCAGCGCCGCGTCCAGGGGCTTGCCCTCTTCGGTCTCAGAGCCGATGACCAAACGGGCACCGAACAGCTGCATCATCTCCGGCCCGCCTGGCCCCCGTCCGGAGGTCATCAGCATGTCGGGGTCAATGACGGCCGCATAGTCCCCTAGCGCGTGAGCGATGGCCGTATACGCAGTTCCCTTGCCGTTCGCCCCTGTCCCGGTCAGCACCGGGAACAGGTGCTCGCGGACGGCACCGAACACGGCTTGTCCGATGACACGTCGCAGATACTCCCGTTCTGCTTCGACCGGGAGAATCGTTGCCAAAAACGCTTCCCACACGCCCCCGTCCGCGTTGGGTTCCCACGCGCCACGACACACGCGCGTCAACCGGTCGGCGGGGTCGTGTGGGCGCAGGGTTCGTGTCCGCAGGTCCAACGTCCCGTTGGCGACGTTCAGCAGGTATGGGTCAGCGTCGAGGGCGGACACCGGCACACGGATACCGGGCAGGGTGGCCGCGATGTCCAGGACGCCCCGGATGCCGGCGGCGTTCTCGCACCGGCGCACATCATCACGCAGATTGCGGTCACCTTCGTGGGACTCGGCCAGAGCGGAGCGCAGCACATCGTGCACGGCCCGTTCAGCGGCGGCGGTCTCATCCGGTGCCCACCGTGTGCCGTCCCAGTGGTGCCAGTCCATGCCGTTGACGTACATCAAACGGCCCGCGTATGTCTCGGCGAGCCGGTGGGCCATGCGGAGCTGTCCCCGGTGCTGCTCCCCCGGACGCTCAGGTGTGGGCGTCTGCTCGGCGTAGAGGTCGGGGGCGAAGTAGTCCGGGCGCTCACGGGTGATAGCGTTCAGGTCGATCTCTTCCAGGTCATGCGGCGCGGCGGTCATGGTCGGTCGCCTCCTTTCCTCCGGCGCGGGCCTGGGTGTGCCAGGCCTGGAAATGGGCCACGGATCGGGCGTGCGCGGCTTCGGCCCCGTCCCACCCTGCGAACACGCGCGCCACGGAATCGGTGATGGCGGGATGTGCCGCACCCTGGGCCAGCCCTTCGGCCAGTCCATCGGCGTGGCCCTGGGCGTAGGCGGCGGCGTACAGGGCGCGGTCCGCTTCGATCCGCTCGGCCACACTCTCGGCGGCGTTCATGCGGTCACCTGCCATCCGTGGGTCTCCGGCACGAGACGGCACAGCACAACCTCGGCCCGGTGGCCGCGTGCAACGGCGCGATCAGCGGCGCGCTGGGCGGGCTGGGCTTGGAGGAAGACGCGGCGACGGTGGCGGGGTTCGGGGTCGTCTGGCACTGTCACCACGAGCACGAAAACGCCCGCGACAAGATCCGCTGAATCCGGTAGAGTAGGAGACAGATTCGGGTCCGTGGTAGGTGCTGAATCGGTGTGGTTGGACGCCGTTCCCAGGGTGTGGGGGCGGCGTTCTTCCATGTCCGGGGTCGTCATCGTGCGGCCCCCCTCGCGCGCTGCACGTCGACATTTCGCGCGGCAGTGTTGCCGGTCGGGTCGAATCCGTGGAGGACATGGGCGGGGGCGCCGCCCAGTGCGAGGGCCTGGGCGAACTCGTGGGGGTGCATGTTGCCGAGCGCCTTCAAATGCCGCTCAGACCATGAGGTCGTCACGCCGATGTGACGGTGGAGGAACGTCACGGCGTCCCGCTTGGACATGGCGCGGATCATGCGCTGTACGGCGCGCACGTCGAGTGGGCCATTGTCTCCGACCGTGGGCCGGGTGAGGGTGGCGGCGGCTCTCACTGGGCACCACCGCCCCGCATCTCAGCGAGGGAGGTCACGGGCTGGGCGATGCGCTCCAGCTCGCCGTGGGGAATGCGGATGACGCGCGGGCCGTAGCGGTAGGCGCGGAGGTCACCACGGGCGATCATGCGGCGAATGGTGGAGGGAGAAGAGTTCAGCGCGCGTGCGAACTCGTTGATGGTCATTCCGACGGGGGCCGGGGCAGTCACGGTCTTTCTCCTGGAAGCACGAATGCCGAGCACACTGCACCTGTCGTAGGTCTCAGTGTTGCCCGGCGAGTTTCTTCCGTTTAGGCCTCCAGGGCCCCCCGTCGTTCGCTTCTCGGGTTGAATAGGCCTCCAGGGCCCCCCAGTCCGCTAGCAGTCGTCATTCTGTTGTGAGGCCATTATACACCACGTGCGCCGGGGGTGTGCAAGTTTGTCCATGCTCGGCGTGTCGGGCTGGAGGAAGTCACCCCACCTTGCCCATTCCAGCGGTCAGGCTCGCCAGGCGGCGGCGTTCGGCGTGCTGGTACACCTCTACGGACTTCCCATCGGAGTGGCCGGCGTATGCCTTCAGCTCCGCCGTGGTGGCTCCGGCTTGGCCTAGGCGGGTTAGGGCGGTGTGCCGGAGGCCGTGCCACGTGAAGTTCTCCACGGGGTTTTCCCCAGCCTCGGCCCGATGGGCGTTGAGCGCCTTCAATGCGGCGTTGAACCGCTTGCGGACGGTGTTGGGGTTGTTCAGGCCGTTCCCGCCGCCCACGCGAGGGAACAGCAGCCCGTCCGGCCCCGGCGCGGCGTAAGCGGCGAGGTGTGCGGCCAGGTCGGCCACGATCACTGGGGGCACGGGTACCTCGCGCCGTCCGGCGTCCGACTTGGGGGATTCCTCGCGGACGCCGGACCCGCGCGCCTGAACCTGGGATTCGACGCGGACCCATGTGGTCCCGTCCGGGTCCGTGGTGACGTGACGGCGGCGCAGCGCGAGGACTTCCCCGATCCGCAGGGCACACCACCCGGACAGCAGCACGGCCAGCCGGTCCGCCTCGGGCATCAGGTCGGCCAGGGCGGACAGCTCGGCGTCCGTCAACGTCTCCCGGTTGCGCTGGGGCAGGTTCGGACGGCGCAGACGGCGCGCGGCCAGGGGAGGGACGGGCGAGGTCAGCAACCACGGCGTGAACGTGCGGGGCAGCTCGGCCGCGTCTCCCGTGGCCCACTTGAACAGCGCTGCAACCACGCGATGAATCTGAGCGGCCCCAGCGTGGCCCTTGGACTCTTCGAGCGCGTCCAGCCATGCGTTCAGGTCGAGGGCCGTCACCTCGCCCACGGGGCGATCCCCGAACGTGGGCAAGAAGTGCGCTTCGAGGTGCCGACGGTAGGTGTAGACGCTGCCGAGCTTCAGGCCGCGCTCGGTCTGCCATGACAACCACGCCTCGGCCATGTCCCGGACGGTGCGGGAGTCGGCGGCGGCCTGGGCGCGCCGGGCCTCTTTCTCGGCCTTGAGGCGGGCGCGGGTGACGGCGGGCGGGACGAATGTCCCTCGGGCCTTCTCTCCCCGGGCGATGTCGAGGGCTGCGCGCGCGTCACCGAGCGTCGCAAACGAACCGATTGTGTGTTGGTAGCCGTCCACGGTGAGGCGGGCGCGGTAGCCGCCTCCGGGTAGGCGGTCCACGCCTCTCGGCAGGCGCTGGGGCTTGGGCATCTTCCCTCCGGGTGACGATCTGACTACCAGGTGACTAACTATATGGTACGTTGTGACCGTTCCTGAGTAGTCGTGGAACATGCGCGATCCGCCAAAATCCGCGCAGACATGCGAAAGGCCCCGCAACCACTGGGGTCACGGGGCCTTCTCGCGGAGACGGGGGGATTTGAACCCCCGGCCCAACTTTCGTCGAGCCCTTCATTAGCAGTGAAGTCCATTCGGCCGCTCTGGCACGTCTCCTCCATCCGGCGCGCCTCGCACGGGGCGACGCGCGGTCAGACCGGTTCAGTTTAGCGCGCCAGGCCAGGGCAGGGCAAAGGAGCGGCGTGCTCACGGACGGATCACCATCGCGCACGAGCGGGGCCCCGGATCCATGGATCCGGGGCCCCGCGTGATCTGTCAGCCGTCCGGCCTGAGGCCGACGCGTCCGTTCAGATCAGATGCGATCCTTGCGGTCGTTGCGGCCGTCGAGGTCGCGATCGGTGGCGTCGCCGTCGACCTTGACGTCCTCGTGGCGGACCTCCTCGGTCACCGTCTCGGTGTCCTGCACCTGGCGCTTGCCCAGGGAGACCTTCTCGGCGTCCACGGTCTTGTTGACGACCGGGGTCTCCTCGTAGGTGGTGACCTCGACGTCGCCGTCGCGGCCGGCGGTGCGGGCCTCGGCGGAGTTCGGGTCGACGGACTCGCGCTCCACCACGACCTCCTCGCGGGTGACGGGCACCTCGACGGTCTCGGTGGTGGTGTAGGCCTGCTTGCGCAGACGGACGCGGCCGGAGGCGCGGCGCTCGGTGCCGACGTTCAGGTGCTCGTCCTTGACGACGACGGAGTCGGCGTCGGTCACGTCGCGGCGGTCACGGTCGGTCACGTCGCGGCGGTCGCCGTCCACGACGGCCTCGTCGCGGCGGTCGGCCACGCCGGCCACACCCGCGGTGCCGGCCACGCCGGCGGCGCCGGCGTCGGTGCGCACGTCGTCACGACGCACGTCGCCGTCGTGATCCGCGGCGGAGTACTCCATGGAGTAGTACTCGTAGATGCGCTGCTCCTCCTCGGGGGTCAGCGAGCCGTCCGCGTCCACGTTCGGGGCGTCCTTCACGAAGGACTTCTCGAAGGGCACCGTGATGCCGTCGGCGGTGGTCTGGGCCTGCTGCAGCGGCACGAAGGTCTCGCGGGCGCCGAACAGGCCGGTCTTCACCGTGACGAAGGTGGGCTCGTTGGTGACGTCGTCGAGGTAGACCTGACCGACGGAGCCGATCTTGTCGCCGTCGGTGGCGAAGACGGTGGAGTTCTGCAGCTGGTCGAGAGCGTTGCGGTCCATGAGGAATTCTCCTTCTGAATTGGTGTTTTGTTGCCTTACGCTCATTCACAATTCCCCATGGGCCCGAGTGGCGTCAACCATCGGCCCCCCAGATTCCCAATTCCCAGACTTCTCCCAGAATCTCGGTGTGATCCGCATGATTCCGCGGATTCTTCGTCCGGGCCTGCTGTGGATCCTGGGGGATCGGTGGGAGTGTGGCGCATGCGGTCCGCGACCCTTGACGGCCACCGATATTGTGTGGAATACGCGCGCCGCAGGCGTGAAAACGATCCCGAGGAGAGTGGAGGCCCCATGTCCGAGCCCCTGGTGGCCGAGCGCCGCCTCGCAGTGGTGGGAGCCGGCCCCCGCGGCGTCATGCTGCTGGAGCGGATCCTCGCCCGACTCGAGGGCGCGGCCCCGGACGCACACCCCCGGCGGCTGCGCATCGACGTCGTGGACCCCTATCCGCCCGGGCCAGGGCGGGTGTGGCGCACGGACCAGTCCGAGCTGTACCTCATGAACACCCCCGCGTTCTTCCCGACCGCGTGCGCCGCCGACAACCCCGGTCTGCGCCCCTCCACCGCCGCGCAGACCTTCGACCAGTGGCGTCGCGTGCACCCGGAGGCCAGCCTCGGCGTGCGCCGCCACCAGTACCCGGCCCGAGCGGTCTACGGGCGCTACCTCCGGCACCTGTACAAGGACGTCGTCGCGGGGCTGCGCGCCCGCCCCGAGGTCGTCGAGGTCGTCGAGCACCGCGCGGAGGCCACCGCCCTGCACCCCCGGCCCGACGGCGGCGCCCGCCTGGAGCTGCGGGACGCCGACGGTGCGGTCTCCGCGCTCGACGCGGACGCCGTCGTGCTCTGTCTGGGCCATCAGCCTGCGGAGCTCAGCCCCGGCCAGAACCGGATGGCCGCCGCCGCGCGGGGCAGGGACGAGCTGCACTACCAGGGCCCGCAGATCCCCTCGGACGTGGACTGGGAGACCGTGGAGGCCGGGGCGGACGTCCTCGTGCGGGGCATGGGCCTGAACGCGTTCGACCTGCTGGCCCAGCTCACCCAGGGCCGGGGCGGGGTGTACCGCCGCACCGGCGACGGACCCGGCCGGGCCCTGCGGTACGAGCCGTCGGGGGACGAGCCGCGCCTGCACCTGATGTCCCGCCGCGGCATCCCGTACCTGCCCAAGGCTGAGGTGGACGCCTTCGTGCCCCGCGGCGTCACCCTCAGCTACCTCTCCGACGCCGCCGTGGACGCCCTCGCCGCCCGGCACGGGGCCCTGGACCTCGCCGAGCACCTCTGGCCGCTGCTGCACCGCGACGTGGTCCGGCACTACTACGCCACGCTCGTCCGGGCCCAGCCCGAGATCCTCGGCGGCCCCGTCGAGGCGCGCCGATTCCTCGGGGAGCTCGTCGGCCAGCTCGAGGAGGCCGGCCGCGGCGCCCCCGTGACCTCCGCGCACGCCGAGGAGCTCCTCCAGCGGTACGCCCCCGGCCGGCGCTTCCTCGACATCCTGGCCTATGGGTCCCCGTTCGAGGACGCCGTGTTCGCCTCCCATGAGGACTATCAGCGGGCCGTCGCGGAGCTCATGGAGCAGACCTGCGTCGAGGCCGCCCTCGGGGAGGAGTCCCCGTTCATGATGGCCGTCGGCGCGCTTCATGCCGGCCGACTGCGGATCAAGGCGTGGGTCGCCGAGGGCCGGATCACCGAGGCCTCCCGCATCCGGGACGTCCAGGGCTGGTTCGAGCCGCTGGTCGAGGGCCTCGCCTCCGGCCCGCCCCTGTGGCGCGTGGAGCAGATGCTCGCGGTGCACCGGGCCGGCCTGCTCACCTGGGCCGGCCCCGCGCCCGTGGTCGAGGCCGAGGAACACGCATTCACCGCCCACAGCCCCCAGGTGGGAGCGCAGGACTCGCTGGGGCCCGCCGTCGTCGAGGGGGCCTGGCTGGTGGAGGCGATGATGCCGCCCAACCGCGTGCAGGCCGCCGCCTCCCCGCTGGTCCGTCAGATGCTGGCGGACGGCGTCGCCGCGGCCGGGACGTGGGAGGACGAGGAGGGTGTGCGCGTGCCCGCCACCGGCTTCGACGTCACGGCCCGCCCGTACCGGCTGCGGGCCGCGGACGGCACGGTCCACGCGGACGTGTTCGTGCTGGGCCTGCAGCTCTCGGGCGTGCAGTGGGGCACCGCGATCGCGGCCGAGGCCGGGGCCGATCCGGCCGGACGTGCCCTCTTCCTCGCCGACGCCGACGCCGCCGCGACGGCCGTGCTCGCCGGCTGAGCCCCCACGACGACGGCGGGGCCGTCCGGGTGGCTCCCGGACGGCCCCGCCGTCGTCATGCCGGGTGCGGCGCCCCGCGTCCCGTCAGGGACGGACCGGCCCGCGGCCCTTGCCGGGGTGCTCCGGGCCGTGGCCCTTGCCCGGGTGGTCGCCGCCGTGACCCGGGGTCGCGCCGACGCAGCGCAGCCACTCGCGCACGGAGTTCGCGGGCTTGCCCGGCACGCCGCGCGGATCGGTCACGCCGTCGCAGGTCTCGCCCGGGGAGGGCTCCGGCTCCGGGGTCGGCTCGGTCACGGGCGCGTCGAGCTGGAGGCCCACCAGGATCGGGTTGTGGTCCGAGGACCGCCACTGGTCCGCGGAGTACAGGTCCTCGGCCACGTAGTTGTGGCGCGAGTACTCCAGTGCCACGGATTCGTTCGCGTTGATCATCCAGATGTCCTGGCCGGTGATCGCCGTCGCCGCCGACGGCGAGGCGTAGATCCCGTCCAGGCTGCCGACGGCGCCGCCGAACGCGTACGAGTACTCGCCCGTGAGCGCGCCCTGCGAGAGGTACCCGGCCGCCTCGAGCACGCGGATCGGGTCCTCCTTCTCGTAGGCGTTGAAGTCGCCCATCAGCAGGACGCGGTCGGTGCCGGTCTCGGCCTTCATGCGCTCGGCGAAGGCCACGAGGGCCTCGGCCTGGCCCACGCGGTCCGCGTTGTACGCGCCCTGGCCGTCGCCCGCGTCCACGTTGTCCCCGGTCGCACCCGAGCCGCCCTTGGACTTGAAGTGGTTGGTGATCGCCACGAAGTCGGTGCCGGCCGCCCCCTCGGACGTGCCGTCGGCGGCGCGGAACAGCTGGGCCATCGGCTCGCGGGCGTTGTCGAAGTTCGTCTGGTCGTCCAGGATCACCGACTCGCCCACCGGGGTGACCTCGGCCGGCTGGTAGATGAACGCGGAGCGGATGACGTCCTCGTCCGCGAGCGCGGGACGGGTGGCCGGGGAGGCCACGTAGGCCCAGCGCTGCTCGCCGGCCTGCGCGTTGAGGGCCTCCACGAGGTGGGCCAGCGCGTGGTCCCGGTCGAGGCCGAACTTCTCGGAGTTCTCGATCTCCTCGAGCGCGACCACCGAGGTGCCGAGGCCGTTGATCGCGGCCGCGATCTTCTCCTGCTGGCGGGCGAACGCCTCGGAGGTGTAGGCGCCGCGCGGCAGGCAGCCGTTCGTGGTGACGGGGGTGCCGGCGTGGTCGCGGTAGGCGCTGCAGCCGGCCACGTCCTGACCCAGGGTCGTGAAGTAGTTGAGCACGTTGAAGCTGCCGACGGTGACGTTGCCGCCGACCGCCTCGGGGGCGGCCTCGGCCGGGCGGGTGTCCTCGATCGTCACGGGCTGGACGGCGGCCGCCGTGGCGTCGGTGAGGTGGCCCAGCGGCTGGAAGGACCACGCGTCGAAGCGCCAGTCGAGGATGACTCCGGTGGTGAACTCCAGGCCCGCGCCCACGCGCACCGGCTGGTCTGCGTCCAGGTACGGCAGCGGGTTCTGGTTGCCCGGCGAGCGCATGAAGTTCGTGGTGGCCCCGTCGTCGAGCACGATCAGCTGCTGCGCGTTGGCGGCCGCGACGGCCTGGGCCTCGGCGCCGGGCCGAGCCACGGACGTCGGGTTGTCCAGCGGCGTGGTGCCGGGGACGATGCCGAGGGAGCCGTACTGGTTGAGGGAGTAGTTGTCCGTGACCGTCCAGTCGCCCTGCGGGGCGAGGACCATGCCCTCGAGCGCCTCACGGTCGGCCTCCTCCAGCGGGAACTCCACCGGCGTGGGGGCCACGGCGCCGGGCTCGGCGACCGGCAGCACGCCGCCGGCGGCGACCTTGATCTGCGTGAGGCCGTAGTGCTCGGCCGCTTCGCCCGTGACCTGGACGTGGTCGCCGAGCGTCACGGAGCCGACCGTGTCCGGCGAGTACACGAACACGCCGTCGGAGGCGCCCGGGGTGGCGTCGGGGGTGTCGCCGCCGGTGCCGGCGGTCTGGATGTAGTAGCCGTCGTAGCCGCCCGTGGAGTACACGGCGGTGACGACGCCGGTGGTGGTCACCTGGCGCCCGGCGTACGGGGTGGCCGTGCCGGTGCCCTGGAGCTGGGCGATGGTGATCCGCTCGGCCGGGGTCGGCTGCGGCTCGGGCTCCGGGGTCGGCTCGCCGCCGGTGGCGGCGGCGTTGGTCGGGGTGACCTGGTCGGTGACGGTGAAGTCGGCGCTGTTGTCGTCCGTGTCCACGCCGTTCGTGCGGGTGAGGGACTTCGGGTCCGAGTTGGCCGAGGGGGCGCCGGCAGCCGCTGTTTCGAAGGTGTTCGTGGCTCCGTAGCCGAGCACGTCCGCGACGCCCGGCACCTGGCCGGTCACCACGGAGCCGACCGGCAGGTCCGTCACGGTGCCCGCCTGGCGCGCGAGCACGATCGTGCCCTTGGTGCCCGCGGGGTTGAACGCCCCGCCGGCCACGAGGTCTGCCTGCGGCAGGGCCGCGCCCGCGGTGCCGTTGGAGCCGCCGGAGACCAGGAAGTGGCCCTTCGCGGGCACCGTGCCGGACAGCGCGACCGTGCCCTGGGTCGCGGCCGTGCCGGCGGCGGAGCGGTACTGCAGGGACCAGCCGTCGAGGTTGATCGGCTGGTCGGTGGGGTTGTAGAGCTCCACGAACTTGTGGGTGTACACGGCGTTCGCGGAGCCGCCGTTGGTGTATGCCTCGTTGATGACGAGGGAGTCGCCGGCCGGGCTGGCCTGGGAGGGCAGGGCCACGGCGGGGGCGAGCAGGGCCAGGGCGGCGGTGGTCACCGCGGTGCGCGCGGCGAAGCGGGGCAGGGGGGTCATGTCGTCCTCGGTCTCGTTCTCGATGGGTCAGCGCGGCAGGCCCGCGGCGGTCAGCCAGGCATGGGCGGAGAAGACGGGGTGCGTGGCGGCGCCGCGCTGCACGCCGCGGCCCTTGCCCGGGTGGTCCTCGCCCTTCACGCGGCCCTTGCCCGGGTGGTCGGCGCCCTTGTCATGGCCCTTGCCATGACCCTTGCCCGGGTGGGTCGGGGCGGGCTGCTCCGGCTCGGTGGGGGACGGGGCCGCGGTGACCTCGAGGGCATGGCGCACCACGGTCGTGCTGCCGTCGGCGTAGCGCACGGTCATCACGAGCTCGCCCGTGCCCGCCGCGGCGGGGGCGGTGATCCCGGAGAGCGTGACGGTCTCGGAGCCCGCGGGGACGGCCACGGTGCCCAGGGCGGTCTCGGTGCCGTCGGCCGTGCGGAAGGCGACGTCGACCGCGGTCGCCGCGGGGGCGCCGTCGGAGTCCACCACGAGGTCCCCGAGGGTCAGGCCGACGGCCTGCCCGGCCTCGACCGAGGCGGGGGCGTCGGTGACCGGCACGCCGTTCTTGCCGAAGTCCGGGGCGACGGCGCCGTGGGCCGCGTCCTGGGCGCGGGCGTAGTCCGTGATCGCCTGGGAGTCCAACAGGCCCATGTTCACGAAGTTCTGGCGGCCGGTCGCGAAGGCGGTGTAGCCGTCGGGGGCCTTGGTCGGGTCCCCGAGCGTCGTCCAGGTGTCGTCGGCCAGGAACGACTGGCTGGCCACCGTGTACATGCGGTCCGCCTGGAGCGGCTCGCCGTCGATCCACACGCCGGTCACCTTGTCCCCCTGCGGGCGGGACTCGTCGTAGGTCCAGGTCAGCTCCTCGGACCAGCCGAGGGTGAACTTGCGCACGTCGTTCCGCCAGTTCTCCTCGAGGGCCAGCTTGATGGAGGAGCCCGGGATGTCGAAGTAGGTGATGGTGTTGCCGAACGGCGCCATGTCGAGCAGCTCGCCCAGGGTGAGGCGACCGACGAGGTCGGCCGGCTTGGCCGGGAACGCGCCGCCGTCGGTGAAGCGGTCCGTCAGCAGCTCGGAGCGCAGGCCGCCGGGGTTGGTCACGCCGAGGTCCACCTCGGGGTTCGCCTGCTCGGCGGCGTGCTTGACGGCGTCGCCCACCCAGGTGCCCAGGGTGGTCTCGGCGGCGCGCGTGCCGCCGGCCTTCCAGGAGCCGCCGGCGTCGATGAGCTTCTGGTAGTCGGTGGTGATGGAGGCGGACAGGTCGGCCACGACCTCGCCCTGCAGGTCCTCGAAGACCGCGACGGCCTCCTGCTCGATCGCGTACACCTGGGCGGTGACGGGGGATTCCGCGGCGGCCTCGGCGGGGGCCTGCGTGGACCGGGCCAGCAGGCGCGGGGTGAGCCCGGTGACCTCGCCGTCGGCGCCCACGGTCAGCTCGACGGCGGCCAGGTGGCTGCCGGAGGCGCCCGCCTGGATCACGGGGCGGTGGGCGCCGCCGGCCGTGGTGTCGTACTGGTAGAGCTGGTGGGTGTGGGCGTTGAAGATGACGTCCACGGCGGAGGAGGTCTCGCCGACGATGCGGTCGAACTCGGCCCGGGCCGCCCGCTCGGCGGCCAGCTCGCCCGCCCCGGCGGCGCCGTCGTGGTACGAGGCCACGATCACGTCGGCGGCGTCCTGGGCCTCCAGCTCGTCCGCGACCGCGTTCACGGCGGCGACCTCGTCGAGGACCTCGTTGCCCTTCAGGCCCGCGCCGGTGGTGGTCGCGTACAGCTCGTTGGGGGAGGCGCCGATGACCGCGACGCGCACGCCGTCGACGTCGAAGACGGCGTGCGAGGTGAGGACGGGCTCCTTGCTCGTCGGGTCCACCAGGTTGGCGGAGAGCACCGGGAACTGGGCCCGGGACTCCACACGGCCCTGCAGGTCGTCCAGGCCCTTGTCGAACTCGTGGTTGCCGGCGGTGAGCGCGTCCAGGCCGAGCGCGTTCATCACGTCGATCGTCGGGTTGTCCTGCTGCACGTTGGACACGGACTTCGAGCCACCGATCAGGTCGCCGGCGCTGGTCAGCAGCGTGGAGCCGGCGCCGTGCTCGGCCTCGAACGCGGTGCGGTAGTCCTCCACGGTGTCCGCGAACTGCGTGCCGATGTAGTCCGCGGACAGCGCGCCGTGGAAGTCGTTGAAGGACAGGATCGAGATGGTGGTCTCGTCCGCGGCGGCCGTCTCGACGGCCAGGGCGGGCGCCGCGCTCGCGGGCGCGAGGACGAGGACGGTGCAGGCGGCCGTGGTGACGGCACGGCGGCGGAACAGGCTGGGCATGGCTCTCCCCGGGATGCGTGATGACAGAGGTGCGCCGCCGGTGGACGGCGGGGTGACGCGGGGAGTCCATCACATCCAGGTGGCCTCCAGGTGAACGAGAGGCGGCGGGCCGTCCGGCCCGCCGCCTCTCGTCGTGTGCACGCGGATGGTGAGGGATTCGAACCCTCGGCACGGGGTCACCGCGCACCGGTTTTCAAGACCGGCTCCTTCGGCCGCTCGGACAACCATCCCGGGCCTGACCGCGACGGTGTGGGCCGCCGCGTCGAGGACCCACTCTAGCCCGTGGCCCGGCGGGCGGCCGGTGGCGAGTCCGGCCCCCGCGCGCGAGGATGGACCCTCGACCCCCGACCAGAGGAGGAGACCCCCATGGACGTCCCCGCACAGATGCGCGCCGTGCGATTCACCGGTGCCGGCGACAACGGCGTCGTCCGCGTGGGCCACGAGCCCGTGCCGGACCCCGGCCCGGGCGAGGTGCTGGTGCACGTGGCCGCCGCGGGTCTCAACCGCGCGGACATCGCGCAGCGCGAGGGCCGCTATCCGCCGCCGCGCGGCGCCTCCGAGATCCCCGGGCTCGAGGTCTCCGGCACCGTGGCGGCGCTGGGACCCGAGGCCGGGATGCCGGGGGAGGGGCGCTTCGCCGTCGGTGACCGGGTGTGCGCTCTCCTGGCCGGCGGGGGCTTCGCCGAGTACGTCGCCGTGCCGACGGGCCAGCTCATGGCCGTCCCCGACGGCGTCGGCCTCGTCGAGGCGGCGGCCCTGCCGGAGGTCGCCTGCACGGTGCACTCGGCGCTCGTGGGCCGTGCGGGCGTGCAGGCCGGGGACCGGGTGCTCGTGCACGGCGCCACCGGCGGCATCGGCTCCTTCGCCGTCCAGTTCCTCGCCGCGCTCGGTGCACGGGTGCTGGGCACCGCCGGCGGCCCGGAGAAGGTGGCGCTCGGTCGGCGGCTGGGCGCCGAGCACATGTTCGACCACCGCGCCGCCGAGTCCGGTGCCTTCGCCCCGTGGGTCAAGGAGGTCACGGACGGCCACGGCGCGGACGTCATCCTCGACGTCGTCGGCGCCCCGTACCTGGCGCCCAACGTGTCCGCGCTCGCCCCCGAGGGACGCATCGTGACGCTCGCGGTCCAGGGCGGCGCCGTCCCGGAGGACTTCAACATCATGAAGCTGGTGGTCAAGCGCGGCTGGCTCACGGGGGCGACGCTCCGCTCCCGCTCGGTCGTGGACAAGGCCGGGATCGTGGCCGCGGCCGAACGTGCCGTGTGGCCCCTGGTGGCGGCGGGCCGCATCGACGCGAGCGTCGGGGCGTGCTTCCCGCTCGCCGAGGCCGCCGAGGCGTTCGACTGGTTCGACTCCGCCACCCGCACGGGCAAGGTCGTGCTCGTCACCGACCCCGCCGACGCGCGCCGGCCGTCCGGCGACCGCGCATGAGGGGGCCCTTCGCACGCTTCCGTCAGGAGCGTGCCGACGACCGCGAGCTCGGCACGGGGCTGTGGCGCCGTGCCCACGACCGACTCAGCCGGGCCCTGGACCGCTACTGGCAGGTGCTGGAGGGCCAGCGGGGCACGGACGTGCTGAGCCCCGAGGAGCGCAACGGCGTGGTCCACGCCGGCAACGTCCTCACGGAACGGCTCCCCGCGGTCCGTGCCCTGTGCGTCCGCCTGCACCGGGACCACGAGGGCGACGGCGAGCACATCCCGGCCGAGGCCGCCGACGTCCACCGTGAGCTCTCCCGCGCCGCGCACGAGCTGGCCGCCACCGCCCAGGCCCTCGCCCTGTACCGGCTCGGTCAGGGTTCGGCGGAGTCGGTCGGCCGGCACGCCGAACGCACCCTCGGCCACCTGGACCGGGCGGAGGAGCTGGGAGCCGGGCTCTGACGGCGGCGCGCCCCGGACGGCCGGCCCGAAGACGAGAGGACCCCGCCGCGTGATCACGCGGCGGGGTCCGGGGGAGCCCCCTGCCGGATTCGAACCGGCGACCTGCTCTTTACGAGGGAGCTGCTCTGGCCAGCTGAGCTAAGGAGGCACGTGACCGTGAACGGCCACGGCTGACGAGCATACCGGTTTCGCGGCCCCGATTCCACCGCGCGGCCGGGCGCGCGGGCCACCGACTGTGGCCCGCGCCTTCCGCAGGCGTTCACCCCCAGGCCACGCCGCGGCCAGACGGGGACGGTTCCCTGGTGGGCACACACCATCGACGGGAGACGCATGAGCCTGCCCCACGCCCCTCGCACCCCGGCACCCCCCGCCGCGGCCTCGTCAGCCGCGCCCCTCCGCCTGGCCGTGGTGGACATGTCCGGCACGTCCATCGTGGAGCACGGGCTCCAGGACACGGCGTTCGCCCGCACGTTGGACCAGCACGGCGTCCCGGCGGGCACGCCGGAGCACGACGACGCCGCTCGGCGGTTCCGCGCGCTCCGGCCCACCTCGCGCACGGCCGTGTTCCCCCGCGTGTTCGCCGACCGGGCGGTGGCCGCGGCGGCGACCCGCACGTTCGAGGCGGCCTTCGACGCGCTGCTGGCCGAGCACGGCGTCCAGGCCGTCCCGGGCGCGGAGGAGGCGCTCGTCCGCCTGCGCGCCCTCGGCCTCCACGTGTGCCTCTGCACCGGCTACGCCCGCCACACCCAGAACATGATCCTCGAGTCGCTGGGGTGGATGGGCCTGGCGGATCTGAGCCTCTCCCCGGACGACGCCGGCCGCGGCGTCCCCTACCCGGACATGATCCTCACCGCCCTGCTCGGTCTCGACCTCGACGACGTCCGCAGCGTCCTGGTGGTCGGGGACACCGCGGAGGACATGACGGCCGGGCGCCGCGCGGGGGCCGGACTCGTGGTCGGCGTGCGCACGGGTCGCGACGCGGACGACGTCCTGCTGGCGGCGGGCGCGGACCGGGTGGTGCCGGGCCTGGCCGACGTGCCGGACCTGGTGGTCCGCACCCGCTGAGCCGGCGCCGGCCCGCCCCGCGCGGCCGCTCAGCGACGTCGCGGGGTGCGCACCCGGCGGGGCAGCAGCGCCAGCATCATGGCTTCGAGGGCCAGCTGCTCCGGCACGTTGGCGGCGATGCGCTCCCGGGCCGTGGTGACGGCGTCGATCCGGGCGAGCACCTCGGCCGAGTCGCCGGCGGCGCCGCGGGCGTACGCCTCGATCTCGTCCCGACGGTGCTCGTTGATGAGCTCGCCGTCGGCCCCCAGCTGCACGCGCAGCACGTCCCGGAACAGGCCCATGACGTCGATCATGGCCCGGTCCAGCGAGTCCCGGACGGCGCGGCGCCGCCGGCGGGTCTGGTCCTCCTCGAGCCGTTTGACGTGGTGGCGGAGCTTGGGCGGGACGGGCTCGCCGGGCTCGAGGCCCAGGGAGCGGCGCAGCGCCTCGAGCTCCTCGGCGTCCCGGGCTTCGGCGGCGGACTCGGCCTCGGCCTTGGACACCTCGGCCAACGTGGCGGCCAGGGCCATCGCGTCGGAGACGGCGGTGGCCTGGAGCGGCAGGGAGAGGATGCGCTCGCGGCGTTCGAGGGCCTCAGGGTCCCGCGCGAGGCGGCGGGCCATGCCCACGTGCGACTGGGAGATCCGGGCGGTGGTGAGCGCCGTCTCGCGGTCCAGCCCGTCGCGGCGGTGCAGCAGCTCCGCCACCTGCTCCACGGCGGGGATGCTCAGCGTGATCAGCCGGCAGCGGGAGCGGACGGTGGGGAGCACGTCCGCGGGGGACGGGGCGCACAGCATCCAGATCGTGCGGGCCGGCGGCTCCTCGATGGCCTTGAGCAGCACGTTCGTGGCGCGCTCCGTCATGCGGTCCGCGTCCTCCATGAGGAAGATCCGCCAGCGCCCGGTGGCGGGGGTGGACTGGCCGGCCTCCACGAGGGCGCGGACGTCCTCGATCCGATAGCTCACCGCCTCGGTGGCCAGCACGGTCACGTCCGGGTGGGTGCCGCCGAGGACGGTGCGGCACGCGTGGCACTCGCCGCAGCCGCGCGCCGCCGGGTCTGCGACCTCGCACTGCAGGGCCGCGGCGAACGCACGCGCCGCCGTCGACCGGCCGGAGCCGGGCGGGCCCGTGAACATCCAGGCGTGGGTGGGACGGTCCTCGGCCGCGGCGCGGCGCAGCTGGGCCACCGCGGCCTCCTGGCCCGCGAGGTCCGCGAACACGGCGGGGGCGGGGGCCGTCATCGGTCGGCCGCCTGGGCGGTGACGCGGGCCAGCGCGCGGGCGGTGAGCTCCTGCGGCGGCAGCGCGCCGTCGAGCACGAGGTACCGCTCGGGCGCGGCCGCCGCGCGCGCGAGGAAGGCGGCGCGCAGGGCCTCGTGCCGGTCCGCCGTCTCCCGCTCCATGCGGTCGGGGGTGCCCTCGCCCTCCGCCGCGCGGCGGTCACGCCGGTCCGCGGCGGTGGCCGCGTCCACGTCGATCAGCACCGTCAGATCGGGGACGAGGCCGTCCGTGGCCCACTCGTTCAGGGCGGCGATCCGCGCCTCGCCCAGCCCGCGCGCCGCGCCCTGGTAGGCCACGGACGAGTCCACATACCGGTCCGTGACGACGACGGCGCCCCGGGCCAGCGCGGGGCGCAGCGTGCGGACGGCATGGGCGGACCGGGCCGCGGCGAACAGCAGCGCCTCGGTGCGGGGGTCCACGGGGGCGTGCCCGGGGTCCAGCAGCAGCTCCCGCAGCGTCTCGCCCAGGTCCGAGCCGCCGGGCTCGCGCGTGAGCACCACCTCGTGGCCCGCGGCGCGCAGGGCCTCGGTCAGGGCGCGGGCCTGGGTGGACTTGCCGGATCCGTCCGGTCCCTCGACGGCGACGAACAGGCCGCGATGCTCGGTCTGGGTGCTCACGCCTCGAGCCTAGACGCCGCCCCGGACGGGGAGGGAACCCGGCCGGGCCGACCGCCTAGACTGACCGGCATGAGCGCCCCCATGCACTTCGCCCTGCTCGTCGACCACTGGCTGTTCCGCGTCCTGGCGATCGCCGCGCTCGTGCTCGAGGTCTGGGCGCTGGTGGACGTCGTCCGGCGCCGCCCCGACGACTTCGCCCGCATCGGGGGCCGGGACAGGAGCTTCTGGCTGATCCTCACCGGCGTCGCCGCCGTCGTCGGGCTCCTCGGCGTGCTCGCGGGCGGCGGGATGGGCATGTTCGGCCTCGTGGCCGCGTGCGTGGCGTGCGTCTACCTCGCCGGCCCCCGCCAGGACATGGGCCCGGCCCTGCGCCGCTGAGGGCCCCGCGCCGTCGGCGCGGCCCTCATGACGACGGCGCCACCGCCGCCCAGCGCACGCTCAGCTCCCCGCGCCGCCACTGGTGCGGGCCGCCCAGCACGGGCCAGCCCGCCGCGCGCAGCGTGCCGACCGTCGCCAGCCACCGCTGCCGCGTCCCGTAGGCCGCGAGCGGGGCGTGCGCGGCCCACGCGGCGTCGGCCTCCGCCAGGAGCCGATGGACGGGCTCCCCGGGCACGTGCCGGTGGATGAGGACCTTCGGCAGGCGCGCCGCCACGTCCGAGGGGCGGGCGAAGGACCCCAGCCTGAGGGCCACGGTCAGGCTCGCCGGCCCGTCCCGGCGCAGATCCACCCAGGCCGCCCGCCGACCGTCCTCGGAGCAGGTGCCCTCCACGAGGACGCCGTCGTCGGCGAGCCCCGCGCACAGCAGGGACCAGATCGCGGGCACGTCCTCCTCCCGGTACTGGCGCAGCACGTTGAACGCGCGCACCACGGTGGGCGGCCGCGGCACGGGCAGCTCGAAGCCGCCGACCGCCCAGGTGACCCCCGGCAGGTCGCCGGCCCGCTCCCGGGCCCGGGCCACCCGAGCGGGGTCGATCTCGAGGCCCACCAGCTCGAGGGCCGGGTTCTGCACGCGCAGCCGCTGGGCCATCTCGACGGCGGTCACCGGCTCCGCGCCGAAGCCCAGGTCCACGGCCAGTGGGCGGGGCGTGCGCCGCAGCAGGGGGCCGTGCACGTCCGTGAGCCAGCGGTCCACCCGGCGCATCCGCTGCGCCGCCGTCGTGCCGCGGGTGATGTGGCCCTGCGGGCCCCGGGCGGGGCCGGGGCCGGGCGTCGTGCGCGCGCGCAGCCGCCGGGCCTTCTCCACCATGGGCTCCAGCGTAGGGGAGCGGCGGGACGGGTCCGCCTAGGATGGTGACATGGCGAACACCACGTACACGCTGGTCCTGCTGCGGCACGGTCAGAGCGAATGGAACGAGAAGAACCTGTTCACCGGCTGGGTGGACGTCCCGCTGACCGAGAAGGGGCGCGCCGAGGCCGCCCGCGGCGGTGAGCTGCTGGAGGCGGAGGGCATCCGCCCGGACGTGGTCCACACGTCCCTGCTCAAGCGCGCCATCACCACGGCCAACCTGGCCCTCGAGGCCGCGGACCGCCAGTGGATCCCGGTCAAGCGCAGCTGGCGCCTGAACGAGCGCCACTACGGCGCCCTGCAGGGCAAGGACAAGGCCCAGGTGAAGGAGGAGTTCGGCGAGGAGCAGTTCATGGTCTGGCGCCGGTCCTTCGACACCCCGCCGCCCGCCCTGGACGACGACTCCGAGTTCTCCCAGATCGGCGACGAGCGCTACGCGGACCTGGGCAAGGACGCCCCCCGCACCGAGGCCCTCAAGCAGGTCATCGACCGCCTGCTGCCCTACTGGGAGGAGCAGATCCTGCCCGACCTCAAGGCCGGCAAGACCGTGCTGATCGCCGCGCACGGCAACTCGCTGCGCGCCCTGGTCAAGCACCTGGACGGCATCTCGGACGAGGACATCGCGGGCCTGAACATCCCGACGGGCATCCCGCTGGTCTACGAGCTGGACCAGAACTTCAAGCCGATCACCGCGAACGGCCGCTACCTCGACCCGGAGGCCGCCGCCGCCGGCGCCGCCGCCGTGGCCGCCCAGGGCTCCGCGCACTGACGCGTCCGACGACGACGGGCCGGGACCCCGCCGGGGGCCCGGCCCGTGGCGTCGGGGACGGTCAGGAGCCGGTGGCGTCCGGGCGGTGGGTCGCCCACTCGCCCGTGACGAGGTAGCGCACCTTGGCGGCCACGGACAGGCCGTGGTCCGTGAACCGCTCGAGGTAGCGCGAGGCCAGCGTGACGTCCGTGGTGGTGGCCGGCGTCGCGCTCCAGTCCGGGGCGGCGATCGCGCGGAAGACGGACAGGTGCAGCGCGTTGACGTCCTCGTTGAGGGCGTCGATCCGGTCCCCGTGCGCCAGGTCCTGGGTCTCGAGCAGCAGGACGACCTCCTCGGCCACCTCCACGGCGGCGTCGCACATCGCGGTGATCACGGTCCGGACCTGTTCCGGGATGACGTGCTCGGGGTAGCGCAGCCGGGTCAGCTGGGCCACGTGGCGGGCGAGGTCGCCCATGCGCTCGAGCGAGGAGCTCATCCGCAGCGTGGCGACGACGGTGCGCAGGTCCGTGGCCACGGGCGCCTGCAGCGCCAGGATGCGCACGGCCTGCTCGTCGAGGGACTCCTGCAGCTGGTCGATCCGCGCGTCCTCCGAGATGACCCGTTCGGCGCCGTGCACGTCGGCCGCCTCGAGGGCGGCCTGCGCGTCCATCATGGCGCGGTGCACGAGGCGGGCGATCTCGGTCAGGTCGCGGCCCAGCCGTTCGAGGTCGGCTCGGTAGAGCTCGCGCATGGTCTCCTCTCCCCGGCGACGCCCGTGCGCCGCCGACCCCGACTCCCCGGGGCAACGGTCCACCCTGGCAGGGCAAGATGAACGGCCCATGAACGCCGATCGTCCGGCGTCTGGCGGGGCCGGGGCAGCCCGTCTCCGGGCCGCCAGAGGCTAGTCTGGTGCCGTGGATCCCGTCATCATCGGCCTGCTGTGCGGAGCGGTCGGACTGTTCACCGGAGTGGCCTCCATGCTGGCCTTCCGGGCGTCCGAGCGCTCGCGGACGGTGGACCTGACGGTCGGCGAGCCCACCCTCGCCCCGGGCGCCGCCGAGGTCCTCTCCGTGGTCGGCCGCGCGTACGCGGTGGTGGACGACGTCGACGGCGTGGTGCGCGCGAACCCCGCGGCCTACGCCCTGGGCCTCGTGCGGGGGCACTCGCTCGTCCAGGACCAGCTGCGCGAGCTCACGCGGACCGTGCGGGCCGACGGCGTCATCGTCGAGCGCCGCATGGAGCTGCCCCGAGGACCCCTCGGGCAGTCGAGCCTCGTCGTCGAGCTGCGCGTGGCCCCGCTGGACGAGGAGTACATCCTGATCCTGGCCGACGACCGCACGGACGTGACCCGCACCGAGGCCATGCGCCACGACTTCGTCGTCAACGTCTCGCACGAGCTCAAGACGCCGGTGGGCGCCATCTCCCTGCTCTCCGAGGCCATCGGCGACGCCGCGGAGGACGAGGAGGCGGTGCGTCGCTTCGCCGCACGCCTGGGCGTCGAGTCCCGCCGGCTCTCGGCCCTCGTGCAGGACATCATCGAGTTCTCCCGGCTGCAGGCCAAGGACGTGGTCCAGGACGGGGGGCCCGTGGACCTCAACGCCGTCGTCGCCGACGCCGTGGACCGCCTGCGCCTGACCGCCGAGGACCGCGGCATCGCGCTGCGCGTGGGCGGCCGCGTGGACGCGGTGGTGCACGGGGACCAGGACCAGCTGATGACCGCGGTGCGCAACCTGGTGGACAACGCGGTGCGCTACTCCCCGGAGGGCACCACGGTCGGCATCGGCCTGAGCTCCGTGGACGGGCTCGCGCAGGTCACCGTCACGGACCAGGGCATCGGCATCAGCCCGGAGGAGCAGGAGCGGGTCTTCGAACGCTTCTACCGCGTGGACGCGGCGCGGTCGCGTCAGACGGGCGGCACGGGCCTGGGGCTGAGCATCGTCAAGCACGTCGTCATCAACCACGGAGGGGAGGTCACCCTCTGGTCCCAGCCGGGCCGCGGGTCGACCTTCACCATCCGCCTGCCCGAGTGGGGGGACGGTGTCGCCGTCGACGGCGCGCCGGGTGCCGCCCACGTCACCGAGCGGCGCGGTCACCGGGTGACCGCCTCGGCCGCACCCCCGACCCGGAAGGAGACGAGCGCATGAGCCGCATTCTGATCGTGGAGGACGAGGAGTCGTTCAGCGACCCTCTGTCCTACCTCCTGGAGAAGGAGGGGTTCGAGGTCACCGTCGCCGCCGACGGCAACGAGGCGCTGAGCGTCTTCGAGCGCGACAGCGCGGACCTGATCCTCCTGGACCTGATGCTCCCGGGGATGTCCGGCACCGAGGTGTGCCGTCAGGTGCGCCAGCGCTCCAACGTCCCCGTGATCATGCTGACCGCGAAGGACTCGGAGATCGACAAGGTCGTCGGCCTCGAGCTCGGCGCGGACGACTACGTGACCAAGCCGTACTCCTCACGCGAGCTGGTGGCCCGCGTCCGCGCCGTGCTGCGCCGTCAGGGGGAGCAGGAGGAGCCGATGTCGGCGACCATCAGCGCCGGCCCCGTGCGCATGGACGTCGAGCGGCACGTCGTCTCCGTGGACGGCGAGCAGGTGTCCCTGCCGCTCAAGGAGTTCGAGCTGCTGGAGATGCTGCTGCGCAACGCCGGGCGCGTGCTCACCCGCGGCCAGCTGATCGACCGCGTGTGGGGCTCCGACTACGTGGGGGACACCAAGACCCTCGACGTGCACGTGAAGCGCCTGCGCTCCAAGATCGAACCCGACCCCTCGAGCCCCCGCTACCTCGTCACGGTGCGCGGTCTGGGCTACAAGTTCGAGGCCTGACCGGCGCGCTCCTCCCGGGACGACGACGGCCCCGGCTCCACCTCGCGGTGGGGCCGGGGCCGTGGCGTGCCGGGCGCAGGCCCGGCGGAGGTCAGTGCTCCTCGCCGTAGTGGTGGGTCTCCTCGTGGAGGTGCCCGACGAGATCCTCCTCCGAGGGCTCGACTCCCTCGGGGAGCAGGTCACGGTACTGCTCCTGGGTGGCGCTCAGCAGCGGGACGGCCAGGTCGGCGGTGCCGCCGTTGCCGGAGACGGTCACGGGCAGGTTCTCGCCGACCCACACGCCCTCGCGCTCCAGGACGGTTGTGTTCGCCTCGTCCTCGAGCTTGCGGCTCTCGCCGGCGGGGACCTTCAGGGTCGCGGAGCCGCCGCCCTCGGCCTGGAAGGTGTAGGTCTGATCCTGGCCGGAGGTGTTCTCCACGGTGCCGATCAGGCGGGCGGGGCCCGACTCGCCGTCGCCGACGAGGGCGAGGTTGCGGTAGCTCAGGAAGTCCTGCTCCTGGCCGTTGATGCCGTCCGAGGGGGAGTACTGGATGGCGGTGGCGATCGGGCTCACGGCGGAGCAGCCGGTGGCGCCCAGCAGGGCGACCGCGGCCAGCGCACCTGCGGCGAGGTGGCGCCGGGCGGGCCGGGATGCGTTCTTCACAGAGGTCTCCTCAGGTGCGATGACGTGCTCAGGAGCCCCGAGGCAGGGGCCCTGCCAGGTCAGGCTACCGCATCCAGGGACGCCGGCAGGCTTGTGGTGCGGGGTCGTCCACTATCACATCCGGAGGCCGAAGATGTGACGGCACGCGCGGCATGACGGGGCCGCATGATAGAATGAGACGACTGAAAGGGGCACAACAACATGGTTTTTGAGGTCGGAGAGACCGTCGTCTACCCCCACCACGGTGCTGCGCGGATCGAGGAGATCAAGATGCGCACCATCAAGGGGGAGGAGAAGATGTATCTCAAGCTCAAGGTGGCGCAGGGAGACCTGACCATCGAGGTCCCTGCGGAGAACGTCGACCTCGTCGGCGTGCGTGACGTCGTGGATGCGGAGGGGCTCGAGCACGTCATGGAGGTCCTGCGCGCCGAGCACGTGGAGGAGCCGACCAACTGGTCCCGCCGCTACAAGGCGAACCTGGAGAAGCTCGCCAGCGGCGACGTCAACAAGGTGGCCGAGGTCGTCCGCGACCTGTGGCGCCGCGACCAGGACCGCGGCCTGTCCGCCGGCGAGAAGCGCATGCTCGCGAAGGCCCGCCAGGTGCTCGTGTCCGAGCTGGCGCTGGCCAAGAAGGTCACCGAGGAGGAGGCCGAGGGTCGCCTGGACAAGGTGCTCGAGGGTTGACGAGCAGCACACGACAGGGGAGGGGCCCGCGTCCACGACGCGGGCCCCTCCCCTGTTTCGTCCCCGGCCGTCGCCGCCGGGGGTCCCGGGCCACGGACACCGGCGCGCTCCCTAGGATGAGGCCATGCCCACCGCCCTCGTGATCGCCGCCGCCGGCGCCGGCACCCGCCTCGGCGCCGGGCTGCCCAAGGCCCTCGCCCCCCTCGCGGACGGCCGCACCCTCCTGCACCACTGCCTGGCGTCCGTCGCCGCCGCACGCGCCGCCGGGCTCGCCCTCGACGCCGTCGTGGTGCTCACCCCGCCGGCGGGGGCCGACGCCGGCCGCGTGGCCGCCGAGGTCGACGCCGGCCCGCACCTGGACGTGCCCGTGCACTGCGTGCCGGGCGGCGCCGAGCGCGCGGACTCGGTCCGCGCCGGACTCACCGCGGCCTCCCGCGCTCTGGCCGACCTCGCCCCGGCGGGGGCGCCCCGCCGCGTCCTCGTCCACGACGCCGCCCGCGCGCTGACCCCGCCGAGCGTGTTCGGGGCCGTCACGGCGGCGCTCGAGACCGGCGTGGTCGCCGCGGTCCCGGGCCTGCCGCTGACGGACACCGTCAAGCAGGTCACCCCCGGACGGGGCGGCGTCGACGTCGTCGCGGCCACACCGGCCCGCGCCGAACTGCGCGCGATCCAGACGCCGCAGGGCTTCGATCTGGACACCCTGCTGGCGGCCCACGAGGCCGTGCGCACGGACCCCACGCTCGACGCCGCGGTGCTCACCGACGACGCGATGGTCATGGAGGCCGCGGGGCATGAGGTGGTGGTGGTGCCCGGCGACCCGGCCGCGTTCAAGGTCACCGCCCCCGCCGACCTCGACCTCGCCCGCCTCGAACTCGCCCGCCGCATCCCCCAGGAGGAGACTCCCATGGACCAGCCCGCCCGCCCCGCCGCGGCCGCCCCCCTGCCGCGCGTGGGGATCGGCACCGACGTGCACGCGTGGGCACCCGAGGATGCCCCCCGGCCCCTGTGGCTCGGCGGCATCCACTGGCCCGGCGAGCGTGGCGTGGCCGCGACCTCGGACGGGGACGTGGCCGCCCACGCGGCGTGCAACGCCCTGCTCTCCGCCGCCGGCCTCGGCGACCTCGGGGCCGTGTTCGGCGTCGACCGGCCGGAGATGGCGGACGCCTCCGGCGCGGACATGCTCCGCGAGGTGCTGCGCCTGCTGACGGAGGCGGGCGTCGCCGTCGGGAACGTGGCGGTCCAGGTGGTCGCACCCCGGCCCAAGGTGGGCACGCGCCGCGCGGAGATGGAGGCCGCCCTCTCCGCCGCCCTCGGCGGGGCCCCCGTGTCCGTCTCCGCCGCCACCACGGACCGGCTGGGGTTCATCGGGCGCAGGGAGGGGCTGGTCGGGATCGCGACCGCGCTCGTCGTCCCCGCGGCCTGAGCCCGCGTCGGCGCACCGACTAGGCTGGCAGAGCCCCGTCAGGACCCCGCCCCTCCGGAAGGACCGCGCCCCCATGGCCCAGCGCTTCTACGACACCCGCACCGCGCAGATCCGGGACTTCGAGCCCCTCGTGCCCGGCGAGGCGTCGGTGTACTACTGCGGGGCCACGGTGCAGGGCATGCCGCACGTGGGCCACGTGCGCAGCGCGATCGTGTTCGACATCCTCATCCGCTGGCTCGAGGCCACCGGGCTGCGCGTCACCTCGGTGCGGAACGTGACGGACATCGACGACAAGATCCTCGACCGCTCGGCCGCCTCCCACGAGGCCGGCTTCGAGGCCTCGGACCTCTACCCGGCCCGCGAGCCGTGGTGGGCCCTGGCCTACCGGTTCGAGAAGGCGTTCGACGCCGCCTACCTCGCCCTCGGCGTCCGCCGTCCCACCTATGAGCCGCGCGCCACCGGCCACGTGCCCGAGATGTTCGCGCTCATCGAGCGCCTGATGGAGCGCGGCCACGCCTACCCCGCGCAGGACGGCTCGGGCGACGTCTACTTCGACGTCCGGTCCTGGGAGCGCTACGGCGAGCTCACCCGCCAGCGCGTCGAGGACATGCAGGACGCCCCCGACGCCGACCCGCGCGGCAAGCGCGACCCCCGCGACTTCGCCCTGTGGAAGGGCGCCAAGCCCGGCGAGCCCGCCACCGCCGTGTGGGAGTCGCCCTGGGGCGCCGGCCGCCCCGGATGGCACCTGGAGTGCTCGGCCATGTCCACGAAGTACCTCGGCGCCGAGTTCGACATCCACGGCGGCGGCCTGGACCTGCGGTTCCCGCACCACGAGAACGAGCTGGCCCAGTCGGCGGCCGCCGGTGACGGCTTCGCCCGCTTCTGGCTGCACAACGGGCTCGTCACCTACGGCGGCGAGAAGATGTCCAAGTCCGTGGGCAACACGATCTCCCCCGAGGAGATGCTCGGCATGGCCCGCCCGACGGCGGTGCGCTATTTCCTGGGGCAGGCCCACTACCGCTCCCAGCTCGACTACCGGCCCGGCGCCCTCGACGAGGCCGAGGCCGCCGTCGAGCGCATCGAGGGCTTCACGGCCCGCGCCCGCGCCGCCGGCGCCGTCCCGCCCGCCCCCGACGGGGCGCTCGCGGACCGCGTGCCCGCCGCCTTCCGCACCGCCATGGAGGACGACCTCAACGTGCCCCAGGCGCTCGCGGCCCTGCACGAGGCCGTGCGCGCCGGCAACTCGGCGCTGGCCGGGCAGGACCTCGACGCCGCGGCCGCCCGCCTGGCCGAGGTGGAGGCCATGACCGCGGTGCTGGGCCTGGACGACGTGCCCGAGGGCGACGACGCCGCGGCCGGCCCGGTGTCGGACGCCCTCGACTCGCTCGTCCGGTCGCAGATCGAGGCGCGGGCACAGGCCCGCGCGGACAAGGACTGGGCCACCGCGGACCGCATCCGCGATGCGCTGGCCGCGGCCGGCGTCGTGGTGGAGGACGGCGCCGACGGCGCCACATGGCGCCTGGCGGACTGACACCTAGACTGGAGGGCGATCCGGCGGCGCCCCGCGTGCCGCCGCCCCCGTCCCCGGCACGCAGGAGTCCCGCCATGTCCACCGCCCCCCGCTCCGGCGGATCCCGCAAGCCCAAGGGCAAGAAGGGCCCCATGAAGGGCACCGGCGGCCACGGTCGCAAGGCGCTCGAGGGCCGCGGCCCCACCCCCAAGGCCGAGGACCGGGTCTACCACAAGGCGCACCGCGCCAAGCAGCTGGCCGAGCGCTCGGCCGCCAAGCGCGGTCCCGTGAAGGACCAGGTCCGCGGCCGCGTGAAGCTCACGGATGAGACGGTCTCCGGTCGCAATCCCGTGCTCGAGGCGCTGCGCGCGGGCATCCCGGCCAAGGCGCTGCACGTGGCCGTGCGCATCGAGATGGACGACCGCGTCAAGGAGGCCCTGCGCCTCTGCCTCGAGCAGGGCGTGCCGGTCCTGGAGAACACCAAGCCGGAGCTGGACCGCCTCTCCGGCGAGGCCGTGCACCAGGGCATCGTGCTGCAGATCCCGCCCTATGAGTACGCGGACGCCACGGCCCTGGCCCTCGACGCGCTCGCGAAGCACGAGAAGGGGCACCTGCGGACCCCGCCGCTGCTGATCGCGCTCGACGGCATCACCGACCCCCGCAACCTCGGCGCCATCATCCGGGCCGGCTCCGCGTTCGACGCGGACGGCGTGATCGTGCCCGAGCGCCGCTCCGTCGGCGTGACCGCCACCGCCTGGCGCACCTCGGCCGGCGCGGCCGCGCGGGTGCCCGTGGCCCAGGCCGGCAACCTGAACACCACCCTCGTCGACCTGCACAAGGCCGGCTACTTCGTGCTGGGCCTCGACGGCGGAGGGGACGTCTCGCTGCCCGGGCTCGCCCTGGCCACGGAGCCGCTCGTGCTCGTGGTGGGGGCCGAGGGCAAGGGTCTGTCCCGCATGGTGCGGGAGCACTGCCAGCAGATCGTGTCCATCCCGATCGACTCGACGATGGAGTCCCTCAACGCCTCGATGGCGGTGGGCATCTCCCTGTACGAGATCTCGGTGCAGCGCGCCGGCGGGCGCTGACCCCCACGGCGCCCCCGCCCGGGATGACGGCCGGGCGGGGACGCGGGTGTCGCACACGGCGCCGACGCGGGCAGAGTGTCCACAGTGACGCCGATCACATGGCAGGATGTCGCGTGGATACGCGCACGTCTTGCCTGTGATGCGTGTCACCACGCACAGTGTCTGCACTGTGTCCGACGGGCCCCCGTCGGCGAGCGCATCCCGCACCGCACCATCAGAACGAGGTCCGTCTCATGAAGCACCGCTCCCTCCCCCTCACCGCCGCCCTCGCCGTCGCCGCCCTCGGGCTCACGGCGTGCGGCGACTCCGGCGCCGGCGGCTCCGGCTCGTCCTCCGCCGCCGGCGGCGACGGCTCCTACACCGTGGGCATCAACCAGCTCGTCTCCCACCCGGCGCTCGACGGCGCGGCCGAGGGCTTCAAGGAGGCGTTCAAGGACGCCGGCCTGGACGTGACGTTCGAGGAGCAGAACGCCCAGGGCGAGCAGGCCACGGTCACCTCCATCGCCTCCACCTTCGCCAACGACGGGGACGTGGACCTCGTGGCTGCGATCGCGACCCCCGCAGCGCAGGGCACCGCCTCGGCCGTGAAGGACAAGCCGGTCGTGTTCATGGCGGTCACCGATCCCCAGGGCGCTGAGCTCGTGGCCTCGGACGAGGCCCCGGGCGGCAACGTCACCGGCGTCTCGGACCGCAACCCGGTCAAGGAGCAGCTGCAGCTGCTCAAGGACGTGAAGCCGGACGCCGCGACCGTCGGCATCGTCTACAACTCCGGCGAGGCCAATTCCAAGGTCCAGGTGGACCAGGCCAAGGAGGCCGGCAAGGAGCTGGGCCTCGAGGTCAAGGAGGCCACCATCACCAACTCGTCCGAGGTCCAGCAGGGCGTGCAGTCCCTGTCCGGCGTGGACGGCATCTACGTGCCCACGGACAACGCCGTCGTCTCGGCGCTGGAGACCGTGGTGGGCTACGGCAAGGAGCAGCGCGTCCCCG
Source organism: Micrococcus sp. Alg238-R198 (assembly GCF_900537135.1). Classification (NCBI taxonomy): domain Bacteria; kingdom Bacillati; phylum Actinomycetota; class Actinomycetes; order Micrococcales; family Micrococcaceae; genus Micrococcus; species Micrococcus sp. Alg238-R198. Next base: position 30,587 of record NZ_UNRH01000016.1, read on the forward strand.
TCATCTCGGCGGACATCGACTCCGTCGAGCGCGGCGCCCTGGGCACGTACGGCATCGACTACACGGCGCACGGCAAGCAGGCCGGCGAGATGGCCGTGAAGATCCTCAAGGACGGCGCGAAGCCGGCCGAGCTGCCCGTGGGCTACGCCGACCCGGCCAACCTGCAGCTCGTGCTGAACCCGAAGGCCGCCGAGGCCTACGGCGTCGAGATCCCCGCCGAGCTCACGGACAGGGCCGATCAGCTCGTCGAGGGCTGATCCCGCGCCTGCCCGCCTCCGCGGCGGCCCGGACCTCGTGGTCCGGGCCGCCGCGGAGCACGTCGACGGCCGGCCCACCCCGTCCCGCCGTCGTCCGTCCCCCCTCGCACCGCCCGAAAGGCACCCGCCCCATGCTGACCGCAGTGGAACTGGGTCTGATCTACGCCGTCGTCGCGCTCGGCGTGTACCTGACCTTCCGCATCCTCGACTTCCCCGACCTCACGGTGGACGGCTCGTTCACCACCGGCGCCGCCACGGCCGCCGTGCTCATCACGGGCGGCACGCCGGTGCCCCTGGCCATGCTCGCCGCCTTCGTGGCGGGCGCGCTCGCGGGCCTCGTCACCGGCCTGCTGCACACGAAGGGCCGGATCGACGGCCTGCTCGCCGGCATCCTCACGATGATCGCGCTCTACTCGATCAACCTGCGGATCATGGGCAAGGCCAACATCCCCCTGCTCGGCCAGGACACCCTGTTCACGTGGCTCGGCGACCTGGGACTGGCCCGGAACTGGGGCTCGATCCTCGTGCTCTTCCTCGGTGTGTTCGTGGTGAAGCTGATCCTCGACTGGTTCCTGCACACGGACCTGGGCCTCGCCCTGCAGGCGACCGGTGACAACGAGGAGATGATCCGCTCGTACGGCGTCTCCACGGACCGGATGAAGATCCTCGGCCTGATGATCTCCAACGGCCTCGTGGCCCTCGGCGGCTCCCTGCTGGCCATGTACCAGGGCTTCGCGGACATCTCCATGGGCATCGGCCTCATCCTCGTGGGCCTGGCGTCCGTGATCGTGGGCCAGGCCGTGTTCGGCCAGCGCACGGTCTTCTGGGCGACGCTCGCCGTGATCGTCGGTGCCGTGCTCTACCGCCTGATCATCCAGTTCGCCCTCAACGCGGGCCTGAGCCCGAACGACATGAAGCTGATCTCCGCGGCCCTCGTCGTCGTGGCCCTGCTGCTGCCGCGCTTCGGCTTCGCCAGGCGCCTGAGCCTGCGCACGCGGGGCACGGCCGCGACCCCGGCGCCGGCCGCCGCCGCACCGGCCACCGCCGGCATGCCCCTGACCGGCGAGCCGGGCGGCGCCACCCCCGCCGCATCCGTCTCCGAGGAGGCCCCCCGTGCTTGAGATCTCACAGGTCTCCAAGACCTTCTTCCCGAACACCGTCAACGAGCGGCGCGCCCTGCAGGGCATCGACCTGCACCTGGCCGAGGGCGACTTCGTCACCGTGATCGGCTCCAACGGCGCCGGCAAGTCCACGATCCTGAACACGATCGCCGGCAAGCTGCTCCCGGACACCGGCACCGTGGCCGTGGGCGGCAAGGACGTCACCCGCATGCCGGACCACCGCCGCGCGGCCTCGATCGGCCGGGTGTTCCAGGACCCGACGGCGGGCACGGCCCCGAACCTCACGATCGAGGAGAACATGGCCCTGGCCTGGCGACGCGGGCACGCCCGCGGGCTCTCGCGGGGCGTCTCCCGCGCCCGGCGCGCGATGTTCCGCGACGAGCTCACGAAGCTCGAACTCGGCCTGGAGAACCGCCTCACCGCCAAGGTCGGGCTGCTCTCCGGTGGCCAGCGTCAGGCGTTGAGCCTGCTCATGGCGACGTTCTCCGGACCGAAGATCCTGCTGCTGGACGAGCACACCGCCGCCCTGGACCCGTCCCGGGCGGAGCTGGTGACCCGCCTGACCCGGCAGGTGGTGGCCGAGCACCGGCTCACCACGCTGATGGTCACGCACAACATGTCCCAGGCCCTCGAGGTCGGCAACCGGCTGATCATGATGCACGACGGCCGGATCATCCTCGAGCTGGACGAGCAGGAGAAGGCCGGGCGCACCCCGGCGGACCTGCTGGCCGAGTTCGGCAAGATCAAGGGCGCCGTCGTGGACGACAAGACCATGCTGTCCTGAGCGTCCCGTCCGGCGCCCCGTCCCCGGCCCGCCCCTCCGCCCCACGGCGGGCGGGCGGGCCGGCCGTTCTCACCGGCGCGGCCGCGGGGTAGCGTCGTGGCGTGAGCACCGTGAAGCCTGACACCCAGAGCGCCACCGCAGCCGATGTCCGCCTCCAGACCGTCACGGGGCGTATCCCGGTGACGGACGTGCAGCCCGTGGTGCTGGACGGCCGGTTCCCGGCGAAGGCCGTGGTCGGCGAGGACATCCCCGTCCGCGCGACCGTGTTCCGCGAGGGCCACGACTCCGTGCGCGCCACCGTCCGCCTGTTCGACCCGGCCGGCGCCGAGGTGCAGCGCGTGCAGATGCGTCCGGGCCGGCCCGGGCTGGACGAGGTCGTGGCCACGCTGCGGCCCGCCGAGCCGGGCCTGCACCAGTTCGTGGTCGAGGGCTGGGACGACCCGGTGGGCACGTGGAAGCACGCGGCCACCGTCAAGATCGCCGCCGGCGTCGACGTGGAGCTGATGCTCGCCGAGGGCGCGGCCCTGTTCCGCCGGGCCGCCGAGGACGCGGAGCGCTCGGCCGAGGACCGCGCCGTGTTCGAGGAGGTCGTTCGCGGCCTCGAGGACGAGTCGCTCATCCCGGCCCAGCGCCTGGCCTCCGCCGAGTCGGCGGAGGTGTCCGCCGTCCTCCACGCCCGCCCCGTGCGGGAGCACCTCACGAGCTCCGAGCTCTACCCGCTGGACGTGCAGCGCGAGCTCGCCGGCCGCGGTGCCTGGTACGAGTTCTTCCCCCGCTCCGAGGGCGCCCGCTTCGACGAGGCCTCCGGCACGTGGTCCTCCGGCACCTTCGCGACGGCGGCCGACCGGCTCCCGGCGGTCGCCCGGATGGGCTTCCAGGTGGCCTACTTGCCGCCGATCCACCCGATCGGCACCACGCACCGCAAGGGTCCGAACAACACGCTGACGGCCGGGCCGCAGGACCCGGGCTCGCCGTGGGCGATCGGCGGGCCCGAGGGCGGACACGACGCCGTGCACCCGGACCTGGGCACCGTCGAGGACTTCGAGGCGTTCGTGGCCGCGGCCGCGGACGAGGGCCTCGAAGTGGCCCTGGACCTGGCCCTGCAGTGCTCCCCGGACCACCCGTGGGTCACCGCACACCCGGAGTGGTTCACCACCCGCGTGGACGGCACCATCGCGTACGCGGAGAACCCGCCGAAGAAGTACCAGGACATCTACCCGCTGAACTTCGACAACGACCCGGACGGCCTCGCCCAGGCGGTGCTGGACGTGGTGCGGGGCTGGGTGGCCCGCGGCGTGCACATCTTCCGCGTGGACAACCCGCACACCAAGCCCCTGTGGTTCTGGGAGTGGCTGATCGCGAAGGTCCGTGCCGAGGAGCCGCGCGTCGTGTTCCTCGCCGAGGCCTTCACCCGTCCCGCGATGATGCACGCCCTGGGCAAGGTCGGGTTCCAGCAGTCCTACGGGTACTACACCTGGCGGAACACCGCCGAGGAGCTCGCGGAGTACCTCCAGGAGATCTCGCACGAGACGCCGGCGTTCTACCGCCCCAACCTCTTCGTCAACACGCCGGACATCCTCACGGAGTACCTGCAGCACGGCGGCCCGGGCGCGTTCCGGATCCGCGCCGTCGTCGCCGCCACGGCCAGCCCGCTGTGGGGCGTCTACGCCGGGTTCGAGCTATTCGAGCACGTGGCCCGGCCCGGCGCGGAGGAGTACATCGACAACGAGAAGTACGAGTACCGCCCCCGGGACTGGGAGGGCGCGGAGGCCGCGGGTGCCTCGCTCGCCCCGTACCTCACCCGGCTCAATGAGATCCGCGCTGCGCACCCGGCGCTGGGCGACCTGCAGAACCTGACCCTGCACGCCTCGACGCACCCGGACCTGCTCGTGTTCTCGAAGACGCGCTCGGCCCGGCCCGAGGGCGCGCACCGGGACGCCGAGGCGGTCACCGACGCCGGTCCCGCGGAGGACACCCTGATCGTCGTCGTCACCACGAACCCGCACGACGTCGTCGAGGCGACCCTGGACCTGGACCTCGAGGCGCTGCGTCTGCGCCCCGAGGACCGCGACGCGTCCGGGGCCGTCGAGGTGGAGGACCTGCTCACCGGCCAGCGCTGGCAGTGGGGCCGCACCCCGTACGTCCGCCTGGACCCGAACGTCGAGCCCGCCCATGTCCTGCGGATCGTCCGGAACGGCTGAGCCGCTCCCGACGCCCGCCGTCCCCAGAACAGGAATCGCCATGACCCCGTCCGCCGCCCCCCGCCCCGCCGTCGCCCCGCTCGCCGTGGACCCGGAGGTGCTGGCCGCCGTCGCGCAGGGCCGGCACCACGATCCGCACACCGTGCTGGGCGCCCACCCGCATCCCGACGGCGCCGCGGTCACCTACCGCGTGCTGCGCCCGCTGGCGCGCACGGTCACGGTGGTCCGCGCCGGCGACGGGCAGCGGGTGGAGCTGACGCACGAGCACGACGGCGTGTTCGCGGGCGTGGCCCCGACGCCCCGCGTGGCCGGGGCCGCCGCGGGCGACTACCGCGTCGAGGTGGCGTACGAGACCGAGGACGGCACGACCGGTCCCGTCCAGGAGCAGGACGACGCGTACCGGCACCTGCCCACGCTCGGCGAGCTGGACCTGCACCTGATCGGGGAGGGCCGGCACGAACGGCTGTGGGAGGTGCTCGGCGCCCGCGTGGTCCGCACCTCCGCCGACGAGGCCGTCGGTACGGCCTTCGCGGTCTGGGCGCCGAATGCGCGGGCCGTGCGCGTGGTGGGCGACCACAACGGCTGGGACGGCCGGACCCACGCCATGCGGTCCCTCGGCTCCTCCGGCGTGTGGGAGCTGCTGGCGCCCGGCGTCGGTCACGGCGACCGCTACAAGTTCGAGATCCTCGGCCGGGACGGGCTCTGGCGGCAGAAGGCGGACCCGATGGCCCGCTGGACGGAGGTCCCGCCGGCCACGGCCTCGCGTGTGCTGGAGTCCGACTACGCCTTCGGGGACCGCACCTGGATGGAGCGCCGCCGCGTCACGGACCCGCACGAGCGCCCGCTGAGCATCTACGAGGTGCACCTGGGCTCGTGGCGGCCCGGGCTCGACTACCGCGAGCTGGCCGAGCAGCTCGTGGAGTACGTGCAGTGGCTGGGTTTCACGCACGTGGAGTTCCTGCCGGTCGCGGAACATCCGTTCGGCGGGTCCTGGGGCTACCAGGTGACCGGCTACTACGCCCCCACCTCCCGGTTCGGCTCCCCGGACGAGTTCAAGCACCTGGTGGACGCGCTCCACCGGGCGGGGATCGGCGTCATCGTGGACTGGGTGCCGGCGCACTTCCCGAAGGACGAGTGGGCGCTCGCGCGCTTCGACGGGACCGCCCTGTACGAGCACCCGGACCCGCGGAGGGGCGAGCATCCGGACTGGGGCACCCTCGTGTTCGACTTCGGCCGCACCGAGGTCCGCAACTTCCTCGTGGCCAACGCGCTCTACTGGCTCGGCGAGTTCCACATCGACGGGCTGCGTGTGGACGCCGTCGCCTCGATGCTCTACCTGGACTACTCGCGCGAGGACGGGCAGTGGGAGCCCAACGTGCACGGCGGCAACCACAACCTCGAGGCCATCGACTTCCTGCGCGAGGTCAACGCGACCGTGTACCGCCTGCACCCCGGCGTCCACATGATCGCGGAGGAGTCCACGGCCTTCTCCGGGGTGAGCGCTCCCGTGGACGCGGGCGGTCTCGGCTTCGGCAAGAAGTGGAACATGGGCTGGATGCACGACACCCTGGCCTACCTGTCCCAGGACCCGGTCAACCGCCGGTGGCACCACGAGCAGTGGACGTTCTCCCTGGTGTACGCCTACTCGGAGAACTACGTGCTGCCGCTGTCCCACGATGAGGTCGTCCACGGCAAGGGCTCCCTGCTGGGCCGCATCCCGGGCGACCGACGGCAGCAGCTGGCGACCCTGCGCGCCTACTACGGGTACATGTGGGCGCACCCCGGCAAGCAGCTGCTGTTCATGGGCGGGGAGTACGCGCAGCCGAGCGAGTGGTCCGAGGGCGAGGGCCTGGACTGGCCCGTCTCGTGGGATGAGGCGCACCGCGGGGTCCAGCTGACGATCCGGGAGCTCAACGCGCTCTACCGCAGCAAGCCGGCGCTCTGGTCGCTGGACCACAGCCCGGAGGGATTCGCGTGGGTGGACGGCGGCGACGCCGACGGCAACACGCTCGTGTTCCTCCGCATGCCCGCGGCGCAGGTGGTGCCGGAGACACGGATCGACGACGACGGCGCCGCGGTCCCGGCCGCTGAACCGGGCGGCGCCCCGCTGCTGTGCATCACCAACCTCTCGGGGTCGCCGCGTCAGGGGCTGCGCGTGGGGGTGCCGTCCGCGGGGGAGTGGACGGTGGTGCTGGACACCGACGCGATCGACTTCCACGGTGACGGCTGGCGGGAGCAGACCCGCCAGTCCGAGGTGATCGCGGCCCATGAGGGCCAGTGGCAGGGCCAGCCTGCCCACGTCACGGTGAACGTGCCGGCGCTGACCACCCTGTGGCTCCAGCCGCACCCGGACACGACAGCCACGCCCTGACGCGTGGTGCACGTCACGATCGGCGGTCTCGGCGCGGGCGTGCCGAACCACGTCGGGCGGCATCGAGGAATCCGCGAGAACACGCGGAAGTCGACCGTCCGCCCGGGACTGCGCGCCGGGTGTCACCCCTGATTTTGTGTTCGGTGGGATTCGTGTGTAGAGTTCCATCTCGTGCTCAAGACGCCGACCGGGTGACAGGGAGGCGGGGTGAAGAACACAGAATCCGCGGATTCATGCCGAGAATGGCAGGTCCAGGGCGGGTGGTGCTCACCGGGTGCGCGGCCGGCAGTGATGCGGGTCGGGATTCCTGAAGAAGATGATCTGGTTTGACAGCCGGCAATCATGTGGTAAGCTTTTCAAGGCCTTCCACGTGGATGGTCCGGTGAGTGTCTGACACCGCGTTGAGCGGAGTTGACATGGTCGGATCATGTGGTAAGGTTTCCTAGCCCGGCCACGTGAACGAACGGTGAATGCTTCGGACACGGAGTTGACACGGTCGAAACGGATGGTCTAGGATGGAGAAGTTGCTCCAGAGCGAAACGGCCCGCGGAGCGGGTCGCTGAAGCTGGAAGCGCCTGTTGTTTGAGAACTCAATAGTGTGCCAAGTTTGTTGATGCCAATTGTTTTAACACATATTGGTTGATCATCGCCTGCCACCCCCGTGGTGTGGTGATGGTTTGCTAGGTATTGAATGGATGTCGTGGTGGTTATTTCCGGCTGCCACGGTGTTGTTCTGTAATTTTTTTACGGAGAGTTTGATCCTGGCTCAGGATGAACGCTGGCGGCGTGCTTAACACATGCAAGTCGAACGATGAAGCCCAGCTTGCTGGGTGGATTAGTGGCGAACGGGTGAGTAACACGTGAGTAACCTGCCCTTAACTCTGGGATAAGCCTGGGAAACTGGGTCTAATACCGGATAGGAGCGTCCACCGCATGGTGGGTGTTGGAAAGATTTATCGGTTTTGGATGGACTCGCGGCCTATCAGCTTGTTGGTGAGGTAATGGCTCACCAAGGCGACGACGGGTAGCCGGCCTGAGAGGGTGACCGGCCACACTGGGACTGAGACACGGCCCAGACTCCTACGGGAGGCAGCTGAGGGGAATATTGCACAATGGGCGCAACCATTAGTCAGCGACGCCGC
>NZ_UNRH01000017.1:0-45176 GCF_900537135.1 Micrococcus sp. Alg238-R198
GCGCAGCCCCACCCCCGACCATGCCATAACACCGCCAGCACACAACCACACAACCGATTGCGCCCACACCACAAACCGTGTATGGTTTGACTCAGCGGGAGGCACCCGGCCCCCTGCACCCCTAGCCTTGGAGGCTCTCATGCTCACGTTCAACGCCCGCCAGCTGCTCCGCGGTCTCGATGTCGCTTCCTACCCCGCCCGCCTCGCCGACGAGCCGGTCGGGGCTCGCCTGACCACGGTCCCTCTGGAGGTGACCGACCAGGGCCTGATCGCCTACAGCACGGACCGCTACCAGCTCGCCCGCACGCTGACCGAGTACGCCCTGGAGGCGCCCGCGCACGGCGCGGGCCTGCCGCCGGTGCGCCTGCACCGCTCGGGCCTGAAGGTTCTGCTCCCGGTGCTCCGCGCCGCGAAGAAGGACGGCACGGTGGAGCTGACGGCCGACAAGGACACCGTCACGTTCACCGTCCACGCGGCGAACGGGCAGGTGCAGACGGTGCCGCTGAAGAACTACGCGGACGCGGACGAGTATCCGAAGATCGCTTCCCTGTTCCGCCTGCACACCCAGCCGCGGGGCGCGCTCGAGGAGGGCACGTTCACGGTCAATCCGAAGTACGTCAAGGCGCTGGCCGACGTGACGGCGCGGTACACCAGCGACGGTGAGGTGCTCACGTTCGACCCGGACACCAACCACTCGGGCAAGCCCGTCGCGTGGGTCCACGGCCAGTGGGCGCACGGCATTCTGATGCCGATCCGTCGGGATCAGCTCCCTACGATCGACGCCGAGTACGAGGGCGTGGGACGTCTGTTCCGCGCCGTGCCGCTGATGCAGTCCCCGGAGTCCGCCAGCGTGCGGGAGGGCTCCGCCGTGGAGCGGGCCAGCACCCGCGGAACCGCCGAGGCTCCGGCCACGGCCTGATTCCCTCTCCCTCTCGGCGGGGTCGTCGCACTGCGGCGGCCCCGCCGCTGACCGCCCGGGCCGCAAGCGCCCACACCCCCCGGTGGCCCCGCCCGCACGATGCGGGCGGGGCCGTCCGCCCGCGGCGGCTGCCGCTGTCTCCGCGGCACCACGAGCTCGCAGCGCGGCGCCGGCAGCTGGCTGCCCCTCCACGACACGTCCCCCGCCGGTCGCCGGCCCAGACATCGCCCCCACGGCGGGGCCCTGTCGTGCCGCCGCCTCCGCGCCCTCCCCCCTTGCTGAGCTTCCAGCCGTCGGCGGCCCCACGCGCTCTCGGCTGCTGGCCGCGAGGGCCCCGCCGCGGACCGTGTCGGGGAGATGGCCCGGGCCCGCGGCTCCAACCGCCGCGGCGGCCGGCAGCTCGAGCTCGCGCAGCCGGCAGCGTCCCTCCGCGACACGTCCCCGCCCGCCCCGCCATCCAGAGGCTGCTCGGCCTGCGGACTCCAAGCGCCCGTAGACCCAGGCCTCCCGCCACCCCGAGCACGCCAGTCGCGGCCGCGCACCGGCCGCACCCCGTGCCACCAGCCCCCACGCATCGCTTCCAGACCCCGCGGCGTGCCGGGGACATGCCCCGGATGCCCAGCTCCAGCAGCCGCGGCGGCCGGCAGCTCGAGCTCACGGAGCCGGCAGCGTCCCTCCGCGACACGTCCCCGCCCTCCACACTCGCTCGCCACTGATGGCCGTGGGCACTGGGTCGCTCTCCCAGGTGCCAGTGGTGGTGTTCAGTAGACGCTAACCAACTGCCCTTCTTCGGCCTACTCTTCCTGGATTCGTGCGGGTTCCCATAGGTGCATTCCCTAAACACCTTCTGATTTGCTTTTCTGTCCCTCCTTTGCTATACTTGAAAGGCTGGGGAACTCCCGGTGCGCCCCGCGGAACTCGCCGCGCGGGTGCCTCACAAAGAGAGGAAACGAAGCATGACCCATGGCAGAGTACGAGGCCGCTACAGCGGCCTGACACGTGCACATCACACCCGCTACGAGACAGGGAGAGGCTCCTGTAAGGATCCGTTAGGCACGCACCGTCCGTCCACCTTGAGCAGGTGGATCAGACGCATCACGCAAAACCCAATGCTCATATTCATTTTCGTTCTTGCCAACTGCATGGTCGCAGTCACCGACACTGTCGAGGCCGCCGAGAAGGTCGCCGAGTGGCTTCATGCAGTCCCCTGGGAGGCGATAGCCTCCCTCGCATCCGATCTCTTACCCCACATCGTGGAAATACTGATTTGGATATTTCTACTCCTTTGATTAGGAGAAAATGCAAAGTTGAGCCCCTCTGGAGGATCTTCCTTCAGGGGGGCTCTTGCATGCCCGCCCGCCATGGCGACCCTAGATCGCCAGGCTCCCGAGTACCTCTACGTGGCCCTGGTGGATGCGACCGGGCCGCGGCGGATGGAGGGGGTGGACTTCCACACGGGCACGTTCCCGGACGGGCTGAGCTGGAAGACCACGGTGGAGGCGGAGGCGGTGCTCAACGCCGCCGTGGCCATGGGTCCGCGTGAGGCCGCCGCCGGCGCGCTGGCCGCGCTGGCCTACGTGTCCTGGCTCCGAGGCCAGGGGACCCAGGCCGACGAGCGCCTGGCGCTCGCCAAGGCGTGCGTCCCGTGCCACGCACACGTGCGCGCCGTGTCCGCCATGATCCGCGCCACCTCGGTAGCCGTGGTCGCCGCCGACCTCGACCTGTCCGGGAAGCCCGTCAAGGGCTGACCGAACCGGCCCGGGGGCCGCTCACCGGCGCCCCCCCCTGTCGCGGACTCGACCGCGCAGCCGGTAGCTCCAGGTGCAGCTGCCGGCTGCGGATCTCCGCGACACGTCCCCGCCCTGCCCGCGCTCGCGGGTTGGCCACCACAACATCGTGAGTGTATGGTTTGACACAGCGGGAGGCATTCGGCCACCTGCACCCTTACTGGAGGAGGCAGCTCATGGAGCAGCAGACCACCACCCCCACCTACGCCGACGGCTACAAGGCCGGGTATCAGGACGCCAAGGCCTTCTACACCCGCCGCGACAACCACGCGCGCACCGTGGCCCGCCACTGGCGCGCCGTCGCCGACCACCCCAAGGGCGCCCGCTCCATCGAGGTGCTGACCATGCTCTTCCCCGAGCTGGTCCGCACCCTGGACGCCATGGCCGCTCACGAGCTGGATCACCCCCAGCCCTGAGCCGCCACCTCCCCCGACGGGCGCGGACCGCACGGTCCGCGCCCGTCGGCGTCCCCGGCCCGCTCTCTCGGATCGGGGGGCTGAGATCCTGGCGCACGCCGGCGGGGCGACGTCGCCCGCCCTCGGCGGCACGCGGCCCCCGGGCCCTCAGCCGAAGACGCCGCCGAAGGCCATGGCGGTGGCAGTCTCCACCACCCCCGTGACGGCGGACCCCAGGGCCGCGCTCCCTACGTTGGCGGCGAGACGACGCAGGCGACCGGCTCCCTCAGCCACAGGGCCGACGGCGGGCTGGTCTTCCTGGAGCGCCTGCTGGAGTTCGTCGATGGCCTCGGTCAACTCCTCCTCCCCCTCCTTCTCCGCCATCACACGCAGGTCTGCAAGCGCGCGAGAGAGGTCTTCGACCGTGCCCTGAGCATGGGCGCCCTCGCCGACAGCCACAGGGCCAGACGGCGCGTGGAGATAGGTGATGTATTGCACGCCCACGCGATCGCTCAGCGCGGCATCGACCGCGGCGCGGCTGGGCAGCTCACCGAGGGGGGTGTCGGCGGTGAGGTCGGCGACGAGCTCGACCAGGCTGGTGCGGATGCGGTCCACGATGCCGCGGAGGGTCGGACCGGGCACCGCGTACATCAGGCTGGTGATCTGCTGATGCGGCGGCAGGATGGCGTTGAACACCATCTGCGCTGCACTGAGCGGGCCGGTCCCGTAGTGGAACGCCTCCCGAGTCGCCATCTCCTCGATCTCCGCCAGAGGCCCCTTGAGGGTCAGCAGTTCGGGGACCACCTCCCGGACGTCGTCGGGGAAGTCGTACCACGAGACGGGTTGCCTGCTCACGACGGTGTTGCCGCTGATGGAGGACATGAGCATGCCGGCATGGATGCTCCGGTAGGCAGGCGCGTCGACATCGTCCGGGTAGCCGTTGAGCTCGAACCTCGCCCACTCCCGCAGGCTCTGCGAGCCGGTCTGCGCGCCGAGCATCAGGCACTTGCGCAACAGGCCGGGCAACGGTTCCGCCTCGTCGATGACGCGCTCGCGGAGGTCAGTGAGCAGTGAGCTGGTCATGGTGTCCTTCGCCGGATCCGGTGGGATGCTGATCGTATCCATCCCCCGACTGAACAGGCCTCGCTCTCCCCCGCCCCGCGCGGCTCCCTGCCCGCCCCGCAGCCGTGCCGGGGACACATGCCCCGGACCTCCAGCTCCCGCAGCCGCGGCAGCCCGGCCGGCCGAGCTGAAGCAGCCGGCCGCCCATCTCCACGACACGTCCCCGCCCGGCCCGCGCTCGCGGACCCCTGGGCGTAATACGCAGGCCAGCGCCGTGCCGCCTACCCTCGGCCGCAGCTCTGCCGGCGGACATCCACGGCACGCCGGTCTCCCCCATGCGTGGATGACACGGCAGTCATCGCCGCCAGAAGCACCACATGCCGCGGCGCTCCGTCTCCCTGCTCGTGAGCTCCTCGAGCTTGCCCTCCACGCGGCTCAACTCCTGCTCGTACCAACGCAGGTCCGCCTCGCGCTGCCTCCTCTTCCGCTCGGCTTCCTCCGCAGCTTGATCCTCCAGGCGCTCAGCACGGAGCGTCAGCTCGTCCTGCCAGAAGAGGCCACCGAAGATGAACGCAGAGGACAAGAGCAACCCCAACGCCCCCATCGAGTCGACCACCGGACTGTGCCAGAAAAACCCAGCCGCCAGCGGCATGCAGGCCACGATGGCCGCCGCAATCGCCCAGTTGGACCGCGCCCTGCCAGCCTGCCGCGTCGACACCAGGGCACGGAGCACGGCCACGAAGAACACCCACGCCAGGACGAACAGCGCGCGCAGCTCAGGCGACATCGCAGGCTCCCCTCCAGGGGGCGGCGGAGCTGAAAATCCCAGGCTGTCGTCCTCCGAGGCCAGCACGCCCAGCGTCGTTACAGCGGACCAGATCGCCCCCACGATGGCCCCCCACGCGGCCAGCCACCTCCCGCGAGCTTTGAGTTGCGAGGCCCGCTCCGCCGACGCCTGCTCATCGCCTGCCATCTACCCTCCTACCGGGAACCCCCGGGACTCGGCCTGGCGCCGATCCACGCCGCCGGCACCCTCCGCCCATCTTGTCCCGACTCAGCCGCCAGAGAGCCCACCTCCCGCGGAAATCGCTGTCGACCCAACGACCACGCCGGGGACGTGCCCCGGACCCGCGGCCGCCGGCGCCCCGAGCTGAAGCAGCCGCGGCCGCCGGCAGCACATCTCCACGACACGTCCCCGGCCGACCCGCGCTCGCGGACGCGTTCGCTCCGGGCTGGCCGGGCCGGGACGTCCGCACGCCGGCGTCGCCGTCGAGTGGACGGGGCCGCCGACGCTGCGACCATGGGTGGCCCTGGCGGTGCTGCCCCCGTGTGCGCGTCCCCCCGGCTCCGCAGGTGTCTTGCCGGCCCGGGGCTGGAGCGTTGGCGCATGAGACGACGGCGGCCCCCCTCCAGTGAGGGGGGCCGCCGTGGCGGGGAGGTCAGCAGAGGTTTGCCTGGCAGTCGGGGCAGATCTGGGAGATGATCCGCTCCCGCTCCACCTTGGTGCGGTGGGGCAGGACCTCGTGGACGGGCTGGCCGGCGTCCAGGGCGTCCGCCTCGTCCTGGGTGATGGAGACGTAGTCGGCCTTGCCGCAGAGGGGGCAGAGGCAGTCGATGTCGGCGCTGTCCGGGCCGTAGACGTTGTAGATGCGGTGGGCGATGCGTCCCATGGGGCGCTCCTTCGGTGAGGGGTGCAGGCCCCCTGATGAGGCCCGCTACGTGTCTAACCATACACGTCCCCCGCTTACCGCACAAGCGTCTTTCGCGGTCGGTTCAGCAGCAGCTCATGCTGGATCTCCGCGACACGTCCCCGTCCGATCCGCGGGCCCAAGCTGCGGCCGCGAGCTCATCCGCACGCGATCGCCGAGGCCGGTCATGCCGGCTCGGCCGCGGCCTCCTTGGCTGCGGAGCTGCCCGCGATGAGCTGCGCGATGAGCTCGGCGTCACCGGGGGAGCTGGCGGCCGGCGCCTGCGGCTGCTCCAGAAGCTGCTCGACCCAGTCCGGCGTCTGGTCATGACGCTGGGCGAGCACGTAGGGCCCGCGGAGCAGGGCAGGCAGGTTGTAGGCCCACACGACCGGGTCCTGGGCGTAGGTGGCGCGCCGGCGCTCGCCGCGGCCGAGGTCGTCGACGGTGGGGGTGGGCAGCTCGAGGTCGAGGTGCCCCTCGGGGTCATGGATCTGGACGTCCTCCCCGTCAACGTGCACGTATCCGACGTGCCGCTGGAGGCCGGAGGGGCCGTCCAGGTGATGGATGGTGATGGTGAACATCAGATCTCCTTATGTTGATCTTGTATCAGTTTATCAGCGCTCGTAGAGATTCGACAGGCTCAGGATCCGGCCCTTGCTCTGCATCAGACGAGCCCTCCGGCGCACCTCGTGGAAGCGGCCGTCCTCGATCGTGCCGCGCAGGCCCAAGCCGTCTTCAGAGTCCAGGAAGCGGGCCAGGACCGCCTTCTCCTCCCGAGTGGTCGCGCGGGCCTGCGGGAGCTTGGAGCGCGCGTCGACGAACATCGAGGCGTTCACGCCGCCGACGCCGTCGGTGAAGGCGAATCCGTTGTCGATCGCCGAGAGGCCGCGGCGGTCCATCAGGACGTTGTTGCCGTGGCGGTCGACCTGCCCGATCAGGCAGTCGAAGAAGGCCAGATCGCTGGCCTGGTCGGAGTGGTGCTCTGCCATGTGCATCAGGTTCATCTTCGTCCTCATCGGCCCCCCGGGGACTCCGTAGGAGATGGAGCCCCACTGGCCCTCGTACTTGACCAGGGCCACCGGAGGCACCAAAGCCGCGTACTTCGGACCCAGCGCCTGGGCGAACTGCGAGGCCGCGGCCTCATGGGTGGGCTGGAGTCGGCCATCGTGGCCGTAGGACTTGGCCACTCCCGTGTTCAGCGCGTCGTAGGGCTTGAAGTAGCCGCACGCGCCGTCGTCCCACACCAGACGCTTGATGTCGTTGACGCCCTTGCCCGCGACCGACGCACCCTCACGCGCCGAGTCCATCCGCATCAGCTGCCGCTCTTCGGCGGTGCGCCCCTGCCGCTCCACCAGCAGCGCCACACGGGCGGCTTCTTCCTCGCCGCACTGGTCCTCCCACTCCGACCACTCCGACCCGCGAGCGCCCGTCGAGGCTGAGCCGGGAGTCGGGGTCGGGGTGCGGTGGTCGCGGCCAGCGCCTGCGCCTGCGCCGCCGCCCGCACCGGCGACCGCGACGCCGCCGCCGGCTCCGCCGCCACCGGCCACTCCGGCGCCGCCAGCGCCCCCACCGCCGCCGACGCCTCCTGCTCCGCCGGCGGCTGCGGCGGCCGGCGCTCCCCCGCGGGCCGGTCCTCGGCGGGCTGGGGCCTTGGGGTCGTTGCGCAGCTCGGTCTTGGCCGCCTCCCATCCCTTCTTGGCCGGGCCCGCGGCGCGGGCGAAGACGCTTTCCGGAGCGCCGGCCTGACCGGCCCACTCCTTGATCTCGTTGACGGGCTTGCGCTGCCTCTTCAGCTCGGCCAGCTCGTCAGCCTTGCCCTCGGCCTTGGCCCACCGGGCGATCTGCTGTCCGATCGCCCGGTTCTCCCGTCGACGCTTCAGCGCGGCATCCCGTGCCGTTGCGTTCGGGGGGCATCGACGTCCGTGGGGACACCCCGCCTCGCCCTGAGCCCTGCACATGCCAACCTCCTGGTCCGATCCATCCGCCCTGCACGGGCGCCTTCACTGACCACAAGGCCGGGCTCTCCGCGACATGTCCCTAGCTGCTGACGAGTCCGTCAGGTCAGTCGTCCAGGCCGCGGGCCCGGCGTCTGGCGGACCGATAGGCGGCGATCATGACGATGGCCACGAGCACGGCGCCGGCCCCCAGGACCAGGGGGAGGCTGACGCCGACGCCGGTGTCTGCGAGCTCGAAGGCGGCCTGGTCTGCGGGGACGAGCAGGCCGATCTCCAGCAGGCTCTGGCGCACGGAGTTCATGGCGCTGGCGGCCCAGGCGGTGAAGGCGCCGGTGCCCAGGAAGAACATGCCGGCCAGGGTGATCCAGATGATGTCGGTGCCGTCGCTGGTGCCGTTGGTGTTCGCGCTCATCTCAGTTCTCCTCGTGTTCGATGTGGCGGGTGGGCAGCATCTCGGTGGCGGCCACGGAGATGCCGCCGGCCTCCCCGGTGTCGCGCTCGATGTACTCCAGGTAGATCCCGGTCTCGTCCTCCTGGGGGTCCTCGGCGAGCACCGCCCAGGTCTCGGCGTCGGGGTCGATCTGGATCAGGTCTCCGGCCTGCAACTCCTCGGCCGGGGACTCGACGGGCTCGCCGTAGCCCTCGAAGAGGTCCTGTTCGTCGTCGGGGACGTAGGGCACGTGCTTGCGCTCGGCGATCACGGGGCGGCTGGGGTCGGCCAGCACAGCCGGAGAGGGGCGCCCGGTCGGGCGTTCCTCGACCGCGGCAGTGGCGGGAGCAGTGTTCAGGGACTGCAAGGCCGCGAGCGCGGCGGCCGGGACGGCCGCGTTGGCGGCGGGCGCGGTGGCCGGCTGCACCTGGGGCTGGTCGGGGGCCTCGTAGACGCGGGCGTCCATGTAGTCGGCGTAGCTGGTGGGGTTCTCGTTGCCGTCCAGGTCCACCGTGACCGGATCGAGGATCTCCACCAGCATCTTCTTGTGCACGACTTCGCGGGGGCGCACCGCGGCGACGCGCTGGGGGTCGTAGTCGTCGGATCCCGGGTCGGGGTTGGGGGCGTAGATGGTCTGGATCATGACGGGCACGCCGGCGGAGTTCAGGGCCATGCCGCGGCCCTTGATGTGCCGGGGGATGGTGGTGCCGACCACGTAGGAGTCCCACATCATCTTGGCGCCGTCGGGGCTGAGGCGGGACATGGCCACGCGCATGCCGAGGTTGTCGCGGAACTCACCGGAGATGAAGCGGGTGTCCGCGCGCTGGAGGCCGATGAGCATGTGGATCTTCGCCGAGCGGCCCAGGCGTCCGATGTTGCCCAGGCGCTTGAGCACCGCGGACTTGGAGGATCCGCCCTTGGGCTTGACCTCGGCCCACCAGTCGTCGGCGGCCTCGAGCAGCGTGGTGGCCTCGTCGACGATCAGGGCCACGGGCTCGAAGTCGGCGGAGGTCGCCTTGCCGGCCTCGATCAGCGCGTAGCGCTCGTTCATCAGGTCGTGGGCGTCCTCGATCAGCTTCACCTGGTGCTCGATGCGCGAGGCCAGCCGCTCCACGTTCGGCCAGTCCCGCAGGCCGATGAACTCGATCCGTTTGCCGTCGATCACCCAGACCTTCCAGCCGGCCTGGGTCAGGCGCTGGACGACGTTCTGCTCCACGACGGTCTTGCCCGAGCCGGTGGTGCCGACCACCACCATGTGGGGTTGCTTGCGGGGGTGCCAGGAGAGCTGCTCGCCGTCCTCGTCCACACCCAGGGGGATCTGGAAATCTCGGTAGTCGGCGTGGGTGCGCACCAGCGGGGAATGCTCCGGCGGGGGCAGGACCAGGGAGGGCATCGGCTCGCGGGCGGAGAACACGACGGTGTCCTCGACCAGGTTCCACTCCGGGACCCAGTCTCCGGGCACGCGGGTGGCCAGGACCCGCTCCACGCGCAGCCGCTTGGAGGCCATGGCCATGTTGCTGCCCTGCTCGTGGGCGACCTCGATGCGGGTCGCGTCGCCGTCGTCGTTGAGCTCGACCTTCACGCGGGCGGACTCGCCCAGCAGGTCCCGCACCACCCGGGATGCGCGGTCCACGGTCGGGTCGGTCTTCTCCACCTGCTCGGCCCCCACGGCACCGAGCACCACGCGGCGCTTGCGCGGCAGGTGGGCCTCCACCTTGTACTTGGCCCCGAGGCTGACCGAGGTGACCTCGGCCAGGGACTTCAGCCACTCCGGGTCCGGCACCACCCTCGCGTGGTAGGTCAGCTGCACCTGCTGGGGCAGGCCGATGAACCCCCCACGCCAGCGGGAGAGCTTCACCGCGGCCCGGGACGGCCGCGGGCGGATCATCATCACCGGGCAGATCTGCTCGGTGAAGTGGTCGGCGATCTCCGCCCGCTGCCGGGCCCGCTCGGCCACCACCAGGGATGCCGTCGAGACGCCGGCACCACCGCCGGCGACCGTGTAGGCCAGGGCCGGGTCCGTGGAGGCGAACATGCCGGCGGCCAGCGCGCCGGCGGCGACCAGTCCCGATCCGATCCCGAAGAACTTCGCCGGCTGCGGCTGAGGGGCCAGCACCCTGAGCCCCTCGTCGACCTCCTGATGCGCGCCGACCTGCGCCGTGCCCACACCCATCTGCGGCTCCATGTCCACGCTCATCTGCGGCCTCACCCTCTGGCCCCGAGGACGGGGCCGACGACTCTCGTTCACTGCCCATAAGGCCCGCCCGCGCCGCCGATGTCCCTCCCCGCCTCGCCGACGCACCCCACCCTCTGATCGCCTCCCAGTACCCCCTGCCGTAAAAACGCAATCATGTGGAAGGCAGATCACCCCGGTACCCCCTTCCATGGACTTGACTCGTCGGGTAGCCTCCTCAGCGAGACGAAGTCGAGAGGAGGAGGCTAACCCGAGCGAATCAGCCCATTCCAGAGGGCAATATCTCGATTTTCTTCCTTCCCCGTCCTTCAGGATTTCCCGATGGGTGGAGGCGCTCGACTCCCGCTCTTCCCGCGGGCTTCCCGCTCGCGTTATGGCACCTGAACGGCACTCCTGCGGTGCCGTCTCCGGCGCACTTCCCGCCCCCGTGTGGCCCATGCACATCGCCTCGCCACTGCTGCTCATCCCCCGAACGGAGCCGCCCCTGATCCAGGCCCAGAGGGGGTCTCTGGGGCGTGGATCAGGGGCGGCTCGCTGGCCTGGATCTGGCGGGCCTACCTCGAGGTTCCCGTGGATCTGTGGCCGGGCAGTGGCGGCAGACTCCCCTCCCTCTGGCCCTCGTGCGGCTTGGTTTCCGCCGGGCCCCTGGCTGCCTGCTCCCGGTCTGCTCGCCCGCGCACGGCTGCGCTCTGGCTCCCGTCTACCTTCGGTGCTCCTTGGATGCTCGCCGGTCGCTGGTGCTCGTATGGCACGGCTTCCCGCTGGGGAGCTCGCGTGAAGATGTCGCAGCCGCTGGTCTACGTGTCGTAGGGCCCGGCCGGGGGGCGTCTCAGAGGCCGCCGTGCGGGGTCATGTCGATCTGTTCAACAACCCGGTTCTGGGTGGTGTCCACGACGACGGTCATGGGGCGCTCGGTCCGCGGCGCGGTGACCCAGGGGTCCTCGCCGGTGGTCTCGGTGGCCACCATGAGCGCGACGTCGACGCGCTCACCCTGAACGGTCTGCGCGCGCGACTCGAGCACCTGCACCGACGTGCTGGCCTTGGCCTGTACGAAGCGGTGCTGGGCGTCGGATTCCCAGTCCCGATCGACGTCGAGCGTCTTCAGCAGCTCAGGGCTCACCGTGGGCGCCAGCGCCTCCCGCCACTGCTGCCGGCTGGTCTGCCACGTGCGCGCGTTCATGGCCTGCGCAAACCGGCTGGCCACGTCCTCGGCACGCTTGCGGGCGTCGGGGTCCAGACCCTGCACGGCTCGCTCCTGGGCGGCCTTCTCCACCTCGATCTGGGAGCTGCGCGCCGCACTGACCGATGATGGGCTGACCTGGGCGTTTCCAGATTTCGACGGCCCCGTGGAGGGGGTCGTTTCCCGATTCGTTTCCTGACTCGCAGCGCTGGCCGGGGCGGTGCTGGCCGACGGCTGAGGCCAGGCCCCGGCCGTCGAGCTCGCGGTCGCCGCGGGGGTGGGGGCCGGCGCCTCCGGCGCCTGCTCGCCGGGGGTGCCGGTGAGCAGCCACGCGCCGGCGCCTGCCGCGGCGAGAGCGCCGACCAGGAAGGGCCAGGCCCGCCCCGTGCGGGGCTGGGGGTCCTGGGGGTGACGGGTGGTGTCCGTGCGGCTCACTTCTTCTCCTGGATCACGTCGAAGTAGACGGTGTCGGTGCCGGTCTGGGTGACCGGGTGCTTGCGGGTGCCGGCGGACTCGTTGATCGCGGAGATCATCATGCCGTCGCCGACGTAGATGCCCACGTGCTCCCACCGCCCGCGGGTGGGGTCCCACTTCTGGGCGACGATGTCGCCGGGCTGCGGGGTCTCGGTGCGCTTGCCCACGGTCCACGGGGCCTGGCGTGGCATGTCGATCCCGTTGTCCTGGTAGACGCGCGAGACCAGCCCGGTGGCATCCCAGGATCGGAACTCCGCGGCACCGTAGGTGTAGGTGCCGCCGATGCCGGCTTCGGCGCGGGAGACGATCTTCGAGCGCGAGAAGTCGGCCGGGATCTCCAGGCGCTTGGTGTCCTCGTCCAGGGCGTGGTTGCCCTCGGGGGCGGTGCTGGAGGTGGCGCTGGCCGCGGCCGCAGCCCCGCCGGCGCCCTGGCACATCATGGGGGTGGTGCCGGTGACCTGGCCCAGGATCTGGTTCGCCGCGTTCTCCCACTTGTTGTACTCGTCGGGGTGACGCGAGTTCTGTACGGCCTGGGCAGCCGACCCGGGGGCCATGCCCTCCCAACCGGGGATGTCCAGCAGGCCCGGGGGCATGCCCTTGTTCGGGCCGGTTGGGCCGCCGAAGAACGCTCGTGCGGCGTACTCGGGGTTCATCAGCTCCGGCACGCTTCCCCAGCCGGCCACGGTGCGCTGCTGGAAGACGTTGACCGAGTCCTTGTTGGTGCCGGTCTTCTGGTGCGGGAAGTTCATGGACTCCGGCAGGGTCGGGTTCGCCATGTTCTGGAGCATGGTCTCCTGGAGCCCGGTCATCAGCGCCACCTGGATCCCCTTGTCCGAGATGTTGAGCTCGCGCGCCACCCCGATGATCAGGGCCGCGTTCTCCACCTGCTCCGGGGAGAGCGTCCACTCGCTGCCCTCGGGCAAGGTGATCCGCACCGGCCCGTTGACCTTGGGGGGCTGCCCGTCCGAGGCGGCGGCGCCCGCGGGCGAGGATCCGCTGGCCAGCTTGGCCGAGGGAGCCGAACTTGAGGAGGCTGCCGCCGAGCTCGAGGACGCCGCCCCCGCGGCACCGCCGCCGGCCGGAGAGGTCAGCCGGGGCATCTGGCCCTTCTCCAGGATCAGGCCGCGCTCGGCCAGCCAGGTCTGCGGGTTGGACCGCTCGCCGTTGACATAGAGCATCAGGTGCAGGTGCACGCCCGTGGCCACGCCGGTCTCGCCGGCTCCGGCCAGGTGGTCCCCGGCCTTCACCTGCTGGCCGGGCTTGACCACGGTGGTGCCGTTGGCGATGTGGACATAGCGCCACTCGATCCCGTTGCCCGAGTCGATCTTGAGGATGTTGCCGCCCTCTTCACCCTCCATGTTGGTGCCGATGACCGTGCCGCCCATGACGGCGTTGATGGGGGTGCCCTCGGGGATGCCGCCGATGTCCACGCCACCGTGGAAAAGCAAGGGCGCCTCGCTCGTGTAGCCCGGGGGGATGTACCCGGGCCCGAAGGGGTTCGGGCGCGGCCCGTAGTCGGAGGTGACCCGGCCCATCAGCGGGATGGCCAGGGACCCGTCCGCGGCAGTCAGGCCCCCCACGACACAGGAGAGGGAGGACTGCTGCATCTTCAGCTTCTGCTGGGCGCCACCGATCATCAGGATGATCAGCAGGATCAGCACCACCACGAAGGCGACGACGGCCACCACGGCGCCGGCCCCGATGAAGACGGCGCGGCGCTTCATGCGTGCTGCCCCCGCGGGCCCTGGGCGGCCCGGAGGCGCTCGCGCATCCGCTGGGTGGCCTCCGTGCTGTCCGACCGCGGCCGCCGCGGGGGCTGCTGGGGGCCCTGGCTCGAATCCACGACGGTGCCCTCCACGACCTCGGGCCGGCGAGGGGTCACGGTGGCCTTGCCGTCGCTGCCCACCGTGATCCGGGACTGGCGAGACACCCGCTGGGGCTTGCCGGGGCCGGTGAGCTCCTTGCGGTTCTGGCGCTCGATGGACCAGGCCGCGCCCTGGGCAACGACGTTGACCGCCCCACCCATCGGACCACCGATGGCAGCCGCCCCCACACCGACGGCACGCACCAGCGGAGCCGGCGGCAGCTGCCCGCCCGGGCGGCGCCGGCGCGCGGGCCCGCTGCCGCCGTCGGCCCGCGCGGCACGGCCGAAGACCTGGGCGCCGCGGGGATCCGGCTCGCGCGGTCCTCCGCTGGGCGTATCGGAGCCACCCGAGGGGCCGGCGCCGCCGCCGGTCGGCCGGGAGCGCGCAGGCCCGTCCTGGCCGCCGCCCTTGGCCAGACCGAGACGGCCGAACTTGTAGCCACCCAGAGCCGTGCCGGCCATGCCCACCAGCGACTTCATCGGCACGCTGGACTTCTTCTCCTGGCCAGCGCCCAAGCGCGAGAGCCAGCGGGCGGTCTGGTCGCCCTTCTTCATGATCCCGTGACGCACGCGCAGCACCAGCCAGATCAGCGCGATCAGCATGAGCACCAGCAACAGCATCTGGAGGGTCACGCCGAGGGCTGCGGTGGTCAGCAACATGCTGGCCACCAGGCGTAGGGACACGGCCACGAGCACGATCGCGGCCACGATGACCACACCGCAGGCGATCACGCCGACGAACGCGCCGAAGAACTCCTTGCGGGAGGTGCCCGGCAGGATCGAGATCATCACGGCCAGCGCCTGGTAGACCCCGTAGAACAGGGCGATGAGCACGGCCAGGAACAGCACCACCGCCATGGTGGCCACGAGCACGGCGAAGGCTGCCGAGCCCAGGTTGGTCATGAGCATGGGGGCGACCTTGGTGAAGGAGGTCGACTCGGACCAGCTCTTGGCCGAATCACTGCACCCCTTGACCGGGTCCATCACCGACTTGGACTCCACGTCCATGGGGTCCGCGGCCTTCATCGTCTCGGTGAAGGTGCTGGCGCAGCCGCCCTCGAGCAACTGGCCGAAGGCGACGGCCTGGGAGGGCCCGCGCAGCATCGCGTCCGTCAGGTCGGCCATCACGGACTGGCCCAGGGCCGAGGAGGCGTCCGCACCGCCGTCCATCGCGCCCTTGCCTCCGGTGGCCTCCACGGCGATCTGCGCCGCGGTCTGCTGGGAGGTCTGGAGGACGCCGTCCGGGCCGGTGATGTAGGCGACCGGGTTCAGCGCGATGTTCGTGGCGACCACGACCATCATCACGGAGACGAACATCTCCCCCCAGGCCGCGCCGCGCTTGCGCATGAAGAACAGCAGGCCGATGGTCGTGCCGGAGATCATCGCCGCCAGCGGGATCCAGTGGATCTGCGCGACCAGCTGCCCGAAGTTCTGGCCGAGGACCTCCATCGGGCCGGAGAACCAGGAGACCCACTGGAAGCCGAGCAGGGTGTGCAGCAGCCACATGCACGTGGTCACGCACATGTAGTGCAGGCCCCAGAAGAAGTCGAGCACGGAGACCAGCGCGTCGCGGGCGGGGTTGATGTCAATGCCTCCGGCGCCGTGGTCCAGGGGCAGTGCCTCGTACTTGGAGATGGGCACACCGGAGGAGTCGGTGACCTGCTGGGACCACTCCTCCAGGCCCATCACCCCCGACTGCGCCGGGGCCGCAGAGGCGGCCGGGGCGGCCCAGAGCATGGTCAGCAACACGGCAGCGCTGACGCCAGCTCGTCGCATCCATCCGCGTGCGCTCATGCGTGCACCAGCTCCTTGGCGGCCTCGGTGGAGGCTCCACGCTTGGGCGGGGAGCTCATCACGGCCTTGAAGCGGGCCGGCGAGAGCGGAGGAAGCACCTTGATCTTGGCGACGTTTCCGTAGGCGTCACGCATCAGCGCCTCACCGCGGCGCTCGGGGGCCACCTCCTCGTTGTCGTCCAGGGGGGAGAGCCCGGAGGTGACCAGCTCGACCCACTCGTCCTGCCCCATGTCGGCCATCCAGTCGAGGTTGCGCTGGGCCATCTTGGAGTCGCGGGAACGGCAGACGATGCGCACGGGGATCAGCGCCTGGAGCTGCTGGGATCCGAAGTCCGTTGACGCGTCATGCGAGCCCAACGCCACGGCGGCCTTGTGCTTGCGGCCGTAGCGGACCACGTTGGACAGCTCCAGCTCGGTCTCCGGGGAGCCGGTGGCGTGGTGGGCCTCGTCGACGATCATCAGCGACTCGATGGAGTCGTCGGCGTAGAGCACGACGCGGCTGATGGCCACGATCAGGGCATAGAGGGCGCGGCCGATGACCTTCTCCACCGGCAGCTCCGCCTTCAGCGCGGCGGACTCCAGCTCCTGGCGTCGGGGCAGCTCCACGCCGCGGGTGCAGAAGGTGAGGAAGCGCGAGGACAGGTCCAGGGTCGGCAGGGACTCGTCGAAGAGCAGGGGCCCGAACTCGGTGGACTGCACGTTCTGGAGGCCGAACGCGATCGCGCGGGTCTGTTCCGGCTCCTCCCCCGCCAAGCCCTGGCCGGAGAGCAGGTGGGCTACCAGGGACCCCATGGAGGTGATCTGATGCTCCTCCGCGTAGTCGGGGTGCAGCAGCTGGCCGAGCAGCCGGCCCTCTGCGGAGTTCGAGCCGAAGCCCAGCAGCACGGAGACCAGGGAGCGGGTCACGCGCGCGGCGACCTTGCCCGGGAACAGGCGCAGGGGGTCGATCGACCAGCGGGTGTCGCCGAGCTCGACGACGGTGGGCTGGGAGCCTTCGCGCTCGGTGAGCAGTCGACCCAGGGCCGCCCACTCGGTGTTGTCGGAGCGGTCGATGGCCACGATCTGGCCTCCGCGGTCGAAGACGTTGCCGGCCACGATCTTCAGCAGGGTGGACTTGCCGGAGCCGTTCTCGCCGGTGACGGCGAACGAGCCGGACATGTCGGCCTCCATGAGGCCGCCGATGTTCATGAACACCGGGCTGCGGCGCGAGGAGGAGATGTTCGTGCCCAGCCGGAATCCGGTGCGGGTGCCCAGCGCGTCGGTCACCATGGGCACGCCGAAGGCCAGGTGCCGGCCGGTGACCAGCAGTTCGAGCTTCTTCACCACGGAGGAGGCCGGCGTGCCTGGCAGGCACGCCCACCACAGCGACTCCTGGTAGCCCAGGGGCGTGATCACCTTGAAGTCGCGGGCCGAGTAGGCCGCCTGGATCATCTGGGCCTGGTCCTGGGCCTGTTCGGGGGTCTCGGCGCCGACGATGAACATCACCGCGACGTCGACGGAGACCTCGGCCTCCGAGGAGTTCAGTGCGGCGTGGTAGGCCTTGAGGTCCTCGGCGATCGCGTCCAGGCGGGTGGATCCGCCGGTGATCGCGTGGGAGTCGCCCTCCTGCTGGTTGTACTCCTCGTTGAGCTTCTCCTCGGCACGCTTGTTCCGGGCGGCGGCGCGCTTGGCCGGCAGCACGTTCATGCGCATGATCCAGTCCGCGTTGACGCTGAGGGAGTCGATGTAGGAGACGTACTCGTCGTCGGGGAAGGTGAAGCCCTCGCGGGGGCCGGCGGTCAGGGCCATCACCACCTGGTACGAGGCCTGGCCTGCCGTGGTCTCGGAGGCGATCTTCACGTACCGGCGGCCGAAGGGGTTCAGCCGTTCCTTGGCGCTGACGTCGGACTGGCCGCCCTCGTCCACGAGCGGCTCGGGAAGGCTCGCCCCGGAGGTGAAAGCCTGCACGTCCTCCCCGCCGGCGGGCGCAGTGGGATCCGATCCCAGGCCCCGGCTCTGGGAGTGGGCGTAGATCCAGGCGACCTCGGCCGGAGAGGAGGGGACGGCCTTGAAGGCGGCGGGGATGGCCCGGCCGATGTGCTCGGCCGTGCGCCCCAGAGCCTGGATCTCCGCCTCCGTGGGTCGCCAGGTGGGCAGGGCCAGCTGCTCGCGCAGCTTGCCGTCGACGGAGCGGATCAGGGTCTGGAGGCGGTCGGTGATCGACTTGGACGGCAGCGGCACGGCCAGCCAGTAGGCTCGCTCGCCCACGGGGATCGTCTCGAGCTCGTCCAAAGAGAGCTCGACCTCCTCGAGGTAGTTGGGGCACTGCTCCAGGTCGACACCGTCGAGCATGCGCTCGACGACGGCGGCGGGGTCGAGCTCGGCGCACAGGCCCATGAGCATGGCCTCCCCGCGCAGGCCCTGGAAGAGGGCCTGGTGGGCGAGCATGGCCCGCTCCTTGTGCTCGCCCTTGCCGAAGCCGTAGGGCAGCCCGTGCACGCGCCACATCGCCCACACCGTGCCCGTGGAGGTCCACATGAGGTTCTCGCGCAGGTACAGGAGGGAGTTCTTCATCGCTGGGTGTCCTTGTTCTCGGTCGTGCTCTGCTGGAGGAGGCGTGCCACGGAGGAGGTGCCCATCGGCCGGTACGTCGGCGCGGGCTCGCCCTGCGGTTCGTCGGTGGCCGGCGCGCGGGTGAGAGCGGTGGGACTGGAGGGCTTCTCGGGCATCCCTGCGGGAGCCTTCTTGGGGGCGAACGTCTCGCCGCGGTAATGCCCGTGCGGGGGCTTGGACCAGGCCAGGAAGGCTCCGGTGATGACCAGGCCCAGCTCGTGGAGGTTGTCCGGGGCGAAGCGCAGCAGCCAGGTGACCGCCAAGCCAGCGGCCAGGGCGCCGGCGAAATCGAACAGGTCGAAGCCGGTGGACCAGGACCCCCGGACGGCCCACAGCAGCGCCACCGTGATCGCCCCGCCCACGCCCTGCACGAGCGTGTAGGGGCCCCCGGGCACGCGGGTGCCGTCGGGCAGCCGGTAGAGCGTGGTGGGGATGCGGCGGATGCTGCTGTAGAACCGTCCGGTCTCGGTCATGGCTTACTCCTGGCCGATCACTTGATGGTCGAGCCGGCGGAGTCCGCGGCCCACTGGACGCCGGCCACGCCGCCCCAGATGAACAGGCCGCCGGCCAGAGCGGAGAGCAGGATCGCCGGCAGGGTCCACTTGCCGCGGGCCGAGCCGATCAGGAAGATCACCACGCCCAGGAAGATGATCAGCGCGTTGAGCACGGTCTGGGCCTGGGCGATCAGGTTGTTGATCGAGGTGAAGAAGTTGGCGCCGAGCGTGAGGGAAGAGTGGAGGTACGGGGTGAAGACGTTCACGAGGTCTCCCTTTCAGAGATGAGGGGTCAGTGGGTCGGGGCGGACTGAGGGGCTGAGGTGTCGATCAGGGGGGCCGGGTCGAGGGAGGTCACCTCCCATCGGCCGTCGCGGAAGGTCACGGTGACCGGCACCGTCACGCCCATACGCGAGTTGCGCTCATCGGGCAGCTCTGCCTCCGCCTGGATCAGGGCGCGCACCGGGGTGCCAGGCTGGACGGAGTCCAGGGCCTGATCGGTGCGGATCTCCTGGATGAACAGGCGGGTGTAGGGGGCGGGGTCGATGGCGGCGAGCTTGTAGCCGGGGGCCAGGAAGCGGGAGACATCCGAGCGGCCGGCGCCGTAGGCCTGGAGGAAGCCGTCGAGCATCTTTCCGAGGTCGGTGTCCGGGCCGACCCGCTGGGAGTAGTTCAGGGTGACGGGGTCTCCATGAGCCGGCCCCGGCACCGGGGTGGGGTAGCCGATGACCTGCAACTGGCCGGGGGCCTGCTCGTGAACGGCCACCTGGTAGTACCGCAGCGTGTAGGGGACCGGCTTGGCGGTGGCCCCAGCCGCCGGAGACGGACTGGCCGAAGACGGCGAGGGAGACGGCGAGGCGGAGGACGTCGACGAGGCGGTTGCCTGCTCCACCAGGGACAGGCTCTCCGTCGCATCCGCCGCCTGCGGAGCGCCCGGGGTGCTCGGCGCCCCGGAGCGCTGCTCCACGTGGGCGGCGACGGTCACGGAGGTGATGCTCGGGTCCTGGCCGCGCTGGACACCGGCCACGGCGACGTCGCGCACACCCAACGGCTCCACGGGCAGCTGGGGGATCTTCGTCCCACCGATGTAGGGCTCCAGCAGGCTCTGGTCATCGCGGGTAGCACGCAGCCACGCCGAAACGTAGGACGTCGCCACGCCCTCAGCGGTGGACGTGTCGGGCACCTCCACCGCCGGAGCCGGCTGGGATGCCGTCGAAGCGGCCAGCACCACGGCCAGGCCGGACAGGCCCAGGCACAGCACCATCGCCCCGTAGAACCCGTAGAGCAGAATCCGGGAGGCCAGGCTGTTCACCTTGGACTTGGCCGGCGCCGGGCTGTTCTGCTCCGGCGCCTCCGCGGCGGGCTCGGTCTTCTTCTTGCGAGAGAGCAACTTCACCGATCCTGCCCTCCCATCCGCCGGGCGATGAGGGTGGCCTCGCGCAGCTGGTCCGAGTCCAGGAGGCGACGCATCTCCTCCTGGCTGGCCTGGTCGAACGGCCGCGCACACAGGTCCGCCAGACCCGCCTCCAGGACGGCCTCGGCCTCCCGCATGGTCTGGCCCTCACGCACGAAGCTGGCCAGCTGCTCATCGGTCACGATCTCGGGGGTCTGCTCGGACATCACGGGGGCTCCTTGGACGGGCGATCTCTCACCGGACTAAAGGCCGCCCGCGGGAACCGATGTCCCTCCCGTGCGGGAACTTTTTCTCCGTCCCTCCCCCACATCCGCATGATTACGCCGATCTCCTGCGGTCCAGGTTCTGGAAATCCAGACGATCGGCAGATCCAGATCCAGATCCAGATTCGTTTCCCGACCTGCTCGTTTGGCTGGTCAGTGACCCGTCCGGGACGCCCGGACACCACTGATGGAGGGACCGAGTCCGATGAGCACCACCACCTACGCCCCGACCGTGATCGACCGCCTGAACGCCGAGTGGGCCGTGCGCTACGCCGAGACCTCCCACCCCTGGCCTCACGGCGCTCAGACCGGCATCGAGCTCGTCCAGACGGTGGCCCGCAGCACCGTGGAGGTCCGCGAGCAGATCATGCGCGGCCTGCTCGAGCAGGCCGCGGTCGGCGACGAGGACTGCGCCCGCGCCGTCCTCCAGCTGATGCTGCCTCGCTTCACCCTGATCGCCGGCCGTCACACCCGCATGCGCATGGCCACCATGCACGGAGACCACTCCGCCCGCGAGGAGGTCTCCGCCGCCGTCATCGCCGCAGCGTGGAAGTGGATCCGCAGGCCCTCCCTGCACCGGGCCGGCTCGTGCATCGGCAACCTCGCCATGGACGTGCTCAAGGACTCCCTGCTCGAGCGCAAGCTCTACGACGGCCAGTCCGACGTCGAGGCCCTGCCCTCCTGGCTGCCGCAGCTGGCCGAGGAGCCGGCCGACGATGAGGCCGCCGACAACGGCCGTGCCACCCGGGACCTGTGCGCCCTGATCGCCTGGGCTCGAGACAACGCCGTCTTCTCCAGCCGCGACGCCGCGGTCTTCCTGCGCTACCAGCTGGCCGACGAGGCCGAGCGCGCAGCCCTGAGCGACGAGTACGGCTACAGCGGCCGCGGCCTGTGCAAGCGCATCAACGTCCTGCGCACTCGCCTGACCCAGGCCGTGAAGGACTACGCCATGGAGCGCAGCGGGCTGGCTCCCGACTACGCGGCCCTCATGGAGCAGGCCCCGGCCGCCTGAACCCCAGACCGCGACCACCTCACCGAACGGCTATCCACGGATGCACAGCGAAACCGCCCCCCACTACAGGAGGAATACATGTGGTTTTACTACATGGGGATCCTCCAAAATCGTTGCAATCATGCCGATTCTGACGGGGTGGCTGTCACAAGATGCACACACTGGCCGTCACAAGATGCACGTGGATAATCTCCGGCCCGACCGGCGCACCGTCACAAGATGCACACACGCGATCGGCTTGATCCCGCCGATTTCGCCCCCCATCTGCGTTCACTCCGCCGACTATGAGCCCCCGTCACAAGATGCACGTGGATAACTCCCCGGCGACCGCAGTTCTCCACACCCGCTCCGTCCCCTCCACGCCCACCCGTCATCGGGTCCGAAAGGTCACCTCAGCCATGAACCACACGCCGGACATCACCTCCATCGACGCGGCCACGCGCCCGGCCCTCTCGCCCAGGCGCCTGCGGCTGCTCGAGCTCAGCGAGGAGATCGAGCAGAACCCCGGCGAGGTCGCCTTCTCCACCCGCATCTGGGCCCAGCTGAGCCTGCCCTACCGCGACCCCGGAGCCACGGTCCCCCACTGGAGCCGACGCAACGGAGACACCACCCTGACGCTCTCCCCCGGCCCGGCTGGCTTCCCCTTCGGCGTCCTGGCCCGCTCCCTGCTCACCTGGATGTCCACCGAGGCCGTGCGCACCCGCTCCCGCCACCTGGACCCCGGCCCCTCCCTGCGCGCGTTCCTCTCCAGCGTCGGCACCTACCCCTCCGGGGCGAATCAGCGCCGTGTGATGGACCAGCTCCACCGGCTCAGCACGACCTCGATCATCATCGAGACCAGCCGCGAGACGCCCGACCGGCGCACCCTCAGCGGCCAGAACATGCACGTGGCCCACCGCTACGAGCTCACGTACCAGCGTGGGGCCGACCACGCGCGCATCGAGCTCAGCGAGCCCTACTTCGAGGAGGTCATGCGCTCCCCCGTCCCGGTCCTCTCCTCCGCCCTGGCAGCCCTGGGCGGCTCCCCCATGCGCATGGACCTCTACGTCTGGCTCTCCTACAGGATGTCCACGCTCCAGCGCACCACCACCGTCTCCTGGCGCCAGCTGGAGACCCAGTTCGGCGCCCAGTACGCCCAGCCGCGCCAGTTCAAGGCCGCCTTCTTGAAGAACCTCGAGCCCGTGAAGCTGATCTACCCCCAGGCGAAGGTGGCCGTGGTGGACTCCGGCCTGCGCCTGCACCCCTCCGCCACCCACGTCCCGCGGGCAGCCCACCAGCGCCCCCGGCACCTGCGCGCAGGCTGATGCACCACGAAGGGGGCGGCCCTGCCGGGCCGCCCCCCCTTCTCATGCCGGCTCAGCTCTTCGGCAGCCAGGCGTCGTACACCGAGGCGACCATGGCGCTCCGGGAGGGGGCGCCTAGACGGGCCACCTGCTCATCCAGCCAACCCCGCTGCTCCTGATCCAGGCGCAGCTGCACCTGCACGCCGCCCTGGCCGCGCGCGGCACCTCGGCGCCCACGCGGCATCCCCCCGTCCCCACGCGGCTTGTGCCCGCAGGCCGCCCAGAGCTGATCGTCGCTGAGCTCGTCGAACGCGTCGATCAGCAGGTCCGTGTAGGTCCGATGCCGCTTGGCGGCCGCGGTCCGCAACCGATCCAGGACCGGGACGGGTAGGTAGACGGCCGTGTTGCGCACGACCAGCTCTTCCTCTTCGGGGACGTCCACACGGTCCAGCTCGACCACCTGCGCGCCTTCCTGCGGGACCGCGCGCCTCACGTCTGGCATCAGTTCCGGTGCGGTCTCCCGCGCGGCGACAGGCACCGTTTCCGGTGTGGTGTCCTGCGTGGATTCCGGTGTGGCATCTGGCGTGGTTTCTGGCATGGCGTATGGCACAGAGTCGACCTTCTCCGCCGGCTTCTTCTTGCCCCGGCCACGCGCGTTGAACACAGCGCCGAGTCCATCTGCTCGATTGGGGGTCTCCATCTCAGGCGTCCTCCTCCTCGTCCTGGCCCAGGGCGCTCAGGCGTCCCAGAATCTCCTGGGCCAGTGCGGCGTAGTCCCCTGCCAGGCCATCCATGGTCGACGCATGGAAGGTCGAGGCTTCACCGGCCTTGATGCGCGCGAAGCGCTCTCGGTGAGCGCGGGCCACATCGCTCTCGAGCTCGTGCACCAGGCGTCCGCTCTTGCGCAGGTCCTGGGCGGCGCCGGCGGCGTGCCGAATACGGGCGGTGAAGACGGCCTCGTCGAAGGCCAGCCCCTGGAGCATCTGCTCGAGCGCCTGGCGGGCCTCTCGCTCGATCTTCACGGCGCGCGCCTCCACGTCGAACAGCGCCAGGCCCAACAGCTGCACGTCGGGGTTCGTGGTCTCGTGAACGGCCTGGAAGCGCTCGGCCGTCACAGCGACGCCGTCGAGGGAGCGGAGATCCGTCTTGGAGACGATGACCACGCCCTCGGCGACGCTGAAGGCGGCCTCGACCAGGGCGCGGTCTCCCGGGGGCGTGTCGATGACGACCAGGTCCCACTCCTCCATGACCTGGCTCAGGCTCCGGTGCAGAAGAGCCCCGAGGGGCGGGGCGTCGTAGCCGCGTGCCACCAGCAGGCTGATGATGTCGGCCAAACGAGGACCGCCGCGAACGACGCCCAGGCCTGGGCGCATGGGATCCGTGGAGATCGGCAGCGGCGCCCCATCTTCGAGGGCTCGACGCAGCTCGATTCCGTCCGACTTCTCTAGGCCGAGGTCGGGGGAGAGGTTGCCCTGGGGATCCAGGTCGATGGTGAGGGTGCGGATGCCGGCGGCCGCGGCCAGACCGGAGAGGTTGGCGACCAGCGACGTCTTGCCGGTACCGCCCTTGCCGTTGGCGACCGCCAGGACGCCTGGGATGGCGTATGAGCGCGCAGGGGTGGACATGAGGACCTCCTAGGTTCCCTGTGATCTGACTCCTCCAGTCTACTGCATCTCTCGGGAAATACCGAGAGATTTCCCGCAGTGTTATGGCGTTCAACTGGTGTAGCGGACGGTTGGGGACTGGCGCGCAGACGGCGGTGTTATGGCATGAACAGCACTCCTGATGTGGCGCCGGTATGGCATGAGGTCACCGCTCGACGATCGCGCCCAGGGCCTCGATCATCGCGCTGTAGGCCTCCCGGTTGAGGCGGTAGGTCAGGCGTCGGCCCCGGCGCGCTTCGGAGGTGTCGCTGGAGGTCAGCAGGCCGGCCTCCTCGAGGGTGCGCAGGTTCAGGGAGAGGGTTGCGCGGGGGATGTCCAGGGACGTGGCGAGGTCGTGGGCGCCGAGGCCGGGGGAGCGGGCGACCAGCACGAGGATGCGCATGCGCAGCGTGGAGTTGAACGCGACGACGGCCGTGTCGAGGGGGGATGCGGGGGCGCTCATGCAGAAATGTCTACCGTACAGAGGGACATGAGGGGGCGGTCCGGGCTTTATGTCTGGTGAAGGACCAAGCCACCTGCCATCACGGCTGGCAGGTTTGATACGCTCCCCGTGCAGTCCCCCCAGTAGCGAGAAAGGCAGGCCAAGGTGGCTCTGAGAAAGCGGTCGCCCAAGGTGACCCCCACCGAGAACCCGCGCGTCAGCGAGGCCGGCTCCAGCGCGGCGGCTCCCGTGGGCCGTCCTGCGCCGACGCCGGTGGCCAAGCGCCGCGTGGGCGGTGTGGCTGTCGCCGTCGCCCTGGCTGCCCTGGGCGGCCTCGGCGCGTTCGTGGGGACCCAGGCCAACGAGGCCAAGCCCTACCTGGTGGTGAACGCTCCCGTGGAGCGAGGGCAGAAGATCGAGTCCTCCATGCTCTCGTCCGTGCGCGTGGCCGGCGACCCCAGCGTGCTGGTCCCCGCGACCGAGGCCCAGCAGATCCAGGGGCAGGTGGCCACGACCGACCTCCAGCCGGGCAGCACCATCACGCGCACGTCCACGGCAACGTCCTTGGGTGTGGAGGACGGCGAATCGCTGGTGGGCCTGGCTCTGGAGGTCGGGCGCCTGCCTGCCCGGGAGATGGCCGCAGGAGATCACGTCCAGGTCCTCTTCACCCCGGGCAACCAGAACACCAAGGCCGGTGACGAGAACCAGAATCACGACCCCGTCGCGGCCGTGGTCGAGGCCAGCCACCATGACCAGAACAGCGGGAAGACCACCGTGGATCTGCGCGTGAAGCAGGCTGACGCCCAGAAGGTCGCCACCTGGGGTGCCGCCGGCACCGCCAGCGTGATCATGCAGGGAGCGCAGAAGTGAGCATCCTGACCCTTGCGGCCTTCGGCGTCAGCCCGGGGGTGAGCACCACGGCCGTGGCCATGACGTTGCAGTGGCCGCGCCCTGTGCTGCTCGTGGAGGCCGACGTCAGCAAGCCCTCATCCGTGCTCGCCGGGTGGTTGCAGGGCAGCATGCCGGCCGACAGCGGCCTGATGGGCATCGCCCACAACTCCATGCGACAGGCCCTGACGGAGCAGGACATCTGGGACTACGCCGTCGACCTGGGAACGGGCCAGGACGCTGGCCAGCCTTCCCGCTGGCTCCTGCCCGCCATGTCCGAGCCGCTGGCCGCGCGATCCATGCGGGGCCTCTGGCCGGAGTTGATGATGGCTCTGCGCGCCGTCTCTGGCCAGGACATCGACGTGATCGTCGACGCTGGCCGCTCCGAGAACGCCCACGGACGGGAGGCGCTCTGGCGTGACAGCGACCACCTGAGCGTCGTGGTGCGCAGCGACCTGGTCTCCGTGGCCGCGGCGCGTGCCTATCTGCCGGCCGTGCTGGAGGCCCGCGCTACCGCGGGGGCAGTGGACACGTCCTCCCTGCTCGTGGTCGAAGATCGAGCCCAGGAGTTCCCCTCCAAGGACATCTCCAAGGTGCTGGGCCTGCCGGTGCGTGGACGCCTTCCCCAGAGCCCGGAAGCCGGCGCTCACTTCGGCGGGGGCGCCCAGGCGACGTCCTGGAGGCTGCGTTCCTACACGCGGGCCATCGGTGCCGCCAACGCCTCCCTCGCGGACGCGCTGATGGCCCGCCGCCAGCTCATCGAGGCGGACATGCCCACCGAGACCGGAGGAGAGCAGCGATGAAGGATCAGACCCCCGACATGTCCCTGGACCTGCTCAACCTCCCGTTCCTGACCGAGAGCACCCCGGCCAAGCCGGCCCGGCCGTCCCTGATCCCCGCCTCCGCCGGCGCTCACCTGGCTCGCCCGCTGGGCACTACCCCGTCTCCCACCGATTCCGCTGAGCTGCCCGGGCTGTCCCGGCCGCTGACTGCTGTGCCCGAGCCGGCACCGCAGGCCGAGCAGAGCGCCCCGGCCCGGCCGAGCAACACCACGGAGCTGACGGGCTTCTGGTCGATCGTCGACGTGCTGCGCGCCAAGGCCGTGGACTGGCACGCCGAGGAGACCGCCGACCGCATCGACCTGCCCGAGAGCGAGCTGCACGCCATGGGCTGGCGGCACATCGACCGCGCGATCATCGAGCAGATGCGTGAGAACGTGCAGACCGGCGGCCGCGACGCCGCATGGACTGCCGAAGAGCAGGCGGCACTGCGCCAGGCCACCTTCGATGCGATGTTCCGTCTGGGCCGATTCCAGGCACTCGTGGACGAGCCCGGGGTGGAGAACATCCACATGATCGGTTCCGACCACGTCTGGGTGGAGAAGGCCGGCGGCAGCATGGAGCGCCGCCCTCCCGTCTTCGAGACCGATGAGCAGATGATGGCCGAGCTCCAGTTCCTCGCCGCGAACGCGGGGGAGGAGTCCCGCCCCTTCTCTGCGGCCCACCCCGACCTGGACATGGACCTGATGGGCTCGGTCCGTCTGGCCGCCACCGCCCGCCCGGTCTCCACGCGGCCCACCGCCGTATTCCGCATCCATCGGCTGGTGAACATCACCCTGGAGCAGCTGGTCGACAACGGCACCCTGAGCCCCCTGGCCGCCGAGTTCCTCACGGCGCTCGTGCAGGCCGGCAAGACGATCGTCATCAGCGGCTTCGGCGGCGACGGCAAGACGACCCTGATGCGCGCCCTGGCGGAGAAGATCGGCCCGCTGGAGCAGATCGTGACCATCGAGAAGGAGCGCGAGCTGCACCTGGACCGGCTCGACTCTCGCCTGGTCCCGCCGATCGAGCTTCAGGCTCGCCCCGGATCGGGCGAGCGCGCCGCCGACGGCAGCACCATCGGCGAGTACACGTTGACCATGGCCATGGAGAAGGCCCTGCGTCTGAACTCCGCACGCATCCTGGTCGGCGAGGTCCGCGGTTCGGAGATCGGCGCGATGATCTCCGCGATGCAGACCGGCGCGGGAACTTACTGCACCGTCCACGCCTACTCCGGCGAGGAGGCCGTGCGCCGTCTGGTCGGCCTGGGCATGAACGAGTTCTCCGAGACCTACATGGCTCGCCAGCTGGGCTACCACATCGACGTCGTCGTGCAGATGCGCAAGGTGCCTCAGCCCGATGGCTCGGTGAAGCGCAAGATCATCTCGATCTCCGAGGTGCTGCCCGGCGACACCGACAAGGGCATTTCGGTGGCCGACCTGTTCCGCATGGGTCCCGGCGACGAGAACGCCGTGCCCGTGGCCCCTCCCGTGGACAACCGCCTGCGCAACGATCTCGAACGCACCGGCTTCGACCTGCTGCGCCTGGCCGGAGGTGCCCGATGAGCTCGCTCCTGCTCCCTCTGAGCTTTGCCCTGGGCATCCTCGGCCTGGGCATGGCTGCCGTGAACTGGCTCTGGCCCGCCCCTCCCAAGGCCCCTGCACCCGATCCGCGCTGGCTCACCGCCCTCAAGGGACTCGGCCGCCGCATGGACCGCAACACGTGGATCATGGTGGGCATCGCCGCCGCCGTGGGCTTCTTCATTGCGCTGTTCACCGGCCTGCTCGTCTACCTCGTCGCCCTGCCCGGCGCCGTCATCCTCCTGCGCTTGGCCTTCGGCTCCGGCGGGGGATCGGCCCAGATCGAGAAGCTGGCGCAGATGGAGATGTGGACGCGCTCGCTCTCCGGCCTGATCGTCGCAGGAACCTCCCTGGAGACCGCACTGGCCGCTTCCATGCCCAACGCCGGCGACCTGATCCGGGACGAGATCGCCACGATGAATGCCCGCATCAAGGCCGGCTGGCCTACCGCAGACGCCCTCAAGCGCCTGGGCCTGGAATGGGGAGACCAGACCGGCGACCTGGTCGTCATGCAGCTGATCCTGGCCGCCAATCAGCGCGGCCAGGGCCTGGCGAACGCCCTGGACGACCTCTCCACCTCCGTGGAGGAAGAGGTCTCCAAGCGCCGGGCCATCTACGCCGACCGCGCCGGCGCCCGCCGTGAGGCCCGCATCGTGATCACCATCGTGGTGATTTCCCTGTGCCTGGTCCCCGGAATGGGCGGGCCCATGGCCGCCTACCAGACCCCGCTGGGCCAGGCGCTCTACCTCGTCCTGGCTCTGGTCACCGCAGGGCTCATCATCTGGATGACCCGCGTGGTAGCCCCGCCGCCGCAGGTCCGCCTGCTGACCGCTAGGAGCTCGTCATGATGATGATCATCATCGCCGGCATGCTGTTCGGCCTGGCCGCGACCGCGCTGATCTGGCCCCTGCTGCCCCAGCGTCCGCGCCTGCGCGCGGCGGCCTTCGACGGCATCGTGACCAGCACCTCCGGAGGCGGCGCGCTCTCTTGGCAGGAGCGGGCCTCGCAGTGGACGATGCGCACGCTGCCGCCGGCCCTGGTCAACGGCCTCACCGACGCCGACCTGGACATCCTGGGCACCACCCGCAGCCGCCACACCTGGGCCAAGATCTACGGCGCCACACTCGTGTTCGTGGTCTGCCTCGCCCTGAGCGTGGCCGCACAGGTGCTCTACTCCCTGCCGCTGTGGCTGTCCCTGCTGATCAGCCTGCTCGTCGCCGCCGTCGCCTGGCTGGCACCTGACTCGGCCGCCCGCAAGCGAGCGACCAAGGCACGCACTGACTTCGCACGCGCGGTCGCGGTATTCGTCGAGCTGCTGGCCTCTGAGCGCGGCCGCAACGCCCAGCCCACGGTGGCTCTGGAAAACGCAGCCGCCATCGGCGACACCTGGGCTTTCCAGCGGATCCGTCAGGAACTGGTCCGGGCTCGCTTCACCAAGGTCCAGCCCTGGACCGCCCTGGAGACCCTGGCCACGCAGCTCCACGTCCCCGAGCTCACCGATGCCGCCCGCATCATGCGCCTGAGCGGAGACAATGGGGCCAGCGTCTACGAGCCTTTGCGCGCGTTGGGTCGCAACATGCGCGTGCGGATGCTCAACGCCGAGGCAGCCCGTGAGAATGAGGCTTCCGGCCGCATGAAGAACATCATCATGTTCATCGCGTTGATGTTCACGCTAATCGTCCTCACCCCTCTGATGCTGACGCTGATGAGCGCGTGAGACGCGCGAGCTCCTCCCGGAGATCGTGATCTCCCATCCACCCACCCACCCGCATCGGGACCGTCCCGAGGCCATTTCCACCACACGAGGGGACTCACCATGAACAAGCTGATGCAGCAGTACCTGATCCTCCGCGCCTGGATCCAGGACAAGCACGAGGACGAGGCCGGCGCCGAGACCATCGAGATCATCCTCGGCGTGCTCGCCGCCGTCGTGCTGGCCGCCCTGGTCTGGGCCGGCATCAACACCTTCGCTACCAACAAGGTCGGCGAGCTGGGCTGACTAGACCAGCCAGGGACGGAACACCACGAGCAGGGGGGTCACCATGAACATCACGGCACCGCTTCGAGCGCACCTCGAGGCCCATGCACGCAACGAGACGGGTTCCTCGAACATCGCCTCGCTGCTGATCGTGCCGGTGGCCCTCCTGCTCGTGTTCCTCGTCCCCCAGGCCGGCGCCTACTACCAGGCCTCGACCGTGGCCCAGTCCGCGGCCAACGCGGCCTACGCAACTTCCCGAGTCATGGGCGGCTCGAGCGCCGAGGGCCAGGCGGCCGCCCAGCAGGTCATCTCCCAGCACTCGGGCACCCTCCAGGGCGCCTCCGTGAACATCAGCACCACCGGGGAGCGGATGACCGTCACCGTCACCGGCACCGCGCCGGCCTACACCGGGCAGTGGATCAGCCCGTCCGTCTCCCGGTCCGTGACCGGGCCCGTCGAGAGGGTGGTCAAGTGAACCTCCGCGACACGTCCCTGGCCTGGCTGCGTGATGAGCGCGGCGAGTCCGGCGTCGGGCTGCTCATCGTGGCTCCGGCCATCGGACTGCTCATCGCCATCGCCGTCATGGGCGGCCGCATCGGAGCAGCACAGACCTCCATCGAGTCGGCGGCCGGCGTCGCCGCCCGCGAGGCCACCCTGGCCCGCAACCCCGGCCAGGCCGAGTCCAATGCGCGCCAGTCCGCCCGCATGACCCTGGACCAGACCGACTTCACGTGCGGCTCCCAGAACATCACGCTGGACACCTCCGCCCTGCGCAACGCCCCCGGCATCCCCGGGTCCGTCTCCGCCACCATCACCTGCACGGTGCCGCTCTCCGACCTGGCCATCCCCGGCACTCCCGGGTCCTGGACCATCACCGCCGACGCCACGTCCCCCGTGGACACCTATCGAGAGAGGGGCTGAGCATGATCGCCCGCTTCCGCGCCTGGCTCGGCCGCGAGCACGGAGAGTCCTCCCTGCTGGTCCTGATGCTCGTCCCCATCATCGTGCTCGTCGGCTTCGGCATCGGCATCGACTGGAACGGCAAGGTGCGCGCCTCCGAGGAGGCCGTCACCATCGCCCACCAGGCCGCCCGCGCCGGCGCCAACGCTGGCACCACGGCCGGAGCCGCCCGCGGCGAGGACATCACCCTGGAC
This sequence comes from Micrococcus sp. Alg238-R198, assembly GCF_900537135.1. Lineage (NCBI taxonomy): Bacteria > Bacillati > Actinomycetota > Actinomycetes > Micrococcales > Micrococcaceae > Micrococcus > Micrococcus sp. Alg238-R198. The sequence continues at coordinate 31,303 of NZ_UNRH01000017.1, forward strand.
AGAGCGGCCGCCGCGCGCGCCGCCCAGGGGATGATCGCCGAAGCCGGAGCCACCGGCACCGTCAACGTCACCCCCACCAAGGTCACTGTGGACGTCGACGTCCCCTACACCCCACGCTTCATCCCCACCGGCGTCCTGACCGGCCACGGCCAGGGCACCGCCCAGATCCACTCGAACACCCGCTGACCGCAAGGAGACACCATGAGCCGCGTCACCAAGACCACCGCATACACCGGAGCCGTCCTGGCTCTGGCGCTCACGCTCACCGGCTGCAACGGCGGTGGCACGCCGGGTGGCAACTCCACGTCCGCGAGCGCCTCGCAGTCTTCGCTTGCGCCGATCGAGGACGGGTCGTCGTCCGCGAACGTGTCTTCGTCCTCCGCTTCCTCGAGCTCGACGAGCGCGTCGTCGTCTGCGCTGCCGGAGTACAAGCCGGTCACCTCGAAGAAGCCGGGGGGCCAGGAGGAGGCGAAGGCGAGCGCGTTCAAGGCGGTTGAGCTGCTCTACACGGTCTCGTCGGACGTGCTGAACAGCGGTGACGCGAAGAACGCGGATCGCCTGTCCGTGGCGGCACAGCAGGGCGAGCTGACTCAGCAGAAGGCCAACGTGGAGAAGACGCTCGCCACGGGGGCCACCTACCGGGGCGCCTCGAAGGTGGAGCTGATCGACGGCCTGGCGGGCCCGTCCGTCCATGCTGATGGCACCTTGGTCGAGAACGCCTCGGTGAACCTGCGCGTGTGCGAGGACAACTCGGGTGTGAAGATCACCGGCAAGGATGGCAAGCCTGTGGACACCGGCGCCACGCAGCGGTTCATCGTGAAGTACGCGGTGCTCTGGAACGAGGACGACGGCGTCTGGAGCGTCGTCTCCAGCGAGCTGCCTCCGCTGAACGGACCGGAGGAGACCTCGTGCTGACCCGTAACAGGTGGGCCGCCATGGCGGCCGCGGGGGTTCTGACCGCGAGCGCTCTCGTCGGCGCGACGGGGGCAGCGGCCCAGGCCACGGGGACGACCGCTGATGGGCGATGCCGTGCAGGCAGCACGGGTTCTAGCTGCCTGGTGGAGGCCACGGTGCCGGGTAAGGGACAGAACGCGCAGCCCGTGCTGGGCCGGGACGGGAAGGCCCCGAAGCGGGCGAACTTCTGCGAGATCAACGAGCCTCTGCCTGGCGACAGCGTCCCGTACCGCTGTGACGTGAACTACGACCCGGTCAATGACTGCGTGTGGGTGAACATGTCGCCGCAGCCGACTCCGCCGGCGGGCAAGGATCCAGAACGGGGCGCGTGGGAGCAGTGCAACCCGAGCGATGGGCTGACGCTCGGTCAGCCAGTGAAGACGCGCTGGATGGATTCCACGCAGGCCGGGCCGGGGGAGATCCGCCAGGCCGCCCAGACAGTCGTGAAGGAGATGCAGCTCAAGGGCATCGAGATCGGCATGGTGCCGTACCCGGTGGCGGAAAACGGCACGGGTGCTGTGGGTCTGCCGGCGTGGATGTGGGTCGGGAACCCTGACGATCCGCAGGCGTGGGGGCCGTACACGGTCTCCAAGGACGTGAACGGGATCGCCGTGCAGGCCACGGCGCGGCCGGTGCACGTCACCTGGGACATGGGCGATGGGACGCAGGTGGTCTGCGACGGTCCCGGCACCGTCTACGAGGACCGCTTCGGCAAGCAGGAGTCCCCGGACTGCGGGCACACGTACATGAAGATGTCCAACCCCACCTACAAGGTCACGGCGATCACGACATGGTCCGTGGAGTGGACCGCCCAGGGCCAGTCCGGGGTGATCGAGACCCTCACGCGCTCCTCGCAGGACGTGCGGATCGGCGAGTTCCAGGCGCTGAACGTGCGGCCGTAACGTGCGCGCCGGGGCAGGCCTTTGGTCTGCCCCGGCGTGTTGTTTCCAGATGCAGGCTCGGACGAATCGGATTGGGATACTCTGTGACCATGCGCACGCCCCCGTCGAACCCTCGCCCCACCAGGCGCACTGGCGGTCGCCCGTCCAAGGGAGACCGCTTCAGCGTGACCACGAAGCTCCCCAGGTCCTACGAGGAGAAGCTGCACGCCCGCGTGGACTACCGGGGCGAGACCGTCACCGACTACGTCGCATCCCTGATCCTGGCCGACCTCGACGCCAACGAGGTCCCCGAGTCGAACGGACAGGAGGCCTTCGACGTGAAGATCGCCTGAGCATGCAAGAAGGCGGCCCCGCGCCAACGGAACCGCCTTCTTGCGACTAGCACCCCGCCAAGGGTGCCGGTCTGAAGATTTCAGTTGTTCGAGAGCTGCTTCTCACTCGCCAGTGAAGCTCTCGATCTCGGGTGGATCCCCGCCAAGGGATCCGGCTCTGTCCCTCCCTGGAAGGAGGTACGTCGCTCTTGTCGTGCCCAAGTCTACCCAAAATCCCTCTCCGCGACACGTCCCCCCTCCCGTCGGCCGTGTCCTCGGCGCCGTGCCTGGGGGAGTCCACCCTCGCCCGGCTGCTGCGTCATCGCCGGAAGCCGGCCCGGCCCGTGCGGGGTCGGATCACGAATCCGTGCCGTCAGAACTGGCGCCGGCCCTCGCGTGCCCGGGAGGGCGACATCGACGTGATCTTGGCCGCGGTGCCCGCCGGCTCCCGGCGTCTGGAGCACCTGGGCGACGCCGTTCCCGCCCTGCGGGCACTGCCTGCCTGGCAGGGCCTCTCCCGGACCCGTCGGCGGCTGATGGAATCTCTGGTGGGTGCGCTGGCGGCCTGCGCGGACTGGTCGAAGATGATCTCCCGTCCCGGGCACAAGCGCCTGGCGAAGATGATCGGCCGGAGCGCCTCGACGGTGACCGCGGCCATCGCCTGGCTGATGCGACACGGGGTGATCGGACGCGTCGCTGCCGGACGCTCTGCCGCCTACGCGACCCCGGACGAGCGTGGCAAGCGGATCAACGAGGCGGCGGTCTACGTGCTGTGCTGCACCGCCCACCTGGACGTGGAGAAGATCCTCGCCAGGCACCGTGCCGACGCCGCGGCCGAAGCACGGGAGCGTGCAGGTCAGCGTCGGATCCGTGGGGCTGTGGAGAAAAACTGGCACCCTTCCTCGCTAGAGGATTCACTTACTAGAACTCGTAGAGGAACCACGCACGCGCGCGACCGCGGACTCGTCGAGCTCTGGCCCTGCAACCGTGCAGTGGCCACCCGTCGTCAGCAGCTGGCCGCCGCCCGCACCGTCCAGGATCGCGCTCTGGGTCTGCGCGTGCTCTCGGCCCGGGACGTCCGCTCGCTGATCCGTCCCTTCCTCGAGGCCGGCTGGACCCCGGCCGACCTGCTCCACGCCCTGGACCACACCCCCCAGGGCGCGCACCGGCTCCACAGCCTGGACGCCGGCCAGGACGCCGCTCGAGCTCGCGGCTACCTGCGGTGGCGCCTGGAGCACTGGAAGGACCCCGGCGGGCTCGTGCTCGCCTCAGCCTCTGCCCGAGCTCGTGAGCGGGCGGAGGCGGCGCGCGAGGCGATGCACCGGGATCGCCAGGCGGATGCGCGAGCGCGCGCGGCGGCCGCGGGAGTGGAGTCTCCGGATCGAATCGCGGCCCTGGCGGCCATGCGGATGCTGTTCCGGCAAGGTGGCGCGGAGCGTGACAGCCTTGAGGCGGCCCACCTCACCGCCTAAACTGACCTCAGATCAACTTAGAAGGGACATCGGGGGACCGCCCCAGCCTTCTACCCCGTGAAGACCTCTACCCACGCGAGCGGAGACACGCCCCATGCGCACCCTCAAAGGCCTTGCGGCCCTGCTGGCCCTGACCGCCCTGGTGGTCGGCATCCCCGCCGCCCTGATCCTGCTGGTCGGCAACCCCATCCCCAGCACCGCCGAGCTCCAGCAGGCCCTGACCGGCATCGACTTCGGCGGCACGTTCCTGATGGGCACCGTGCTGCCCCTGATCGCGTGGGGCTTCTGGGCCTCCTTCGTCTACTCGCTCGTGGTCGAGGTGATCAGCCTCATCCGCCGCGTCGAGACCCCCAACCTGGGCGGAGCGCTGCGCCCGCAGCAGGCCCTGGCCGGCGCGCTGATCGCCGCCGTGCTCGCTCTCGGCGGTGGCAGCCCCGCCTTCGCCCTGACCCCACAGGACACCGCCTCCGCTCCCGCCGCCGTCGCCATGGCCCAGGAGGGCCAGACCACCCAGGACACGACCCAGGACACCCCGGCCGCCGCGGGGGAGCGGACCTACACCGTGCAGGAGGGAGACACGCTCTGGGGCATCGCCCGGGACGAGTTGGGCCAGGGCAGTCGGTGGGGCGAGCTCGCCGAGCAGATGCGCTCCACGCCCCAGGCCGACGGCCAGACCCTCACCGATCCCGACCTCATCATGACCGGCTGGACCGTGGAGCTGCCCGATGGCCCCACCGGCGCCGGCTCCACCTCCGCGACACCGGCCCCCTCCCAGCAGGCCCCCGCCCCGGCGGCGCCCTCCGCACCGGCGTCGGCCGAACCCTCCGCCCCTGCCGACGACTCGGCCACGCCGGCCCCCGAGGCGGCCGCCGCCCCGAGCGCCGCCTCGGACTCCACGCCGGCCCAGGACGCCCAGCACCCGCTGCCCGGCGAGGCCGTGTCTGCGGCACCCTCCACGGCCCCCGCCGAGCAGGAGGGCCCCTCCGCCGTCCCCGGCGGCGCGTTCACGCAGACCGCGCCGGCCCCCGCCGATCTGTCCTCCCACCAGGAGCAGGCTGCCCCGGAGGAGGTCCCCGCATGGGCCACCATCGGCGGCATCGGCGCCTTCGCCGCGGCCGGACTGCTGGGCATCGTCGGCCTGCGCCGCCAGCTCCAGCGCCGCCGCCGTCAGCCCGGCCAGTCCGTCCCCATGCCCGAGGAGCAGACCGCGCAGCTGGAGACCCAGCTGCGCGTGGTCGCCGAGCCCGAGCAGGCTGAGGAGCTCGACGTCGTCCAGCGCTGGCTGGCCCGCTGGGCCCACGAGAACGGCCAGGACCTGCCTGAGCTGTTCCTCGTGCGCGTCTCGCCCGAGCAGATCGCCCTCTACCTCATGGCCCCCGCGCAGCTGCCCGAGCCCTTCGTGGCCGAGACCGACGACGGCGTCGTCTGGACGCTGGCCTCCGGCTCCATCGACATCGACCCCGACCTGCCCGCTGCCCCCTACCCCTCGCTGGTCACCGTCGGCCAGGACGACACTCGCTCCCAGGTCCTGCTCGACCTCGAGCGCCTGGGCACCCTCGGCATCGACGGCGACCCCCAGCTGACCACCCAGGTCCTCGATGCCATGGCCGTGGAGCTGGCCACCTCCAGCTGGTCCGAGAACGTCACCATCACGCTCGTCGGAGTCGCCGACGGCCTGGCCAAGGTCGTCAGCGACGGCCGCGTCCGCCAGATCGACGACCTGGACCAGCTGATCGGCCAGCTCGACGGCAAGGCCAAGGACATCCGCCGCGCCCTCGACGAGCAGGACGCCGCCACCCTCGACCAGGCCCGCGCCGCCAACCAGGAAGAGGCCTTCGGCCCCGAGATCGTCCTGCTGGGCCTGGAGCCCACCCCCGCCCAGGCTCGTCGCCTCACCGACCTGGCCGGCGCCATCCCGCGGCTGGGCATCGCCGCGGTCACCACCGCCAACCCCCTGGCCTCCGACTGGATCCTGAACCTCGAGGACGAGGACCACGCCGACCTGCTCCCGGTCAATCAGCACCTGCGCCCGCAGAAGATCACCCCCGAGGAGGGCGAGCGGATCAAGGAGCTGCTGGCCACCGCCCTGGAGGACCCCCGCTCCACCGGCCGTGGGACGACCGCCACGATCGACATCAACACCGTCCTGGACGAGCGCCCCCACCTCAGCGCGGTGGCCGATCTCGAGGAGATGCTCCACGAGGAGGAGAACACCCAGGACCTGCCCCTGACCCCCGAGCCTGCGGTCTCCGCCGCTGAGACCGCCGAGGACGAGACCGATCCGGCCGAGGAGAACGAGGAGGACGTGCTCGCCGCCCAGGCCGCCCGCCACACCCCGACCCCTGCGCCCGCCCCGCACGACACCATGGACGAGGACGAGGACGAGGAGAGCCAGGACCAGGCCGCGGCGGCCGCCGTGCCGACCGAGCCCGAGGACATCACCCCCGAGGCCCAGGACCAGACCCCGGCCGTCGTCGCAGTCACCGAGACCGCAGGACCCGCCGAGACTGCCCCCGAGCCCGAGCCCGAGCCCGAGCCCGAGCCCGAGCCCGAGCCCGAGCCCGAGCCCGAGCCCGAGCCCGAGCCCGAGCCCGAGCCCGAGCCCGAGCCGGCCGCGACCGCCGAGCCGGCGCAGCAGGAGGCGGCCACCGATCTCCACGACACGTCCCCCGCGGAGGACGAGGACGAGAAGGACGCCGCCCCCGAGCAGCTGGCCTCGACCGACCCGCAGAAGCAGATCGACCTGGACGCCGCACACCTGCTGGAGCAGGCCACCACCCAGGCCCCGATGATCCTGATGCTCGGCGAGCTCAAGCTCGTCGGCGCCCAGGGCCAGGCCCCCGTCACCGCGGCCACCGGCGAGGTCTCGACGACCCAGACCGCCCGCTGCGTCGCCCTGGCCGCCTACCTGGCCCTGCACCCCGGCGCGAGCGCCGAGGCCGTCCACGCCGCGTTCTGGCCCACCCAGCGCTCCGACGGCAAGTCCGCCTCCAGCAACCGCAACAAGCTCACCGGCCAGACCCGCCGCCTGCTCGGCCAGGCCGCGGACGGCACCCCCTACCTGCCCGCCGTGGGCAGCGAGGGCTACCGCGTCCACGAGGACGTGCTCACCGACTGGCAGGTCGTGCAGTCCCTGATCGGCGATGACCCCGTGAAGGCCTCCACCCCCGCCCTGGTCGCCGCCATGCGTCTGGTGAGGGGAGTGCCCTTCGAGCACGCCAAGGCCTCCAACGTCGCCTGGACCGAGACCCTGGTCCAGGAGATGGTCCAGACCATCTGCGACGCCGCCCACGAGCTCGTGGCCCGCTCCCTGGCCGCCGGCCACCGCGAGCACGCCCAGCTGGCCGCCCGCGTCGGCCGCGCGATCGACCCCGCCAACGAGGCCGCCTGGCGCGACGCTCTGGTCACCGAGGCCGCCGCCGGCAACCACACCGAGGTCACCCGCCTGATCGAGAAGCTCTACTCCTACCTGGAGTCCTTCGAGGAGGACCTCGAGCCCGAGGTGGAGACCACCGCCCTGATCGAGGAGCTGCGGGCCCATGGCTACCGTGTCGCCTGATCTCCACGACACGTCCCCCGCGGCCACCGACCCCGCGCCGGCGCCCTACACGGTGCCGCCGCGGACGGTGCGCACCCTGATCGGCCCCGGCGGGGCCCTGGCTGCCCTGCTGGGCATCGCCGGCGCCGCGGTCGCCGGGCTGCCCGTGCTCATGGTCCACGCCGCGCTCGCCCTGATCGCCCTGGCCTGCCTGGGCATCTACATGGCGCGCGTGGACCGGGCCCACCGGCTCATCCCGAACTGGGCCGTGGCCGCCCTGGGCGCCATCAACCTCGGCGCCGCGGTGGGGCTGCTGGTCACCGGATACGGCGCCTGGGCCCTCCAGGGGCTGGTGGTCACCGTGATCGCCGCCGTCGTGCTGATGGTGATGCACCTGATCGGCGGCACCGGCATGGGCGACGTCAAGCTCGTCACCGTGGCCGCCCTGGCCATCGGTGTCCACGGCCCCGGTGCCTGGGTGCTGGCCATCCTGGCCAGCTACGTGCTCGCCGCCCTGTTCGGCGCGGTCCCGGCCCTGCTGCGCGGCCAGCGCAAGACCCGCGTGCCCATGGCCCCGTACCTCGTCGCCGGGCACGTGCTCGCCTTGCTCGCCGTCCTGGGCTACCTGGCATCCTGACCAGGTGCCCCGCACCTTCTCCGCCCGCGACCGCCGTGCGCTGACCGGCCTGCTCACCGCCGGGCTCAAGCACGCCCAGCTCGACGACCTCACCGCGGCCCACCCTGTTCCCGGCGACCCCGGCCACGACTCCGGCAAGGCCGGTCGCGTGGGCCTGATCGTGGCCACCTGGCTCGCCAGCGGCGACCACACCGGACTCACCAGCGCCCTCGAGCTGCTCGAGACCGCCAAGCTGCCCCCGGCCCGCCACGCCGACCTCGCCCGCCTGCAACGGAAGGCCGGCCTGGACTCCACGCCACAACCCACGCCAGAAGCCGAGCCAGAAGGCACCCTCGCCGCGGATGGTGCGACGGAGTCGCCGCTGCCGGCCGCGCCGGCCGAGGAAGCGGCGCCGCCCGCATCTCCGCGACACGTCCCCCTGGTCCTCCTCCAGGACCTAGCCGAGGACCACCCCGCGGTCCAGGCCCTGCTGGCCGCCGGCCTCGAGGTCGGGCACCTCGAGCACACCTCGACGATCCCCGCCGACGCGTTGCTGCTGCACCCGGCGCATGAAAGCTGACCCCGGAACGGGGAGGGACATCAGCGCCGGATGCCGGCCTTATGGGAAGTGAGGGCCGGCCACGGCCCCGGCCATCTCCGACCGAGGAGCACCCATGTACACGATCTACACCAGCCCCGGCTGCGGCCCCTGCATGACCGTGAAGGCCCACCTGCGCGCCCACAAGATCCCGCACACCCTCGTCGACGTCTCCCAGGACCCCGCGGCCGTCGAGAAGCTGCGCAAGATGGGCTACTCCAGCGCGCCGGTCACCGTGGACGAGGCAACCGGGGAGCACTGGCACGGATACCTCCCCGACCGCTACGCCTCCCCGGCCCCGGAGGCCGCGCCGGCCGCCGACGTGCAGGCCACGATCGACGTGGGCCCCGTCGAGGCCGGCGAGCACGTGCTCTGGGACCCCCGCCAGGGTCACCTGCTGATCATCGGCGACCGCGACAGCGGCAAGAGCGTGATCCAGCGCGGGATCATGGAGACCGCGGTCTCCGTGGGCTGGCAGGCCTGGGGCCTGGGCCTGCCCGGGGAGCTGGACAAGGTCGAGGACCATCGGTATGCGCAGGTGGTCACCGCCGACGTCAGCGACCAGCTCGAGCGAATCCGTGCCGCCAGCGAGCTGATGCGCGAGCGCTACCACCTGGTGGAGGTCGCCTCCCTCGCCAAGGAGCACCCCGAGCCCTTCCAGCCCATCGTGCTCGTCCTGGACGACTACGCCCATCTGCGCCAGCGCTGGGCCGACCTCGCCCCGGCCGGGGAACACGAGGCTGACGTCGCCGAGAACCTCCTGCTGGGCATCCACCGCCTGGGCCGCTCCGTCGGCATCCACCTGTCCGTCTCCTGCCGCGGCATCGCCCACCACCTGGGCCAGATCATGGCCGCCGGCTCCACCGTGGTGCACACCTCGCTCTGGCGCAGCTCCCTGGAGACGGAGATGGCCCATGCCAGGTGACCGTCGCCGCCTGGCCCGCCACCGCAGCCGCCACTGCGGCGCCCACACCCTGGCCGCCGAGCTCGCCCTGCTGGCCCACGCCGGCCAACCGACCCCGGACGGCGACACCGACGATCTCCACGACACGTCCCCGCCTGCGGTGCTGCCCGGCCAGCTCGACGCGCTGGACCTGCTCCCTACCGAGGAGGCTTAGCGCAATGTAGGGTTGCCCTAACTGTCAGATCGACCGGAGGTCCCCATGGCCTACTCCAACCGCGAGCGTCCCGGAGGGCGCGCTGGCCTGCGCGACAACACCCCCACCACGTTCCGCCCCGTGGCCTACCGCAACCTCGCCGCCCGCAAGAACCTGTGGGCGGACTACACCACGGGCCGGGGCGTGTTGGACAACGGGCAGGCGGTGCCGCCGAAGATCGGCCCCCGTCGGAAGAACCCGAACCTCACCGACATGCTCGACACTGCGGCCGCCGTCGGTGTGGACCGGATCTTCTTCACGGGCAAGACCCCGGTGGCCACGCCGGGCAAGCGCCACTGGCTGCTGGTGCAGACTCCCGGCTGGATCGACGGAGGACACAACCTCGGCTCCCCGGCCACCGGCCGTTTCGAGCACCGCCAGACCGGCAAGCGCATGCTGGTGCAGTTCGTCTCCGGGTGGTTCGGCGACGCCCCGCTGAGCCCGGATCAGGCCCGCCTGGCCTGGCAGGCCACCGAAGGCATCATCGGTGCGCACTTCCGCGGAGCCAAGCTCATGGACAGCCCCACCGCCACCGGCGCCAACCTCTGGGCCCTGACCCTGCCGAAGAACCTCGAGCCGTACCCGCTGACCGAGGACATCGCCGAGGAGCTGCACCGCACCTCCGGCCAGCACCACGTCGAGCACCTCGTGGCCGGATCCTCCTCGGACACTCACCCGGACTGCATCCCCCTGCACGACCCGGCGAAGACCCCCAAGATCGACGGCTTCGCCTACGTCGACGGCCGCTTCATGTACGGAGCCATGTGCAGTGAGCTGGGCATCGGCCCCGGGTACCGGCTGCGCCGCGACGACACCGCGGACATGCTCCGGGAGAACCCCTACGCCCGCGCTCGCGTGCACGTGCAGTTCAAGGTCCCCGACACCTGGGACCACATCGGCCTGATCGGCGTCCAGCACGAGAAGGCTTCCGAGGGCTGGTACTGGCCCAACCGCCCCGGCGCCACCGGGAGCGCCTGGATCGACGCCGCCGAGTTCTTCGTCGCCGCCCGCCACGGCTGGCAGCTGGACCCCATCGAGTCCGTCGCGTTCACCACCGATGTCCCCGGCGCCCGCGACCGCGACCGGCGCGTGCGTGCACGCCCGCTGGACACCTGGAAGGACAACCTGGTCAAGGCTCGCGCCGCCGTCGCCGGCGACCCGCTGATGGACGAGATCATCAAGACCGCCGTCTCCGCGGCACTGCGTTCGATCCTGATCAACACGATCGGCAACTTCGCGGCCCGCGGGCGCGTGCAGACCCACATCACCTTCGACCCCAAGGAGGTCCCGGCCAACGCCCCCGACGTCAAGCAGCACGGCAAGGCCTTCATCTGGACCACCAAGCCGCGCTTCGACGGCCAGGCTCAGCGCTACTACCACCCCGAGTTCGCCGTGCAGGTCTGGGGCCGGGCCCGGGCGCGCATGCTCTCCGGACCCATGGCCGGTGGCCTCCAGGGCGGGGCCCTGCACGTGCCGGCCCACACCCTGCTGGGCGTGCGCGGCGACGCGATCTACACCACCGAGGTCCCCGCTTGGTCCCTGACCGAGGAGCGTGGCGGCGGCGATGACGGCCGGGTGGGACGCATGCGCCTCCAGGGCTACGTCCCCGGACCGCTGAAGATTCCCGCCGACGAGACCGCCCGCAACAGGCTGCGTGCCAAGGCCGCGCGCCTGGGCGTGGACGCCGCCTACTCCGAATACGAGATGCAGGCCGCCCCCGTCGACGGGACGGACTACCTGCCCGGCGACGACGAGCAGGAGGCCGACGGTGAGTGACCCGGCACAGCTGAGCCCCGCCGAGCTCGTCACCCGGGTGCGCTCGGCCTACGGACTCACCTGGGCCGAACTCGGCGCGGCCATGAACCGCTCCCCGCGCATGATGCAGAAGATCGCCCGCGGGGAGACCTCGGGCGAGTCCTACCGGGACGCGCTGACCGAGCTACACGAGACCGGCGCCGTCTCCAAGGCACCCCGACGTCGGCGCAACGCCGCCGGCAAGATCGTGCCCGTGCGAGCCAAGCGAGGTGCCAAGAAGCCCACCGTGGTCCCCAAGGACACCCGGCGCGGGCCCTCCCTGACCCGCCACTCCACCACGACCACCCACCTGCCCGACGGCAACCGCATCGTGCGGATCCAGCTGCCCAAGACCGTCGGATCGCCCGAGCGCGGGGCCGGCCTGCACGCGGCCCGCATGTCCATCGTCAACGTCGCCCGCGGCGCCCGCCACCAGGACAAGCGCGTGCACATCCGCGCCACCGTGGACATCGGCGGCGGCCGCACCCGCACCTTCGACGTCGGCTCCAAGGGCGGCTACCTGGCCGCCGACGTCGTCTCCGACGTGCGCGACCGCAACGGCGGGGACATGGGCGGCTGGATCGCCTCCCAGATGGGCGACCGCTACGCCCGCGACGCCGTCACGCAGGGCCAGCTGGTGGGGCTGTCCGTGACCAGCTTCAACGCCGTGCGCTCCAAGGAGGAGCGCGTGGCCCAGGACGAGGCCGGCGCCCGCCGGTGGGGACGACGAGGAGGACGCACCCGATGGGGATGAATCAGCACGAGAAGCCGGCCCCGCCGGCACGCCGGTGGGGCGAGGCCCTGGACCCCCACGCCCACCAGGGCCCCTACCGGCCCCCCGCAGCACTGCTGGACATCCTCGCCCGCGCGGCTGGGGCCAATTCCTACGAGACGGCCACCACCGCCGTGCGCAACCGCGCGGCCAGTGCGGCCACCGAGCTGCACGAGGCGGGCCTGGACCCGCGCGTGATCGGCCTGATCGCCGAGCCGCGGGTCAACGAGCTGCTGGGCGTGGCCGAGCGCTCGGCCCGCTCCCTGCGCCAGCGCGACCACCAGTTCCCCGAGCCGGTCACCCGCGGACGGCTCTGGTGCGAGGCCGACGTCGTCGACTACTTGGCCTTCAAGCACGAGACCTCCCCGCGACCCCGGGCCCTGCGCAGCGCCCGTGTGGCCCAGCGCGAGAAGGGCACGCAGATCCGCTCCTAAACTGCGGCCATGGAGTACCTCTTCGAGAACATGGCCGGCGTCTGCCCGCACTGCCAGGCCTACGCGGCCATGGACCCTGAGTCCCGCATTGAGATCTACCCGAGGTACGCGCATCTCGACGAGGAGCCGTACCGGCCCTCGCCGACGAACGACTCTCCGCCGCCGACCTCGGGGGCGCGAGAGATCGTGGTGATGCAGTGCCACCGCTGCGAGCAGCCTGTCACCGTCATGGACACATGGTCCGAGCACCAGTGGGATGAAGGCACGGAGCCACGCCGGCTCTCCCGCACGCTGGTCTACCCGCTCGCCGCGGTCCGCCACCTGCCCGAGGAGGCGCCGGAGAAGATGCGCTCGCTCTACCGGGAGGCCAGCCTGTGTGAGAGCGCGGGAGCTCTGCGCGCCGCTGGCGTGCTCTACCGCGCGGCCACCGAGGAGATGGTCGAGGACCAGGGCGGCACCGGCCGGGACCTCAAGGCCAAGATCAACAGCCTGACCCCGCGGCTGGACGCGGAGCTGCTGGAGGACCTGCACGAGTCCCGCCTCGTGGGCAACGACAGCATCCATGTCGGCGTGCAGTACGCCGCCGAGGAGATCGCCGACGTCGCCGAGCTGCTCTGGGAGGCCGCCTTCGTCCTCTACGAGCAGCCGGCCCAGAAGGCCAGCATGCGCGCGGCACGCAAGGCCCGCCACGACGCCGCCCGCGGCCCGCGCGCGGCGTCGTGATCCCGGTCTACGAGCCGCCGGCCTTCCGCAGCCCCGAGGAGGTCCACTCCGCGCTCTACCAGGACGCCCCCTACGTGCGGGTCATGCTCCCCGACCGGGGACGGGTCGATGCGATGGCTGCCCGCTGGTCGAGCACCCATGTGCTGATCGCCTGGGAGGAGGCGCCCAGCACCGAACGGTTGCAGGCATGGGTGCCCGCTGGGTGGGTCACCCGCATTCGGGCAGAAGAATCGGCCTGGCGCGCCCCCTACGGGCGCACGCACGGCTAGGGTGTGTCTGAGAAACCGTCCAGTCGGGTATACCCACTAGGCGCATGTGTCAGAGCCAGTTGGGTGCTGCTGGACAGAGGTGCCAGGGTGCGATCTTGCTTGACAGGGTTGCCCATCATCGCGCTCGACGGATTCGTCGATCCGGCCTTCTCCAACCGCGCGCTGGCTCGCTTACCCGTTGGGCTTGGCCTCGGATTCATGGACGTCATTCTGGAGTAGCGCGATGATCTGCTTTGCGGTTTCACTCCGGTGGTCCTGTGAGATGGGCCTGCTTCCGATCAGGTCGTTGACCCAGAGCCCGTCAGCAGCGAGCAGGGCGAGCGAGGTCATCTGG
>NZ_UNRH01000018.1:0-15905 GCF_900537135.1 Micrococcus sp. Alg238-R198
GGCACGGTTGAGGACCTGGCTGTTCTCTCGGATCTTGATCCGGATTGCGTCGAGATAGATCACCGGATAGAACTCCTCCAGCGGCCGCGACTGCCACGCCAGGACCTCTTCGCTCACGGCGTCGGTGATGTTGGAGATCGTCTCGTGCGACAGGTCCGTGCCGATCGTGGAGGCCAGGTGGTGCTGGATGTCCCGGATCGTCATTCCGCCGGCATAGAGGCTGATGATCATGTCATCCAGGCCCCCGAGGCGCCGCTGGCCCTTGGGCACCAGGCGCGGGGTGAACGACCCGCCCCGGTCTCGCGGGACGTCCAGCTCGATCGGCCCGACCTCGGACTCCACGGTCTTCGGGGTGGTCCCGTTGCGGGAGTTGGCGTGCTTCGGCGCCTCGCTCGAGCCCTTCTCGTAGCCCAGATGGCTGGTCAGCTCGGCCTGCAGGCCCCGCTCGAGCGCGGCCTTGACCAGCGCGGGCACGAACCCGCCGTCACCGGTGAGCTCGACGCCGCCCGCGTCGATCTGCGCGAACAGGGCATCAAGCTGCCCTGAGGCTTTCAGCTGCTCGACCAGGTCCTGGCCCGAGGGCTCGCCTGGGTTCTTCTCGTCGATCATGGTCATGATTCTTACCGTTCCTCTCGGTACGGCTTACACAGACCATCTGACACGCCCCGGCAGTCAGGCGAAGGGTCGCCCCAGGGCCTTCCACTGCTCCTCGAGCTCGGCGCGCCAGCCCTTCGGTGGCAGCCACGGCACGCCCCAGGCGGCCAGCTGGGCCTTGGTCCATCCGCCGGCCGGCGTGCGCGCGGCAGCGACCTCGTCCGGGCTGGGCGTGCTCGGCTCGTCACACATGGGAGAGGACGCATGACCAGCACCCCTACGCGCGCCAAGCGCAAGCAGACCGCCCGCGAGCTAGCCGAGCGATTCGGAGTCTCGCCGCGCACCATCCGCCGCACCGTCGCCCAGGAACGCGCGGACTACTTGGCGGACGCCGCCGCACGCCATAAACGCATTCGTGCTCTGCGCGCGGAAGGGCTCTCCATGCGCGCCATTGCTGCCAAGGAAGGCGTCACCGTCGGGACGGTGCACTACGCGATCCACAAGGACGACTGAGACCAGCAAGAAAGCCCCTCAGCGTCTCAACGGAGGACCAGCGACATCAGAAGGCTCTGACACGGAAACGTGCTCTACTCCAAAGTGCGAGCTCCTAAGGGCCGCGATGAACGCCAACCGGCCATCAGCATCGCCTAGGTGTGATGTCCAGGGAGGTTGTTGAGCCGGGTGGCAGGCGCGGCGCCGATCGCGGAGTGGACGCGATGATGATTGTAGAAGTGCAGCCATCCAGGCAACGCGGCCCTGCGTTCCGTCTCTGAGCTATAGAACCGGGCGTAGGCCCACCCGTCAGCGAGCGTGCGATGGAACCGCTCAATCTTCCCGTTCGTCTGCGGCCGGTAGGGCCGAGTCCGCTTAGGCTTGATCCCGAGCTCGGTGCAGGCATCACGCCAGGCATGCGAGCGGTAGGCCGAGCCGTTGTCCGAGAGCACCCGCTCCACCTCCACACCCAGGCGCGCGAAGTGGGCGACCGCGCGGCGCAACACCGCGATGGCCGTCTGGCTGCGTTCATCGGAGTGCATCTCGACATAGGCGAAGCGGGAGTGATCATCGATCACGGTGTGCAGAAAGCCCACCCCGAGCCGGGGCTGGTATCGGGCATCACGGGTTCCTTCGCGGTCCGAGGTCGCCGCGCGGTGCTTCATGCCCTGCTGGCGCCCGACGAATCGGTGTCCGCCCCCGTCGGGGATGCGCCCGAACTTGGTGACGTCGACGTGGATCAGCGACCCGGGGTGGGGGTGCTCGTAGCGGCGGATCGGCTCGCCGGTGACCCGGTCCAGACGGGCGAGGCGGTTGATCCGGCAGCGCACGAGCACGGCATGGACGGTGGAGGCCGGCATCCCGAGTTCTCCAGCGATCTGTGCCGGCCCCAGGCGTCGGCGCCATCGGGCGGCCACGATCTGTTTCACCACCGCCGGCGGTGTTCTGGTCGGCATCGTGGACGGCCGGCTGGACCGGTCTGCCATCCCTGCAGGTCCCTCGGCCCGGAAGCGTGTGGCCCATTTGCGTGCGGTGGGTGCGGAGACCATGAACATCTTGGCCGCGGTGGCGACCGGCCAGTGCTCCTCGACGATGAGCTTGGCCAGGCGTAGGCGGGCGCGAGGGGTCAGGGCGGCGTTAGCGTGGGACATGAAGGCCTTCTGTTCGCGTGAGCGGTTTCTCGACAACTCCACTCTCGCAACAGGAGGCCTTCGCCTGTCAGCTATTCACGCAACAACGTCCCTGGACATCACACCTAGGAAGAGGTCCTCTTGAGCGAGAGGGATCAGAGAGCAATAGCGGTGCATAGAGAACGCACAGTACAGTGGGGCGCGTCATATCCACTCGAAGGAGACTCTCATGCCCGACAAGCATCGACCGCGCCTCTCTCGTCTAGCCCAGTCCGGGGCCGCGTTTTCCATCGTAGGAGCCCTCACCGTCAGCAACTTCGGGGCTACCGCCTGGGCGGCCCAGCCCGCCTTCACCCCTCAAGCAACAGACGGGTACGCAGCCGCCGCCTCGCTTCCCGGCGACTTCGAGAATCAAGGAAGCACATCCAGCGAGTGGGATGTCTCTGATCTTCTAATCGAGGAAAAGAAGACCGGCCCGGAAGTAGCCGAAACGCAGGCGTGGCCCTGGGCTGTCTATAGGTGCCTCATGGGAATCGGTCTCAATGGGCCTCAGATCACCCAGATCATGACTCGGGGGACCCCTGAGGCGTTTCTCGCCGCAGGAGGACGGGCTGCGCTTGCCTGCCTGAGGGGGAAGTGACCTATGCCACTCCGAGGCATTTCCCGCTCAGCCCTTGAAGAGGAGCTAAGGGCAGTCAACGCGAAACTCTCCACCCACCCTCTAGCATCCGCTCCAGTCAAGGAAGCGCACGCACTCGTTGCAACGATGCAAGGAGCAGACAAGACAGAGGTCTCCAAAAGGCTGTCTGACAAGGGGCTCCCATCCCTCGACGAACTAGGAGCCCTCCAGCTCAAGGGGTCAGTTTCTTGGTGGCGCCTAAACAGGAGGAAGAATAAGCTCGAAAAGAAGCTAGAAGAAAAATCAGAATGACGAATATTATAGTCGCTTTGATTGAGAGCCTCGCTTCTAGCTTTGTGACCCCACCCCCTCCTGTGATTAGTTCACTTCTTATGAAGAATTGAACTACTTTTCACACTGACACGGACTGCCCAGCTCCAGCCAATCCCAAATGGCCCTCCCGCGTCCTCGTGGAGCGGTCCGGGGTGCACCCCGGACCGCTCCGGCGCACGGTTGCCCAGCCCTGCGAGAAGTACTTCGTCAAGGTCGCCGCGCTCCATGAACGTATCCGCGCCATGCGCACCGAAGGCATGATCATGCGCGCCATTGCCGAGCGCGAAGGCGTCAGCACACGCGCCGTTCATTAAGCGATCCACAAGAACGACCCGCCGCGCACCCCGGACACCCCCCAGGCCCCCAAAACGGACGCCTCCGACGACGCTTGACCCCCTGCGCCTGCACCCCCAGCACAGTGCAACGAATCCCGGCCTGACTAGGCCGAAAGCGACTTAGCATAGCTAAGTATCTAACTTGCTCCGGCTCCGCCGGTCCGCACCCTGCACGCCCTCCTGCGCCCCTGCACGCCCTCCTGCGCCCCTGCACGCCCTCCTGCGCCCCTGCACGCCCTCCTGCTGCTTACCGCCTCCGCCTCAGCCACCGACCCGTCTTCTGACGCACCCAACGACCAACCCACTGACGCAACCACCGACCCCCAACCAGTCCCGATCCTCGCTGGTGTCGAAGAAGTCAAAAATGACCAGGTCCCGACTTCGCTCCAGAACCTGGTGGGGTCGTTGATGCTGACAAGCGCCCTCCCTATCGTCGTGGGATTCTGGACCGTCATGTTCGGTGCATCCATCCTCATCCGCAAACGAGCAGTCGCATGGGCCACACTTGTTGTCCTGGTCAGCTTGTCAGCCATCGTCAGCTACAAGTTCAAGAGCACCATCACCGACCTTCAGAACCAGGGCCACGACATCGCGAACCTTAGCCTGGACGGGTGGACGTGGTTTGCACTTGCTCTGATTCTGGTTGCCTCGATCCTGCACGTGATCTTCGAGACCGCACGGCATCGTCGCGCCACCAATCGCACTGACTGACCCCAACACGACGGCCAGCCTCAGCCTGAGCCAACTATTCGAAGGCATCACAGGCTGGCCGTCCTGACTGAATCTCCTACGTCAGACCGAGAAGCCCGCGGCCCCGATACCTCTCCGGTATCGGGGCCGCTCCGTCATGGTGCTCCTGTAGTCAGCTCTGCGTCACAGCGACCTGGAGCTTCCGTTCGATTGCTTCGACGCATTCCCGACGCACGGCCTGATACCGCCCAGCACCCTCCTGGCGTTCATCGAAGTGCCCACCATGAGCCAGCCCCGAGAACAACACATCCGTGCGCTCGATAACATCGGTTCCGGCCAACTCGAACACGCGGTACCGGGACCGGTACGGCGCCCCGTTCTTCGTCATCCGCCAGCCACCGTCGCTGAGCATGGCCAGCACGGTGCCGTACTCCCGCTCCACCCACATTGCGCCGGTGCGGTCGTCCTCATAGAGGTCCCACTCCTGCCTGTCCATTTGCTGGACCCAGTGCATGTTCCACGGGCTACCGGTGCCGCGAACCCAGTTCATCGTCGTTCCTCCTCGCTCGAGTCTTCCGGCTGTTGCTCATCTCCCAGGGTGCCCCAGATGTGCCCGTCCGGGGAGCTCTCCCACTCCACACTGAGGTCGTCCCGACTATCAGCCACGGACACCGCCAGCCGTGGAGCCGACGGCGTAGACGAGGACATCTCCAGCACCACGGCCACGTCTTCAGGCTGCCGGGAGGCGGCCAGCCCCACCGGGTTCGACACCGCGACCTGCCCGCCGTCGCCGTCCACCACACGTGCCCGCACGTTTTGCACGCCCGTCGCGGGTCGTTCGAGGGTGTCCTGTTCACGGGTGGTACCAGCCCAGGCCGTGAAGTCGTCCTCGTCGTAGTCCAGCGTGAACGCTGGACGGTCTCCGTACGCCTCGGGCTCCTTGTGCCTCCCGATCTTCGCGCAGCCGGCCTCATCCACCATGCGGCGCAGACGCGCGGTGAGCATCTCCACATGCGGGTGCCACATCATCATCGGGCCCAGCCCCGGAGCCTGTTCCTCCCAGACCTTGTACTCCATGCACATCGCCGCATACAGCTCGGCCGTCAGGTCCGAGTGCTTGTACCAGCACGGCGGCACCACCGAGGTCACCAGCCGGTACTCGGCTACGAACCAGTCCACCCACCGACGCAGCGTGTTCCACGCCTCCCACTGGTGCTCTGCCTTGATCTCCCTCCACCGCGTGCCCATCCACACCGGCGGACCCTCGCCCGCGAGTTCCGCGGCGACCTCCGGGTCGACGTAGGGCAGCGGAGTTCCCGTCTGTCCGTCGTCATCGGCGGTCGCCGGCCCCTCCCAGTCCGTGGGCTCGTCGTCTTCAACCCAGGGCGATGTCATCAGTTCCGTCCTTCTCTCGTGTACCGGCGTGCTGGCCCGCCCAACAGCCTCTCGAGCCGGGCGAACAGCTCCTCAACGGCCTCGCGCCCGTCTGCCCCGGTCGAGCACATGTAGCGATGCGCGGCGTCCTCGCATGTACCGCACAACCACACCCCGATTCCGCCGGTGGCACGACACTCGGCGCGGTCCAGATGTCGTCCATCGGTACAGTGCCACCTCGTGGAGACGGGCCGCTGGCACACATGGCACCGTGCACCCCCGTCCGTGCTCATGCCTGCCTCTGCCGGATCATCCTGGCCACGATCACGACCGTGGCCCGCCTGCGGTCCCATCCAAAGAACTCCTTCTTGCCGTCCATGATCTGATGCAGCCGCTGGTGATGATCCCGGCACAACGGCATCAGGTCGTTGTGCGCTTCGCGGGCCTGCCACCGGCCCTCCTCGTCCTGGCCCACGCCCTTGTACGAGACGTGGTGCAGGTCCAGGGTCCCAGCCTGGGACAGCGTGATCCCGCAGACCTGGCAGGCCGGCTCTTGGCCGGCCTGCCGGCAGTCTGCGAACCACCGCACCCGCCTGTACCCCCATGCCTGGGACCGCAGGTACCGCTTGTACTCGGCCGAGCTGGTGCGGTGCAGCCCGAACCTGCCCATGCCCTCACCGCACCGGGATCGCCGGGGCCGTCTCCGGCACCGGGTCCAACGCCGCCACGGAGTCCTCGGCCCGGTCCGCGTCGGTCGGTGTGGACGGGGCCGGGTCCTTGGACTCCAGCTCAGCCAGCAGCGCCTTCGAGTACCGCCCCGCGGCCTCCTTGATCTGCTTGCCGTCCTTGCGGTCCCACCAGCGGGTCATCTGCATCAGGATCGGACGCCCATTACGGTTCAGCAGGACCCCCCACCCGAACGGCAGCCGACGCAGCTCCGCGACCGAGACCACGTCGGTGTCGTGGATCTGCTCGGAGACCGAGGTGTGGTCCTTGCCGCGAGACTTCGAGGTCCGCATGATCTTGCGCTGGCCGGCCAGCTTGGCGAACTGCTCCAGGTCGGACACGTTCGAGGCACCCCCGAGCTGGACCTTCACCGTGGCCGCATCGAACAACGCCTGCGCCTGCTGCTCGCCCCACTCGTTGCGGGCCTGAGCCATCGACTGGAACACCGCGAACGGGGAGATGCCCACGCCGCCGCCGTCAGCCATGAGCTGGGTCAGCCCCGGCCAGGCACCGGAGATGTTCGCAATCTCATCGAGCACCAGCGACAGCGGCGGGTCGAGCCGGTTCCCGGGCGACTTCGCCGCCAGCTCGCGCGCCCGCTCGGTGATGGCGTCCATCATCGCGATCAGGAACGGCCCCGCCGACGAGCCGCCGGTCTTGGTGCCCACGATGTAGAGCGTCCCGCACTCGGTGAGGAACTTGTCGATGTCCAGGGTCTCCTCGAACCGGTTGGGCCGCAGCACGTCGCGGACCTCGGGCACCGACAGCCCCTTGACCGCACCCTCCACCCCGAACCACTTGGACTGGAGCAGCTTCGGGTCGCCCTCGATGATGCCCTTGAGCACCAGGTTCCAGTTCAGCGCGGCCTTGGGATGCTCGGTCAGGATCTTCACGGCCTCCTTGGCCTCGGCCGGGTTGTTGCCCCACCGCATCAGATCATCCACGGTGCGCTCACCCAGCGCCGCGGCGTGCAGCAGGCACTCCATGATCGTGATCGCCGGGGCCTGCCACTCCGCGTTCGAGCTGGAGGACCCCAGGCCAGAGGCACCGATCAGCGACGCCGCCCGCTGATTCGCCACACGCGGCTCATCACAGCCCGTGATCGGGGACCACTTCAACGTAGAGGGCTGACCGGTCAGCCCCTGCGGGTCGAACAGGGCCACCGGCCCCTTCTTCTTCCGCAGCTCGGCCGTGGCCCCCAGGTTGTCCGCGCGAGAGCTGGTCGTGATGACCGGGCCGGGCGCGTCGAGAATCGCGCCGATCAGCAGGTGCACGCCCTTGCCCGAGCGCGGCGGGCCGATCAGCACCACCGACTCCTCGAAGGACGCGAACACGTCCACGCCCTCGGCCTTGCCCAGCCGCATGGCCCCGTCCGTGATGGCCGGCTTCTTGATCGAGGGCCGGACCTTCTTCACCCGGGACAGCACAGACTTGCGGCCCACCGTCTTGGTGATCTCCGCAGACCGGGCCAGGCCCTCGCGCTCGCGCAGCTCCTTGATGAACTTCTTGTCCGACTGCTGGTACCGGCTCCACGCCGTCACCGCCACACCGATCAGCACGAGGGCCAGCACCCCCAGACCGATCAGCCACCCGATGACCCCGCCGGTGGTCGCCGTGCACCCCTGGACGGTGGCCCCGAACGCGGCCGGGTCGTGCTCGCCCACGAGGAATCCCAGCGGCGCGAACAGCGAGTCCGGCTTCGTCGGTGCCCCGCAGTGGATACGCCCGGCCAGGAACCCGGCCAGCAGGTACGCCCCGTAGAGCAGCACGGCCGGACCGATGAGCCAGATCAGCGCCGTCTCGGCCGGGCTGTCCCCTTCCAGGACCGAGTTGTTGCCACGTTCGCGTCGCATCAGGCCACCGCCTCCTTCGCCTTGTCCATGCGCTCGTCCGTGTCGAACAGCGGCAGCTCGGCCCGCGTGAGCACGTTCTGCACCTCGAACGAGGAATCCCCCAGCCGCCACAGGCCCGTGCCCTTGGGCAGGGACCGCACCAGGGACCGCTCCCGGTCGGACAGTTCCATCTCCGACGTCGTGATCTTCAGCGCGGACCGGTCCTGCCGGTAGATCACCTTCACGTCCGCGTCGGCCAGCAGGGACCGGGCCATCGCGGCCATCTTCGAGCTCTGATCACCAGCCATGTCCAGGTCAGCGATCTTGTGCAGCACGAGCACGTTGAAGATGCCGTACGCGCGGCTGAGCTTCCACTGCTCGACCATGCGCCGCAGGTCGGCCTCGGAGCTGATGTTGTCCCAGCCCTCTTCATAGATCACGATCCGCTGCCCGCCATCACGGGTGGTGACCATCGCTTCGGTCCATGCGCCCGCGCACGCGTTGACCACGCGCACCGCCTCCGGGGAGGCACCCAGCAACGCGGAGGTGTCGATGCTCGTCGCGCACGCCTGCTCATCCAGCACCGCCGTGGTCTCCCCGTCGAACATGCCGGCCAGGTCACCGGAGGACACGCGACCCAACGTCATCATCGTCACCGACGCGGCCTCCGCCTTCATCGCGTCCGGGTCCGAGCGGGCTGCGTCCAGCGCCCGGATCACGTCCGGGATGATCGGCGGACGTCCCTCGGAGTCCGCGACCGCCACGGCCGCGTCCAGGCCCGCCGAGAGCACGTGGTGCTCGGGCGAGGTCATGTCCCGGTCGGTGAGGATCTTCACCAGGGCCACCAAGATGGACATGCGCCGGGTCCGCACCATCGAGGCCCACGCCCGGTCCGTCATCGGCTCGCCCTGCACGTCCGTCGATGGCCGGGTGCCCGGGTCCAGCGGGTTCAGGCGCGTGTCCAGGCCAGGGCCGACCTGGATCACCGATCCACCCAGGCCCTTGACCACACGGGTCCACTCGCCCTTCTTGTCCGAGGCCACCGAGAGTTTGCGCCCGGCCAGCACCTGCCGCACCGCCAGCGACTTGGCCAGCGACGACTTCCCGGTGCCGACCTGGCCGAACAGCATCATCGACATGCCCGAGATGATCCCGGCCTCATAGAGCGCCCACGGATCGAAGCAGAACGCGCCGCCGCCGTGCATGTCCTTGCCGATCATCAGCCCGCGCGCACCCAGACCGGGGCCGGCCACGAACGGGTACGCCGTCGAGACCGTGTGCGTCGTCGTGCGGACCGGCCGCGGGGCCAGCGTGCGCAGCCCCCGCAGCTGCCGTGCCCCGCGCGGTCCGGCCTTGCCCCACTGCGGCTGAGGGAACCGCACCTCCTTAGCCTGCGCAGCCAGCGCCTTCCGCAGCGCCCGCTGGCCTCGCTCCAGCTCCAGGGCCGCACGCTTGGCCTCTCGGGCTTCGTCCTTGCCCGGCTCGATGATCTGGAACAGATCGACCTTCGGTTCTTCACGCATCAGAGCTTCATCCTTCCGAACGGCAGGGCACCGGCCACGAACGCCGCGTCCTGCTCCATCCACACCGGGCGCAGCTCGCACTCGGACGTGATCCCGGAGGCCACGACCTCCGCCGCCGCGGACTCCAGATCGGACCGCGAGGCCCCGGTCACCGTGACCAGCACGACGACCTCCACGCCCGTGTGCCGACGCCGCAGCTCGGCCTCCTCACGCTCGACGTCCTCCAGGGACTGGTCATGTTCCAACGAACCGATGCGACCGAGCTTGGTCATCAGTCGCGAGTTCGTGTGCCAGTCCGTCTTGCGCCGCTGCACGGACCGCACCGCGGCCCCACGCTCGACCGGCGCCAGGAACACCGAGACCGTGTGCCGGAAGTCCCCGGCGAACACCAGCTCGTCCAGGAACCCCAGCCGGGCCAGGTTCTGCGGCAGCTCGGAGACCTTGTAGGTGCGGTGGTAGGTCCCGTCCGTGACCATGTGGCCCGCATGGACCTCCACGGCCATCGGTCCCGCGCTCGAGGGCGCGGTGCCCGCCGTCTTCCCGTCCGCCTTCGTGGTCGAGACCATCACCGAGGCGTCCGGGTCGAACGCCGACCGCGAGAGGCCGGCCAGCGTGCGCGGGGAGTGCCAGGCGGTCACCTGGGTCCCCGAGCGCGGCAGCGTGCTCTCCACCGTCGTCATCAGCTTGAGCATGTGCTCCATGAGCGCCGGGGTGCCCCCGCCGAGCGCCTTGACCTGCGAGGTGATCTTCGACGGGGAGACCACCAGCGTCAGCCACTGCTCGTGCACCGGCATCGACTGGGCCTCCTTCATCAGCTCACGGAACGCCTGGTCCAGGAACGGGTCGACGCTTGCCCCTGACCGGCCCGCGCCCTCCTGCTTGGACTCGTAGAAGTCCTCCACGGCCGCACCGGAGATGAGCGTCGTCTGATCCGAAGCCTGAATCCGCACCACACCCGGCAGACGCGACAGCGCCGCCAGCGACGACCCCCACGACAGGGACCGTTCCTCCTGAGCGTCGAAGGACTCCAGGTCAAAGCCCCGCGTCGTCATGACCTTCGCGCAGACCACCGCTTCCCGGGCGCGCGGGTCCCAGACGAACCCTGCCCCGTTGGGCATCGCGTAGACCATCAGCTCTCCGGCCACACCCGGCAGCCGGAACCGTGTCGGCTCACCCGGCTTGATCCGCCCCTTCGCATCGCGCTGGGCCTGCGGCCCTGCCTCGCTCACGGGTGCCTGCGGCTCGCCGTCCACCAGCTCCAGCACGTGTGCCGGGGCCATCCCCTGGCGGTACTCGAGCTGGTCCGTTGCCCCCCGCCGCAGGTACTGCGCCGCCACCCACACCCAGCCAGGCAGGGACCGGCCGCGGAACCGGGTCGCACCGAACGCGCCGATCACGGCCATCAGCCCGATACCCACGAACATGGCCGGGCCGCCACGCAGGATGAACGCCATGCCGATCAGCACGCCGGCCAGAACCACGATCACCTGCTCCAGGGTCAGCCCCAGGATCAGTCCCTGAGTCCGTTCCTGGGGGAACCGGACGTCGTCGTACTCCGAGTCCATCGACTCCTGAATCATCGTTGCCATCAGCGGCCTCCTCGCATCACCATCGCCCCGGCACGCTGGCGCATTCGGCCAGCCCGCGCCGAAACGCCCCGCATCGAATTCATTGCTCCACGCCCGGCCCGGCTCGCGGCCATCACGCCCGCCTGCTCAGCCTGGCCAGCACCGCCGGCCAGCCACGCGGTGATCGCAAGCATGAAGATCGGCATGGCCGCGGCCACGAACACCAGCACCATGCCAGCCACGGTCTGCACCCAGTCCGTGGACAATGCCGCCATCGCCATGCCCAGCCGCACGACGGCGGCTGCGAGCGGCCCGGCCATGATCAGCCCCAGCATCATCGACAGCCACCGCCCCGCCAGCGCCTTGGCCGGCTCCAGGGCCAGCGAGAAGATCGCCGGGGCCGCGAACGAGGCCAAGATCAGAATCAGCACCAGACGGAAGATCATCATCGCCATCAGCACGAAGCAGGCGAAGAAGATCACCAGCGCGATGATCACCGCGACCACGATCATCCCGTTTTCCGAGTTCTCGCTGGCCATCTCCCACTGCGCGAAGTTCTCGTCCAGCAGGATCTTGTCGTTGGCGGCGTCGTAGGTCAGACCGAACAGTCCCAGCACGCCGGCCACTGCCTCGTCCTGGCCATCGGTGCCACCGGAACCGACCCGCAAGATCCACAAGGTCAGCTGCTGGGTCGCCCCCATCGCCATCCACACCAGCCCGACCACCACGTAGGTCGCCGGGATGCTGAACACCGCCGCCAGGAACGCGCGCACCATGCCGGCCGTGGACCCGCGCACCGCCGAGAGCACGACCTGCACGGCCACGAAGATCACCAGCAGCGGGATCATCGCCACCACGATGATGTTCAGCATCCCCGGGTGGTCGATTACCGTGCTCTCGCCACCGGCCACCGTCGTAGTGACCTGACCGCCGACGACCGTGACCCACCATTCCGGGGTCAGCGCACCCACGGAGAAAGCCTGCTCGATCAGCCCGGAAGCGGCCTTCGCCAGCCCCAGGATCGAACCCCGCATGAACTCCTCGAAGTCCTTCTCCCACAACGTTCTCTCCCTCCGTGAGTGCGCTCAGGACCTCAGAACAGCGGCAGGCCAGCGCCCCAGCCGATCAGGCCCGCGGCACCGGCGATCAGAGCCGCAGCCACGATGCCCCAGACCACGAAGCCGATACCCACGTCCTGCGCGCGGCCGCTCGAGGCGAGCTTGCCGAAGATCCAGACCAGCACGCCGATGCCGACGGCGACGATCAGGAGGACCAGGAAGGTGCCCAACGCCAGGCCCGTGACGTTCTGGATGGTGGGCATCCAGGGCGCGTTGAAGGTTGGTGCGATGTCCGGGACACCGGCAGCCACCGTGGTGGCCGCGAGAATCAGATTGCTCATCAGAGGTCCTCCCGTAGGGATGTGATGTGACGACGGCCCGGATGTCTTCCGGACCGAACGGGCGACTCCCGCCCGCTGCCAGATGTACGACGCGCCCCACCGCCACGCATGTCACCTGGCCCGCACACGAGAAAGCCCCCACCCGCTGCATCCGCAGCAGGTGGGGGCAACTCGCAGATCAGATCAAGAGCAGTTCTGACCCCGCGTCAGCGTCAGGGTCCGCCCGGTCTGAGCACCGTTGGTCAGCGACTGACGCACCACGTGCACCTCGACCGGCGAGCACTCGGCCGTGGCCTCGTTCCGCGCCGAACAGTCCGGCTCACCTGACCCGTTCACCTCGCCCGTGGCGTACCACTTCACCGATGTGACGACCGAGTACGACGACTCCGTGCCCGTAGGCTCCTTGCCCCACTCGTACCCGTCCAACGCGGGCTGTCCACCGAGCAACGCACTGATCACACGCTCACGCTCTGCCCGATCCGGAGACGGCTCCTCCTTGTCGAAGTCCCGCACCGCCTGCCGGCTGCAGGTCAGCTTCGGGGCGTTCTTCTCGATCGCGATCGACTGCGGCCTGGCCCCGGCGGGCATCAGCTCGCTCGTACCCAGCCCAGCCCCCCCAGCTCGCGCCGGCCGTGCCAGCGCCCAGCACCGTCGCCCCCACCGCCGCCAACGCGACCATCGTCCACCCCTTCCGCATCCCGCCAGGCGAAAACAAGGCCCTGCCCCACACCGCCAGCACCACGCCAGCACCCACCGCCAGGATCAGCACGACCAGCGCCGTCCCGACCGCCCATCCACTGATCTGTGACCACCCCGACAGCCCGTCCGGGTTGATTCCGTTCAACATGTCCGACTCCTCGTCGCTCGTCTGCCCCGTCTTGCTTCGTTGCCGTGTCTCGTCCTGGGTTCGCGATCGCCACCGCGAAGGTCTGTCAGCCCGCCATCGCCTGCACCACCACCAGCACCCACACCACGAGCACCGCCAGCGCCACGGCCGCGATCACCCACCGACCCCGGGCCGAGTCCCACCTGTCCGGTACCCGCGCCTGCCACGACGTCGGCAGCGGCGCGTCCACGGACTCCGCCACCCACCGCCGCCCGGCCTCGCCCGTGCGCTGGCGCAGCCGCCGCACGGACGAAAACAGCCCCCGATCCCGCTCTACGTAGACCACGCGCGGCTCCTGACCCTCCGGCCCGTCATGGCTCTGCTCGAACTCCGACTGCTCGATCACTTCTCCGCCCTCTCGTTTCGGATCACCGTTGCCGCCACCCTCAGCAGGTGCCGCGTCTCGGCCAGGTACTGCCGACTCGTGGAGTGGCTGAACCCGGTGGCCTGCATGACGTCCTCGACCGTGACCGCTTCCATCCGGCCCCCCGCCTGCGCGCAGGCCAGCGCGACCCGCCGCGCCCAGTCCCCCGCGTCCCCGTCGTCGGGAAGGCAGCTGATCAGCACGCGCATCGTCACCGCCTGCGCCGAACGGGCCACCTCCTGCGCCGCCCGGACCACCCGGGCACAGCGCACCAGCTCACGCCGGGCCTGACGCAGTGCGGTCACCGAGACACCCATCGCCTCCGATGCCGCCACGACGTCATCCCCGAACGCCAGCACCACGGCCAGGGCACGGGCCGTCATCTCCGAGGACTCCATGACCGACTCGACCACCCGCATCACCTCCGCGACTTCCCGGTGTGCAGCCAGCGCTTCAACCACAGCCTCGGCTGGGTCCTCCATGACCGTCGACACCGCGGTCTTCTCCCGCGCCACCGCGGAAGCCTCCAGCGCCTCCTGGCCCGCCCGCGACCGGCCGACCGCCCGCAGATGATCCACCGCTCGGTTCCGGGCGATGGTGCCGACCCAGGTCCGCAGGGAACCCCGGTCCGGATCGAACCGCTCTCGGGAGTGCCACGCGGACTCCCAGGTGCTCTGGAGCACGTCCTCCACGACGTCGCCGTTGCCCGAGGGTCCGAGCACGGCTACCACCGTGCCTCGCACCGAGGCCACCGCTTCCGCCAGCTCGTCACCGGTCACCAGCACCATCCCCGCCGGAGCCACCCGGTCCGCCTGCCCGGTCATCAGTCCACCGCCTCCATCAACGCCCGTGGCATCGCCCGACGCTCCAGCCGGCAGTGCGGGCAGTCCGCAAGCACGGTCTGCCCGTACGCCGGGACGTGTACGTCCGGGTCCTGGCACGGCTCACCGGTCCGCAGCTCACGCACCTGCCCCGAGGCGGCCGGAGTCTGAGCCACGGCGACCGGCCGGGGCCGGGTCACCGCGACCAACTCCTCGAACTCCGAGGCCAAGGACCGCGCCACGAAGGCCGTGGGCTTGCGCACCGGCCCCGAGGCCCGCGCCAAGACCACGTCCACGATGGACCGCAGCTGCCCGTCTCCGAGGTCCGCAGCCGCCGGCACCCGCTGAACCAAGTCCGCCAGGACCACACCCCGATGGACCAGCCCCACGCCTTCCCCACCGTCGATGACCTGATCGGTCCGTCGTCCGTCGTCCGTCGTCGTCTCCGCGCGCACTGCACCGGACTGACGGACTGACGGACGGACAGATGAGGGTTCTTGAGGGTTAGTCCGCGCGCGATCCTTATAGTCGGCAAAGTCGTGATTGTCGGGTGAGTCCGCCGAAATTGTCGGGTGAGTCGACTCACCCGACAGATTGTCGGGTCGCGTGTTCATGCGGGTCTCAGATTTACCCGACAGATTGTCGGGTCGCGTCTTCGTGCGGGTCTCAGATTTACCCGACAGATTGTCGGGTCGCGTCTTCGTGCGGGTCTCAGATTTACCCGACAGATTGTCGGGTCGCGTGTTCATGCGGGTCTCGGCGTCTTGGACAAGGTCGTTCAGGGCCTCTTCGCGGAGGTAGTACCTCAAGCCGAGGGCGTGTCAACTTGTCTGTGTAAGCGGGGTGGTCACAGGTAGGGGTTGATCCGGTCGGGGTAGGCCGCGGCGAGCTGGGCGAGGGCCTGCTTCCAGTTCGTGACGGCCTGGCCTTCGACGAGCCGGCCCTGGGCTTTGCGCTGGCCGGCGGGTTTGCCCCGGTCCCGAGCGCGTTCGGCGGCGCGTTTGTCTTCGATGTTGCAGATCGCCAGCCAGAGCAGCTTCACCGCCGCCTCGGTCGAGGGGAAGTGGCCGCGGTTCTTGGTCACCTTCCGTAGCTGGAAGTTCAGCGACTCGATGCTGTTGGTCGTGTAGATGACCTTGCGGAGCATGGGTGGGAACTGCAGGAACGGGATGAACCGCTCCCAGGAGTTCGCCCAGGTCGCGGCTGCAGACGGGTACTT
>NZ_UNRH01000019.1:0-8123 GCF_900537135.1 Micrococcus sp. Alg238-R198
GGTCAGCCGGATGGCACAGGAGTTGGACGAGCACATCGAGGCTTTCCGTCACCGGCCGCTGGGCGAGGCCGGCCCGTTCGTGTTCCTCGCCGCCGACGCCCTGACCATGAAGGTGCGTGAGGGCGGGCGTGTGGTCAACGCGGTGGCCATGGTCGCCACCGGGGTCAACGCGGACGGGCGCCGCGAGGTCCTCGGGCTGAGGGTGGCCACCACGGAGTCCGGGGCGGGGTGGAACGAGTTCTTCGCGGACCTGGTGGCCCGGGGGCTGGCCGGGGTGGCACTGGTGACCTCGGACTCCCATCGCGGCCTCGTGGAAGCAGTGGCGGCGAACCTGCCCGGGGCCGTGTGGCAACGCTGCCGCACCCATTACGCGGCGAATCTGATGGCCGTGACCCCGAAGAGCATGTGGCCGGCGGTGAAGGCCATGCTGCACAGCGTGTATGACCAGCCCGACGGGCCGGCCGTGCACGCCCAGTTCGAGCGCCTGTTGGACTACGTGCAGGACAGGTTGCCCGCGGTGGCCGCCCACTTAGACGCCGCTCGACAGGACATCCTCGCGTTCACCTCGTTCCCGAGGGACGTGTGGTGCCAGATCTGGTCGAACAACCCCGCCGAGCGGCTGAACCGGGAGATCCGGCGACGCACGGACGCGGTAGGGATCTTCCCGAACCGGGATGCCGTGGTGCGCCTGGTCGGGGCCGTGCTGGCCGAGCAGACAGATGAATGGGCCGAAGGCCGCCGGTATCTCGGCCTGGAACTGCTCGCCCGGTGCCGTGAGCCCCTGACCACGGAGCAAGAGACCGTGATGAGCACGGAGGTGATGCCGACCCTGCAGACCTGACAGGTACAAGCCCCCTACAACCTCGAAGACGGTTACACCACTTCCAGGGACTTGACCCACCAGTGGGCAGTTCTGATGGCCACCAGCGGGAAGAAACACTGGCCGCCTATGGGCAGAACTCAATGGCCCTTGACACATGCGGAGCAGAACTACGGCGCCGGGCGCGCCCAGGGCGTGTCTGACACCAGCTTCAACCATGTGACCCCAGTGGTCAGGCGCTCGGCGGGCCGGTAGATGATCGTGCACTCGTCATACCTGGCCACCCGTCCGCGCGACTGCTGCAGGGGCGCATACTGACGTTCGATGACATTGCGGCCCCTACAGGCGACTGCGTCGAAGCCGACGGGGCACCCGCTGCTGCAGCCACGACGCCTGCGGTGGCCCTGATGGTCAGCTCACACGGGGATGACCGCCGCGGCTGCCCAAGCAGTGGAGTCGGCATCGGTCAATCCCCTGCCTGGCTCAGGCGATCAAGCTGGCCAATGGCATTCCTGCCCCCGCGTCGAGCTGATGGATCTTCGTGCTCAACCTGCCACGTGAGCGTCCGATACCGCGACCGGCAGGTTCATCCCGCAGATTCCCGTAGTTCGATCCATCCCCTGCATGGCGGGCAATGTCCGTGGCGTGCTGGTCAAGTCCCGAGTAGTGGTGTAACGCTCTGATCCTCCATTGGTGCTGCTAGGCGCTGAGTTCGAGGGTGGTTTCCGGTTCGGCGTTCACCTCGTTCCCGGTGTCGTCCACGGTGGTGAGGCGGCAGCGGGCCAACACCTCGAGGCCGAGGTAGCGGCGGCCCTCGGCCCACTCATCGGTCTGCTCAGCCAGCACCGCCCCGACCAGGCGCACGATCGCTGCCCGGTTCGGGAAGATGCCCACGGCGTCGGTGCGACGCCGGATCTCGCGGTTGAGCCGTTCGGCCGGGTTGTTCGACCAGATCTGGGTCCACACGTCCTTGGGGAACGTGGTGAACGCCAGGATGTCCGCCCGGGCACCATCGAGGTGTTCGGCCACCGCGGGCAGCTTTTCGCTGACGTAGTCCAGCAGCCGGTCGAACTGGGCGTCCACGCTGGCGGCGTCGGGCTGGTCATACACCGAGTGCAGCATGGCCTTCACGGCCGGCCACATGGACTTGGGGGTGATGCCCATCAGGTTCGCCGCGTAGTGGGTCCGGCACCGCTGCCAGGTCGCTCCGGGCAGGTTCGCGGCGATGGCGTCCTTGAGCCCGGTGTGGGCGTCGGAAGTGACCAGGCGGACTCCGGTCAGGCCCCGGGCCACCAGGTCGGCGAAGAACTCGTTCCACGCCGACCCCGTCTCCGAGGTGGCCACCCGCAGGCCGAGGACCTCGCGGTGGCCGTCACCATTGACCCCGGTGGCCAGCAGCACCACGGCGTTGACCACCCGGCCGCCCTCGCGGACCTTCATGCTCAGCGCGTCGGCGGCCACGAACGTGAACGGCCCAGCCTCCCCGAGCGGGCGATGACGGAAGGACTCGACCTGCTCGTCCAGCTCGGTGGCCATCCGCGAGACCTGGGACTTCGACAGCGCGTTGATCCCGAGGGTCTTGACCAGTTTGTCCATCCGCCGGGTCGAGACCCCGGCCAGGTAGCAGTCGGCGACCACCGTGATCAGCGCGGATTCGGCCCTTTTGCGGCGCTCGAGCAGCCACTCCGGGAAGTACGTGCCCGACCTGAGTTTGGGGATCGCCACGTCCAGGGTCCCGACCCGGGTGTCCAGGTCCCGGTGCCGGTACCCGTTGCGCTGGGTAGCTCGGCCCGGGGTGGGTTTACCCCATTCGGCGCCGACCACCGCGTCGGCGTCAGCGGAGAGCAGGGAGTTGATCACGGTCTGCAGCAACGAACGCATCAAATCCGGGGATGCTTCGGACAGGGCTTCGCCGAGCAGGCCGGCAGGGTCGACAATATGAGGAGCGGTCATCGTGATGACTCCGTTCGAGGATTCTGTGGAAGGTTGACTCGAAGGATCACACGGTGGCCGCGTCCACATCCGGAACGACGTGCCCAGTCACCGTGCGCTACACCACTCTATGGGGCACTACTGCCCTACAACACCGGCAACGAGAGCTGGGTGTACAACGATAACGTCAGCGACCCCCGCCTCCAGAAGTGGCTGGGGGACGTCGTAGGCAAGGAGGGTGAGGACCTCACCCGTCACGACAAGTGGCTGTGCATGATGTACCCCCGGCTCCGGCTGCTGCACCGCCTGCTCGCGCCCACCGGTGCCATCTTCATCTCGATCGACGACAATGAGGTTGCCGCGCTCCGCCTGATCTGCGATGAGATCTTCGGCGCGCGTTGCTTCATCGCAGACATCTCCTGGCAGCGCACTTACGCCACCCGCAACGACTCCAAGGGCATCCCCGCCGAAGTGGAGCACCTACTAGCCTTTTCCAAGGAACCGGACTGGAAGCCCAACACCCTGTCGCGAACCGCCTCGATGGATTCGAAATACAAGAACCCTGACAATGATGTCAGCGCATGGCGGACCGACAACGCCACCGCGCCCGGTGCGGCAACTCACCAGGGCATGGTGTACGCCATCCAGAGCCCCTTTACGGGAGAGCTGGTCTACCCCGCTCAGGGGCGATGCTGGACCTTTGAACAGCCAGAAGTCATGCGCATTATGGCAGGGTGGACTGACTATGAGCTCAAGGATCTCAACGACGCAGTCGAGCGCGCCCGCGTGTGTGGGATCAGCCCAGATAAGGTCAAGCCGGGTGTCCCGGCCCTGGTGCTCGCCAAGCCGCTCGCAGAGGCCCGCCAGGACGCCCAGACCGTCTACGAGAAAGGTCCTTGGCCGCGTTTTTTCTTCACTCGCAACGGGCAGGGTGGGATTGCGCGCAAGACCTATCTGGACGCCGTCGGCGGCCTTCTTCCCACCAACCTCTGGACCCACCAGGAGGCTGGCCATACGGACGAGGCCAAGAAGGAGATCCGCGCGATCTTCAACGGCCGCGTCGCCTTCGACACCCCCAAGCCCTCCCGGTTAGTGGAGCGGGTGCTCGCGATCGCGTCGAAGCCGGGTGATCTGATCCTGGATTCCTTCGCCGGGTCTGGCACCACCGGCCAGGCCGTCCTCAACGTGAATGCCCGGGACGGCGGGGGGCGGCGTTTCATCCTTGTGGAGCTCGGCGACTACGCGGAGACAGTCACCGCCGAGCGGGTGCGTCGCACCATCCGGGGATACAAGGGCACCCGGTCCCAGGAACATGTCCTCTTCGATCAGAAGCTCACGGTCGCCACCGTCAAGCGCGGCGCAGACGTTTTTGCGGAAGCCATGAAGGTGTATGAGGAGGCACTCGGCACCTATACGAAGGTGTCTCGTCCCAAGGTCACCACCACCGTCACGGGAAAGACCGGCGTCCCCTCCGTCCGCGTTGTCGCCATCCAGGAGCACGAGCAGGACGTCTCCGGCACGGGCGGGTCGTTCTCCTACTACGAGCTGGGTGAACCCCTTCTGCGCGAGGGAGACCTGAACCCGATCCTGCCCCTGGAGCGACTGCGAGAGTACATCTGGTTCACCTCGACGGGACAGCCGTACCAGGGCGGCGCTGAGAAGGTCCACCCTGACTTCCTCGGCACCCACGCGGGGGTGTCCTACTTCTTCGCCTACGACGCCTCGGAGACCACGGTGCTGGACCGCTCCTACCTCGCCTCGATCCCCACCACGTGCCGGGCGGAGGCGTACGTCGTCTTCGCTGACGTGTGTGTCCTCCCCGAGGGGCAGCTGGCGACGCATGGCGTCACTTTCAAGAAGATCCCGCGGGACATCGCCCGCCTGTGAGGGGCAGGAAAGGACAACGATGGAACTGAAGAAGTACCAGAAGCGGGTCATCGCCGACCTCAAGGACTACTTGGAACATCTGAGCCGCGAAGGCTCCCTGGAGGGCGCGTTCCGGTCGTTCTGGGCGACGCGAGGGGTCACCGTCGGCCAAGGTGGGGCCGCCGGATACCAGAACACCATCGAGGGCGTCCCCCAGGTCTGCTACAAGGTGCCCACGGGCGGCGGCAAGACCCTGCTGGCGTGTGCGTCGGCCCAGCCGATCTTCCAGTCCCTGCCCCCAGCGCGCCACCAGGCGGTCGTCTGGCTCGTACCGTCGGAGTCCATCCTCACGCAGACCTTGGCCGCGCTGAAGAACCCTACGCATCCCTACCGGCGCCAGCTCGACGCTGACTTCGGCGGGCGCGTCCACGTGTATTCCAAGGAGGAACTGCTCGCCGGGCAGAACTTCAATCCGGTCGCCGTGGCCGAGCAGCTCAGCGTGATGGTGCTCTCCTACGACTCGTTCCGCGCACGCAGCAAGGATGGCCGCAAGGCCTACCAGGCCAATGGGAATCTCATCCCCTTCAGCACAGCACTGGGAGTGCCGGAACAGCCGATTCCCACCGCGGATCAGAGCGCCCTGTTCCAGGTCATCAATCAACTCAATCCGATCGTGATCGTCGACGAGTCCCACCACGCGACCAGCAGTCTCAGCCTGGAGATGCTGGGGAACTTCAACCCATCCTTCATCCTCGAGCTCACCGCCACCCCCAAGAAGCAGGCCAACGTCATCTCCTACGTCAGTGCGTTCGAACTGAAGGCCGAGCACATGGTCAAGCTCCCCGTGGTCGCCTACAACCGCGCATCGCAGACGGACGTGATCACGGACACCATCGACCTACGGCAGTCGCTGGAGACTGCCGCCAGCGAAGTGCGCGAACAGGACGGCCGCTATGTACGTCCCATCGCACTGTTCCAGGCTCAGCCGAAAGCCCGCGAGGACGCCACTTCTTTCGAACGCCTTCGTTCCAAGCTGGTGGCGGCCGGCATCCCGGCGGCGCAGATCGCCATCAAGACCGCGGAGGTCAACGAGCTGCGCGGCGTGGACCTCCTCAGCCCGGAGTGCGAGATCCGGTACATCATCACCGTCAACGCCCTCAAGGAAGGATGGGACTGCCCCTTCGCCTATGTCCTTGCGTCCTTGGCGAACAAGACGAGCCAGGTGGATGTCGAGCAGGTCCTCGGCCGGGTGCTCCGACAGCCTCACGCGACACGCTTCAGCAACCCTCTCCTCAACATGAGTTATGTGCTGACGTCCTCCCGCGACTTCAACGACACCCTCACCAAGATCATCTCCGGCCTGAACGCCGCCGGCTTCAGCAAGGACGACGTTCGCGCCGTTGACGTTCCTGACACGGCGATCGTCCCGGAACCCAGGCCCGTCGACGATCCCGAGGAAGACCGGGGCCACCAGCTGCCAGACAGCGCTCCTGATACCACAACCGAGGAGTTCGTGGAGTTCGATGAGCAGCAGATCTCCACTCGGTTGAACACCAAGGATTCATCATCGTCGGAGGGCGCTGCACAGTCCGGAGTCTCATCCCTGCTCGCCGAGGCGCAGCAGCGCGAGGCCTCCTATGGCAGAGCGGCTGACGCGGCCGCTCACACGAACGCGCCCATAGTGCCTGCGGAACTGGAGGACGCCGTCGTGAGCAGCCACATGTTCCGAGAGCTCGCCGACGAGTTCGCCGGGTACGCATTGCCACAGTTCGTGACCCCGGAGGAAGGGAGCGCTCTCTTCTCCGAGATGGAGAGCGGGCTGGTGGCACTCCACCACGAAGCGCTGGGCGCCGGCTTCACCCTGCGAGGCAAGGACACGCGAATCAACCTAACGGTGGATGAGCAGATGTTTCAGATCGACGTCCGCTCCGCCAAGGATGTCCCGCGCGCTTTCCGAATGAGCGTTCAGGATCAGCGCATCATGCGGGAACATTTTGGGAACCTCGATCTCGACGCGCAGAGGCGAAGTGCCGCAGGGGACATCTTCACGAGGTTGAAGCCCATCAATGCGATTCGCGATGCCGACCTTCGCGCGTACGTCGCGCAGGTGGTGGAGAACTTCGATGCCACAGCCATGGCCGCCTACCTTGAACACCCCCAGAGGGCGGCCGAGCTCATCCAGCGCAAGATCAATGGCTTCCTGGACGAGCACAAGGCCCAGAAGTTCAAGGACGACCTCGAAATCGGCCGGATTCGGGTGGACTTCACCTACTACCTCCCGGAGACCATCAACCCCGTCGACGCGACGACCACCATCGGCGGTTCCCTCTACGAAGCCGAAGACCGCATGAACAAGGACGAGGTCGAATTCGCCACTCGCTTCTCGGCGATGAGCAACGTCCGGTGGTGGCACCGCAACATCGAGCGCCGAGGCTTCTGCATCAACGGCCCCATCAACCACTACCCGGATTTCCTCGTGATGACTACGCGCGGTCACCTGGTCGCAGTTGAGCCCAAGGGTGCACACCTCAAGAACGACGACTCCCGCATGAAGCTCCGGCTCGGCCAGAAGTGGGCCGAACTGGCCGGCCCGGACGTCCGCTACTACATGGTCTTCCAGGATGACACGGCGCCCCTCGAAGGAGCTCACACGATGAGCAAATTCTTTGAGCTTCTGAGTCAACTCTGAGCCAGGCTCGGATGACGACCGCAAGACCCAGAGACAAGGACGTCCTCACTTAGGAGCTCCGGGCCCCTTAATACGTCGGTGCCGGACCTACGTTTATGGGCCGACCCGGCAATCAAGAAGGGGACGCAATGTTCACCATTGAGATCTACTTCATGGATGGCCTGACCGGCTGGGCTGACCCCGTTTCGTAGGTCCAGTCGTTATGAGAGTCGTCCTGTTGCCCGCGGTCGCGGGCAGGGAGACTGGTCAGATCATGACGAACAGCAGGAAGCGTCACACCCCCGAGCAGGTCGTCCGTAAGCTCGGGCAGGCCGACAGGATGCTCGCCGATGGTCAGGACGTCGCGGCGGTGTGCCGGGAGCTCGGGGTGTCCGAGCAGACGTACTACCGGTGGCGGAACCAGTACGGCGGCCTCAAGGCCGACGACGCAAAGCGCCTGAAGGAGCTGGAGAAGCAGAACGCGACCCTGAAGCGTCTGCTCGCGGAAGCGGAGCTGGAGAAGGCCGCGCTCAAGGAGCTGGCTGAGGGAAACTTCTAAGCCCGGACAGGCGCCGCGCCGCCGTCGATCACCTCAAGSGCAAGTTGCGGGTGAGCGAACGGATGGCGTGCCGTCTGGTCGGGCTGAGCCGCTCCGCGTACCGGCGACCGCTCAAGGGCGACACGGTCGCGGACCCGGATCGGGCGCTCAGGGAGTGGCTGCGCGCCTGGGCGAAGGACCATCCCCGCTACGGGTATCGGCGGGCGTATCACGACGCCCGCGCCGAGGGGTGGGTGGTGAACCACAAGAAGATCCAACGCCTGTGGCGTGACGAAGGG
>NZ_UNRH01000020.1:0-9929 GCF_900537135.1 Micrococcus sp. Alg238-R198
GCGGGGTGGTCCGGTGGCGGGAGTTGGCGGGCTTCGGCGCCTCGCTCGAGCCCTTCTCGTAGCCCAGATGGCTGGTCAGCTCGGCCTGCAGGCCCCGCTCGAGCGCGGCCTTGACCAGCGCGGGCACGAACCCGCCGTCACCGGTGAGCTCGACGCCGCCCGCGTCGATCTGCGCGAACAGGGCATCAAGCTGCCCTGAGGCTTTCAGCTGCTCGACCAGGTCCTGGCCCGAGGGCTCGCCTGGGTTCTTCTCGTCGATCATGGTCATGATTCTTACCGTTCCTCTCGGTACGGCTTACACAGACCATCTGACACGCCCGCTTCGCCGCCTCCTTCCCCCTCCGGAAACCATCGGTGATCGACACCGAGGACATGGCCCGCTACCTGCTGGCCCGCAGCGAGGGCACCATCGGGGAGCTGGCCCACCTGCTGACCGCGGCCGCGGTGGCCGCCGTCGAGTCCGGCCTCGAGGCCATCGACCACCGGACCCTGACGATGGCTAACTACACCGGGCCGGCCGAACGCCGCCGGGTCTTCGAACGCGAGCTGCTGTGAGCACTCGGTGGCCGGTGCACCCGGCCCCGGTCACCGGTGAGGCACTCACCTCCTGGCTGCGCCGGATAGCCCACCGCTACGGGGCCGAGGTCGAGGACCTCGTTCTCGATACCGGGTTCTGCATCTCCCGCCCCGGGGACCTGGACGTGGCCGCCCCGGAGGAATTCATCAACCAGCTAGCCGGCCGCACCAGAACCGGAACCGACACCATACGGGCCATGACTCTCGGCGGGCAGACCCCCTGGCTGCTGGACCAACTCGAGCCAGCGGCGAAGGCCTACACCACCTATACCCGCCAGCTGGCGGTACTGCTGCCCCGGGGAAGGAGACGCGACCGTACCGTGGAGGACTGGCGGGCCTGGTTGCCCACGGATGCCGGCTGGCAACACCGGGCCTGTCCGCGCTGCACCATGGAATCCACCCCTCCCTGCCCCTACCAACTGGCGTGGCTGGTGCCCCTAATGCTCTCCTGCCCCGTCCACCACTGCCGACTCGAACGCCACAACGGCCCGGTGGGCTACCACGACTTCTGGCACGTCTCGCCGGGTAGGCCCGAGCCGCGACCGGTCGGGGCGGCGATCCGGAGCATGGACCAGCGGACCTGGCAGGCCCTGACCACAGGATCCGTCGCCCTTCCCCGACACCGGGTGCACGCAGGCCTCTGGTTCCGACTACTCAGGACGCTGCTCGACGAGCTCGGCGCGACCATCATCGAATGCGGCGCACCCGGCCGGCTGACACGACAGGTGTGGGACCGCACCGGCCACCCGGTCCGCGCCGGACAGGGCCCGTGGCGCCCCTACGAGGAACTCTCCGATCAGCGCCAACTCCAGTCCCTGGAAGCCGCCGCCACCGCGATACACCTGCTCGAAACCCGGGCCATGACCTGCCCCGGACGCGAAGCCGAGGTGTTCCTGCCCCAACCGGACATTTCCCGCGACCCCGGCAGCACCGAACAAACCACGGACCCCACCGCCATCCGTTGGCAGGAGATCAAAAAGAACTTTCAGGCCGTCGTCGAGGAAGCCCGGACCACCCCCGAGACCGCCCGCCAACTCTTCAACTTCTGCACGATGTACCGCCGCGACAACGACGAAGTGATCCAAGGCGTCCGGAGCAATTTCACCGAGCTCGGCATCCCTTCGGACTACCTGTCACCATAGCTGCGCCTTGACCGTCTGCGAGACGTAGAATAAATGACCGGTTACGTGACAATATTTCTCAACACCTCGCTCTGCGGGCCTCGTGTCACATAAACGATCGAATAAATGACAGGGGTGGTGGGCGGTGCTCGTGGGGTACATGCGGGTGTCTAAGGCTGACGGCTCCCAGGCCACCGACCTGCAACGCGACGCCCTGCTCGAAGCCGGCGTGGAACCGGAGGCTCTGTACGAGGACAAGGCCTCCGGCAAGAGCGATGACCGTCCCCATCTGGCCGCGTGCCTGAAAGCGCTGCGGGCCGGGGATACCCTGCTGGTGTGGAAGCTGGACCGACTCGGCCGGGACCTGCGCCACCTGGTCAACATCGTGCACGAGCTCACCGAGCGGGGCGTGGGCCTGAAGGTGCTCACCGGCCAGGGGGCGGCGATTGACACCACGACCGCCTCCGGCAAGCTGGTGTTCGGGATCTTCGCCGCCCTGGCCGAGTTCGAACGCGAGCTGATCTCCGAACGCACCAAGGCCGGCCTGGCCTCGGCCCGGGCCCGAGGCCGCAAGGGCGGCCGGCCCTACAAGATGACCCCGGCCAAGATCCGCCTGGCGATGGCCTCGATGGGGAACAAGGACACCAACGTCGGTGCCCTGTGTAAGGAACTGGGCATCACCCGCCAGACCCTCTACCGCCACGTCTCACCCACGGGGGAACTGCGCGAAGCCGGACAGAAGGTGCTGGCCCAACGCCGATGACCACCGCGGGCTGCGGAGCTGTGTGCCGCCGATGGTGACCCACCCGGGGGCGTGTCGTATGACGTGCCGTCGCGGGACGGACCACCGGACGGGTCATGCGGGATGTCCCTAGTGGCGTGCCACTGTTCATCCATGTCGGCTGCGGGTGTGTCCGGTGGGGGGTTCCTCCTGCGGACGCGTCTATTGCTCAACCAGCCCCACTGGGTCAGTGGTGGGTGGGGTGTTCGTGGTGGGCGTGGGCGGCGGGTTCGAGTTGGAAGGTGGAGTGGTCGATCGCCACGTCGAAGTGCTCGGCGACGCAGTGTTGGAGCTGGTCCAGGATCTGGGGGGCGTGCCCGTCGTGGAAGCAGTGGTCCTCGACGACGACGTGGGCGCTGAGCACGGGGACCCCGGTGGCGATCTGGGAGGCGTGCAGGTCGTGCACGGACACCACGTGCGGCACCGCTTCAAGGTGGTCCCGAACCTCGGCGAGGTCCAGGTCCCGGGGGGTGGATTCGAGCAGGATGTGCGCGGCCTCGGCCAGGATCTTCAGGGTGCGGGGCACAATCAACACGGCGATGAGCATCCCGGCCACGGCGTCGGCCTGCGCCCAGCCGGTGGTGGCGATGACCAGGGCGCTGGCGATCACGGCCACCGAGCCCAGCGCATCGTTGAGGACCTCCAGGAACGCGGCGCGCATGTTCAGGTTGGCCCCGCGGCCGGAGCCGAGGACGGCCAGCGAGGCGAGGTTACCGGCCAAGCCGAGGATCCCGAACAGCAGCAGAGGGCCGGAGGCTACCTCGGGCGGGGCGAACAGTCGCTGCAGGCCCTCGATGAAGGCGTAGAGACCCACGGCCAGCAGGATGGCGGCCTGGGCCAGGGCGGCCAACACCTCGGCGCGCAGGAACCCCCAGGTGCGCCGGGCCGTGGGCGGCCGGGCCATCAGGGTGGAGGCCAGCAGGGCCATCAGCAACCCGCCAGCGTCGGTGAGCATGTGCGCCGCGTCCACCAGTAGGGCCAGGCTGCCGGTGATCAGCGCCCCGGCCACCTCGGCCAGCAGCACCGCCGTGGTGATGGCGAAAGCGACCGCCAGCCGCCAGCGGTGCGCCGGCGAGGCGTGGTGGTGTGCACCCATTAACTGTGTCCTCCTTCTCCGGGACCGGGCTCAGGCCGCGGCGGGGCCGTCGGGGCCCGGGGTGCCGGAGTGTGGGCAGAGCTCGACCGCGTGCCCGGTGACCGTCAGCAGCCGCTCGGCGGCGGCCAGCACCTGAAGCAGCTCGGGCTCGGCGGCCAGGGCGTACAGCGAGGCCCGGCCCACCGGCCGGGAGGCCACCAACCCGCAGCCGGCCAGGCAGGCCAGGTGCGCACTGACCGTGGACTGGGCCAACCCGAGGTGCTCGGTCAGCTCGCGCACCTTGTGCTCCCCGGTGGCCAGGTGCCGCAGGATCGCCAACCGGGTGGGGTCGGAGAACCCGTGGAACAGCGCCGCCGCCGGGCCCAGGCCCGCCGCCGGGGACACCCCCGGCTCCTTAATCATCGTCATACGACGATGATAGCGCCTTCAGTCGATAATGGCGAGGTCGCGCCCCAGGACCGGTCAGAAGCCGGTGAAGGCGGGGAGGAACTGGACGAAGACCGAGCCGGCGACGGCGACGTAGGCGACGGCGATGAGGGTCCCGGCCCAGCCGGTGGCGAACCGGACCACCCCCGGCGGGGCGGGGATCACGCCGTGGGCGAGGTTGCGGGCGGTGAGCAGGAGGAACAGGGGGATCATGGCCGCCCAGACGATCATGCAGTACAGGCAGAGGATGTAGATCTCGTACAGGGCCTGGAACCACAGCCAGGCCACGAACCCTATCCCGAGGGTGACCCCGGCCTGCAGCCCGAGCCAGTACCCGCGGCCGGGCCGGGCCCCGGAGAGCACGACCATCGCGGTGGAGATCACCACGGCGAAGGCGACGATGCCGATCAGCGGGTTGGGGAAGCCGAACAGCTCGGACTGCCAGGTGCCCATGACCCGTCCGCAGGACACCCAGGGGTTGATGTCACAGCTGGTGGTGTGGCCGGGGTTCTCGTAGAGGGCGAGGCGTTCGAGGACCAGGGTCGCCGAGGCGATCCAGCCGACGGCGCCGGTGACGAGCAGCACCAGGCCGAAGGCCCGGCGCCCGGTGAACCACGCCGGGGCCGGCGCCGGGCCGGCTGCCGATACTGGGGAGGCGGCGCTCGGGGCGGTGGGCTCGGTGAGCCGGTCGGTCATGGGAAGTCCTTTGCTCTCGGTCCTCTGCTCTGGCCCGGGTGGCCGCGGATGGTCCGGGCGGTCAGTCCTGGGTGGCGGCCTCGACGGCGGCGGTGAACTCTTCCAGGCTGTTCACGGTGAGCGGCTCACCGTCGAGGTAGAAGGTCGGGGTCCCGGCCACGCCCAGGGCGGTGCCGTCGGCCACGTCCAGCTCGACCCGGTCCCGGGTGGCCGGGTCGGCCACCGCGGCATCGTAGGCGGCCATGTCCAGGCCCAACTCTTCGGCGTAGGCCCGGAAGACCGGGCTGCGGTCCTCCGTGGTGTGGCTCCACTCGGTCTGGGTCTCGAACATCTTCTGGTACATCGACTCGTAGGCGCCCTGCTGGGCAGCGGCCTCCACGGCGATGGCCGCGGTGACCGAGTTCGGGTGGCCCGGCAGCGGGAAGTACCGGTGCACGAAGGTCACGGTGTCCGCATACTCGGCGCGCAGGTCCTCCACGAAGGGGTAAGCCGCCGCGCAGGCCTCGCACTCGAAGTCCAGGAACTCCACCAGCACGGCCTTCTCATTGGGGGCCTGCGAGAGCACCCGGCTATTCTCCCGCACCAACTGACCGGCAGACCCAGTCGACTGCCCGGTGGACTGGGCGGTGGACTGGTTGGGGTCCTGCTGCTGGGCGGTGGCGGTCCCGCGGGCCACAAGGTAACCGATGAGGGCGGCGGCCACGACCAGGCCCAGCAGCACCCAGACCACGATCTTGGCCCGGCGCTGCCGGGACGGGGTGGAAGCGGTGGGGTCAGGGGAAGTCACGAGCGGTCCAATCCGTGAGGTGGGGGGCGTGTGCGGGCGGGGTTAGACGGGGGTGGTGAAGGTGCCGGCCAGGTTCTGCAGCTGGTAGATCCACAGGGTCCAGATCCCGGTGACCATCAGCACCCCGACGAGCACCAGCAGTACCCCGCCGATGATGTTGAAGGCGCGGATGTGGCGGCGGACGAAGCCCAGCGTTCGGGTGACCCAGTCCAGGCCCATCGCCACCAGCACGAAGGGGATGCCCAGGCCCAGACAGTAGAGGAAGCCCAGCAGGGCCCCGCGCCAGGGGTCCCCGGTGGTGGTGCTCAACGCCAGCACGGCGCTGAGGGTCGGGCCCATACACGGGGTCCAGCCCAGGCCGAAGACCACCCCGAGCAGCGGGGCCCCGGCGATCCCGGTCCTGGGCTGGAAGGACATCCGCCGGGTGTTCTGCAGGAACGGCAGCCAGCCGATGAGCACCAGGCCCATCAGGATCACGAACACCCCCAAGGCCCGGATCAGCGCGTCCTGCCACTGCAACAGCCACCCGCCGATCACCCCGAAGGCGGCCCCGTAGAGGGTGAACACCGCGGCGAAGCCCATAATGAACAGTCCCACCCCGGTCATCACCCGGCGCCGGTTGTCCGCCCGGCGCGGGTCGGCCAGCCCGGAGACATACCCCAGGTATCCGGGCACCAGCGGCAAGATGCACGGGGAGAGGAAGGACACCAGCCCGGCGACCACGGCCAGCGGCATCGCCACCAGCAGTGCCCCGGACTGGACCATCTCGGCGAAGAACCCACCCAGGCTCATGGCCGTCCTCCTCGGCCCCGGCAGCGGCGATGCGGGAAGGTGGGGCAGCAACGGGCAGTCACGGAGGGTCCTCACTGATTCAATCGATCGGGGTCGCCCGGCCCGGGCGAAACCCCGCAAGAGACTACAGTGCAGGCTGTATAGTTCACCACATGCTGACGATTGCGACACGGTTGGACGTGATGAACCGGCTGGGCCGGGCGATGGCCGACCCCACCCGATCCC
Source organism: Micrococcus sp. Alg238-R198 (assembly GCF_900537135.1). NCBI lineage: Bacteria > Bacillati > Actinomycetota > Actinomycetes > Micrococcales > Micrococcaceae > Micrococcus > Micrococcus sp. Alg238-R198. The sequence continues at coordinate 6,501 of NZ_UNRH01000020.1, forward strand.
GGATCCTGCTGTCCCTGCTGGAGGGCCCCGGGTATCCGGCCGAGCTGGCCCAGGCCCTGGGGCTGAGCCGGTCGAACGTGTCGAACCACCTGGCCTGCCTGCGGGACTGCGGGATCGTGGCCGTCGAGCACCAGGGCCGCCGCACCCGGTACGCGATCGTCGATGCGCACCTGGCCCGGGCGCTGAGCAGTCTGCTCGAGGTGACCCTCGCGGTGGATGCCTCCGCGCCCTGCCTGGACCCGGGCTGCCCGGTACCCGGGTGCTGCGACACGGCGGAGGTGGCCTCGTGAGCGCCGCCTGCGGCTGCGAGGCCCCGACCCCCACTCCCGGTGCACCCGAGGAGCACGAGGAGCACCGGCCGTGGTGGCGCGATGCAGCCATCCTGCTCCCGGCGCTCTCCGGGCTGGCGTTCCTCACCGGGCTGGTCCTGGAATGGTCCGGGGCCGGTCTCGTGGCCACGGTGGTGTTCTGGGTCGGGCTGGTGCTGGGCGCCTGGACCTTCGTGCCCGGGGCGCTGCGCGGATTGTTCACCCGGGGCCGGCTCGGGATCGGACTGCTGATGACGATCAGCGCCATCGGCGCGGTGATCCTGGGCTACATCGAGGAGGCCGCCGCCCTGGCGTTCCTGTACTCCATCGCCGAGGCCCTGGAAGACAAGGCCATGGACCGGGCCCGGGCGGGCCTGCGCGCCCTGCTGAAACTGGTGCCCGAGACCGCGACCATCCGGGCCGGCGGGGCCACGGTGGAGGTCGAGGCCAAGGACCTGCGACCCGGGCAGGTGCTCGTGGTCCGGCCCGGGGAACGGGTCGCCACCGACGGGATCGTGCGTACCGGGCGCAGTTCCCTGGACACCTCGGCGATCACCGGCGAGTCCATCCCGGTCGAGGTCGGCCCGGGAGACACCGTCTCGGCCGGGTCGATCAATACCGCCGGGGCCCTGGAGATTGACGCCACCGCCGCCGGCACCGACAACTCCCTGACCACCATCGTGCACCTGGTCGAACAGGCCCAGGCCGAGAAGGGGGACCGGGCCCGGCTGGCCGACCGGATCGCGAAGCCCCTGGTGCCCGGGGTGCTCATCCTGGCCGTGCTCGTCGCGGCCCTCGGGTCCCTGCTCGGGGACCCGGAACTGTGGATCACCCGCGCCCTGGTGGTGTTGGTGGCCGCCTCCCCCTGCGCCTTGGCCATCGCGGTCCCGGTCACGGTGGTCTCCGCGATCGGCGCGGCCAGCCGGTTCGGGGTCGTCATCAAGTCCGGGGCCGCCTTCGAGCGCCTCGGCGGGATCCGCCACCTGGCCGTGGACAAGACCGGGACCCTGACCCGCAACCAGCCCACCGTCACCGCCGTGCTCACCACCCCCGGCCTCACCGAGGATCAGGTGCTGGGCTGGGCCGCCGCGCTGGAACAGCACAGCACCCACCCGCTGGCCGCGGCCATCATCGCCGCCGCCCCCGACGCACCCGGGGCCAAGGCCGTCACCGAGACCGCCGGGCACGGCATCACCGGCCGTATCGACGGGGCCACGATCACGGTCGGCAGCCCCCGCTGGCTCGACCCCGGGCCCCTGGCCGCCCAGGTCCAGCAGCTGGAGGACCAGGGCATGACCGTGGTCATCATCCACCGCGACGGGACGGTCGCCGGAGCGATCGGGGTCCGTGACGAACTGCGCCCCGAGGTCCCCGCCGTCGTGACCACCCTGACCGGCCAGGGCATCGGCCTGACGATGCTCACCGGGGACAACGCCCGCACCGCCCGGGCGATCGCTGCCCAGGCCGGCATCGGCGACGTTCGCGCCGAGCTGCGCCCCGAGGACAAGGCCGCCGCCGTCGGTCAGCTGACCGGCACCCGGCCCACCGCGATGATCGGGGACGGCATCAACGACGCCCCCGCCCTGGCCGCCGCCGAGGTCGGCATCGCCATGGGCGCCACCGGCTCGGACGCGGCCATCGAGTCCGCGGACGTGGCCTTCACCGGTCACGATCTGCGCCTGATCCCCCAGGCCTTGGCCCACGCCCGCCGCGGCCGGGCCATCATGAACCAGAACATCGTCCTGTCGCTGCTGATCATCGGAGTGCTGCTGCCGTTGGCCATCACCGGCATGCTCGGCCTGGCCGCCGTGGTCCTGGTGCACGAGGTCGCCGAGGTCATCGTCATCGGCAACGGCCTGCGTGCGGCCACCACCCGACGCACCGCCCTGGCATCCCTCACCGACCGGCAGGCCCAACGCTCCACCGTGGGATGAGCTCCCACCGTGCCTGCGGGGTAGATGCTCCGCAGGCACGGTGAGACCCGGCCTGCCCGCGCCGTCCGGTACCTTCCAGTGACTGCGTAGGTCGTGCGGAGGTCGGTCAATCCACTGAGGCGCCGGGAAACGGGCGCACCGCGAAAGGACACGAATGAACCATCGGCGCAGGTACCCCCTGGTGCTCTTGACCATTGCGATCGGGGCCGGCGTAGTGGTCCTGGACCAGGTGACCAAGTGGTGGGCGGAGAACAGCCTGTCCACGGGCGAGCGAGTCCCGCTCCTGGGTGAGCTGCTCGGGCTCCAGCTGGCCTACAACCCCGGGGCGGCCTTCTCGTTCGGGGCCAACTCGACCTGGATCTTCACCATCATCTCGGCGGTGGCGGTCGCCGCGGCGATCTGGTTCACCCTCCGGGTCCGTACCGTGTCCTGGGCGATCGTGATCGGGTGTCTCGGCGGCGCGGTGACTTCCCACCTGGGTGACCGGCTCCTGCGCCCACCGTCATTCGGGCAAGGCCACGTGGTGGACTTCCTCGCCTACGGGAACTGGTTCATCGGCAACATCGCGGACATCTTCATTGTCGGCGGGGCGCTGGCCGCGGTCCTCCTGACCGCCACGGTGCCCGACCGGGGCACCGTCGACGCCGCGCGATAACCACTACTAGGACTCCCCTCCGCGGCCCGCTGCAGTCGGTCCCCCCTAGGGAGTCAACCTGCCGGCGCCGTACGAGACCACACGGTGATCTTGGCGGGGTGGGGCGGTGCGACAGGTGGGTGGCACGCCTCGACGCCGGTCGGCGATGGAGCAGAAGCCCCGGCCCTGGGAACGACAGACCATATCCGCGTCCCGACCCCGGTGCTCCTGACCCCTGTGGTCAAGGGGCCGATCGTGCACAGGCCGACGGCCGGGCGTGTCAGATGGTCTGTGTAAGCCGTACCGAGAGGAACGGTAAGAATCATGACCATGATCGACGAGAAGAACCCAGGCGAGCCCTCGGGCCAGGACCTGGTCGAGCAGCTGAAAGCCTCAGGGCAGCTTGATGCCCTGTTCGCGCAGATCGACGCGGGCGGCGTCGAGCTCACCGGTGACGGCGGGTTCGTGCCCGCGCTGGTCAAGGCCGCGCTCGAGCGGGGCCTGCAGGCCGAGCTGACCAGCCATCTGGGCTACGAGAAGGGCTCGAGCGAGG
>NZ_UNRH01000021.1:0-4541 GCF_900537135.1 Micrococcus sp. Alg238-R198
GACCTGGGACTTCGAGAGCGAGTCGATGCCGAGCTGACGTACGAGCTTGTCCATGCGCCGGGTCGAGACCCCGGCCAGGTAGCAGTCCGCGACCACGGTGATCAGTGCGGACTCGGCCCGTTTGCGGCGCTCGAGGAGCCATTCGGGGAAGTACGTGCCGGCCCGGAGTTTGGGGATGGCCACATCGATCGTGCCGGCGCGGGTGTCCAGGGGTCGGTGCCGGTAGCCGTTGCGCTGTGCGGTACGGCTCTGGGAGGCCTGGCCGTACTCGGCGCCGCAGACCGCGTCCGCGTCGGCGGAGAGCAGTGCGTTGATCACGGTCTGCAGCAGGTGGCGCAACAGGTCTGGGGAGGCCTCCCCGAGAGCTTCGCGCAGCAGGCGTTCAGGGTCGACAATGTGTGGAGCGGTCATCGTGGTGATGTCCTTTCGAGAGTGCTGTGGAAGGTTCGCTCGAAGGCTCCCACGGTGACCGCGTCCGTGAAGGGGACGGTGTTGGCGACCGGGGAGGGTTACACCACTATCAGGGACTCAACTTGACACGTGCCGAGCGCGTGCCTAGCGTGAGGAGGAAGCGGCGGCCGAGCGCCGCCGTCGTCCCCCGAGAGCACAGGAAGGCATGCGCACATGACCCTCATGCAGATCCCCACGGACCACGGCACGATCGGGCTGAACGTGGAGGAGTCCGGCCATGGGCGCCCCGTGGTCCTCATCCACGGCTGGCCGCTGACCCTCGACTCCTGGAAGGACCAGGTCGCAGCCCTGTCCCCGCACTATCGCGTGATCACCTACGACCGGCGCGGCTTCGGCGCCTCGGAGAAGCCCGCCGGCGGCTACGACTACGACACGATGACCGCCGACCTGCACGGCCTGCTCACCGAGCTCGACYTGCGYGACGTGACGCTCGTGGGCTTCTCGATGGGCGGYGGCGAGGTGGCGCGCTACATGTCCCGRTTCGGCGCGGACCGGATCCACTCGGTGGTGTTCGCCGGCGCSGTGCCCCCGTACCTGCTGAAGACCGACGACAACCCSGACGGCCCGCTGACCGAGAAGCAGGCCGCCGAGATGCGCGCGGGTCTCGAGAAGGACCGCGAGTCGTTCTTCGACGACTTCACGACGACGTTCTTCTCCACCCCCAAGCTGGCCGGCCTGACCAGCAGCCTCAAGGTCACCGAGGAGCAGCGCCAGGAGGCCATCCGGATGGCGCTGCAGTCCGACCAGACGGCGGCGCTGGCCTGCATGGACGCGTTCGGGGCCACCGACTTCCGCCGCGACCTGCCGGCAGTGACCGTGCCGGCCCTGGTCCTGCACGGCGACGCCGACCAGATCGTGCCGTTCAAGGGCTCCGGCAAGCGGACGCACAAGGCGATCGACGGCAGCCGCGTCGAACTCGTCAAGGATGCCCCGCACGGCTTCAGCATCAGCCACTCCGAGGAGTTCAACCGGATCCTGCTGGAATTCCTGGCGGAGTGAGGGGGCAGGTAGGCCCACCAGAGTGCTGAACGCGACACGGCGCTCGTGGGGGTGGTGCATGCCATCCACCACGGCGCCGACGCTGACCTGTCAGGCTCGATCCGACGCCGTGATCACCCGGAGCGCGGGATCAGGCCGACCGGCCGGCAGAACCGCGCGTCAGGACGTCGAGTACGAAGCCGATCAGCCCATGACGGGTGCGCGCGTCCTGAAATAGGCCAGATCGGAACTGCGAGCCCCGGTCCTCGTGCACCAGGCACCCAGCCACCACGGCTGCACCGCCGCGGCCTGCGACGGCCTTGTTCGCGCAGAGACAGAGCTTCTCCTCAGCCGTGAAGTGCTTCCTGATGTCGGTCAGTCAGAGCCTGCGCGGCGCTTCTGGAGCGGGCTGGCGCACAGACCGAGGTGCTGTCGATCCATGACGGCGAGATTCAGGCGCGTGAGAAGGGTCTGTCAAGGGCCATTGAGTTCTGCCCATAGGCGGCCAGTGTTTCTTCCCGCTGGTGGCCATCAGAACTGCCCACTGGTGGCCAGCTGGTTTGCCCGTTTGGGTGGTGGTGCTGGCCACCGTGATGGGATCAGTTCAGTGGCATGACTCCCTTCCCGGCCATTGCCTGGGTCATCCGTACGGAGTCTCCGGTGGTCTGGCACACGTGGGCGTGGTGCAGGAGCCGGTCCACGGTGGCGGTGGCCAGGGTCTTGGGCATCAGCTCGTCGAAGCCGGCCGGGTGCAGGTTCGAGCTGATCGCTACGGAGCGTTTCTCGTAGGCGGCGTCCACGATGCGGTAGAGGCCCTCGGCGGCATCGTCGGCGACCGGCAGCAGGCCGATGTCGTCGATGACGATCAGGTCGGCGCGCAGGATTCGGGCGACGGCTTTGGTGATGGTGTCATCGGGCCGGTGGGCCCGGATCATCGCCCCGAGGTCCTCCAGGGTGAACCAGGCCACCCGCTTGCCCTCCTCCACGGCCTGCTGGCCCAGGGCCTCGAGGAAGAAGGTCTTGCCGGTGCCGGAGGGCCCGCAGACCACGAGGTTCTCTCTGCGCGAGAGCCATTCCAGGGTGCGCAGGGACTGCTGGGTCGGGGCCGGGATCGAGGAGGCGCCCGGATCCCAGGTCGTGAAGGTCTTGCCGGTGGGGAACCCGGCGGCCTTGCGCCGGGCGGCGAGCATGGATCGGGCCCGACCGGTGGTCTCCTCGACCAGCAGGGCCTTGAGGACCTCGGCCGGCTCCCAGCGTTGGGCCCGGGCGGTGGCCAGTACCTCGGCGGCGATACCGCGGGCGTGGGGCATCTTCAGCTGCCGCAACAGCGCCTCCAAATCGGCCGGCAGCGCCGGTGCGGCGGTGTTCGGGGTGTGGATGCTCACCGGGCTGCCCCCTCGGTGTTGGAGGTACCGAGGCCGGCCCAGCCGGCGGTGCCCTGGGTCAGGGACCGTTCCTCGGTGGCGGTGTGCATCCCGGTGCGGTGGCCGGCGGCGGTGAGCAGGGAGGCCAGGTCGCCGTGGGCGAAGCGCTGGTGCACCGCGGCCACCCCGAGGGCGCGGTCGACCTGGTCGGTGCCGGCGAGCTTGGCCAGGGTGACGGCCTCGGCCATCTTCTGACCGATCCGGCTGGTGCCGGCCGCGGCGGCCTCCACCAGCCAGGTCCTCGCTCCGGCCCCGATGGCCAGGAACTCGGCCTCCGCCGCCGAACGGGGCACCGGGGTGTAGTCCCCGGGCACCTTGTCCGTCTCGTGGCCGGGGAAGTGCGCGTCGTCGATGGCCGGGGACCCGGGCCGGGCCACCCGGTGCCGGGCGACCTCCACCGGCCCCTGCGCACCGGCGTGCATGATCACCACCATCGAGTCCGGTCCGGTGCCGTGATGGCGCACGAACACCTCGGCCCCGAGCAGGTGCGCGGGCACCGAGTACTGGGCGTTTTCGAAGGAGACCATCGGCGTGTTCTCCGGCACCTTCCGTCCCACCCCGTAGGCCACGGTGTGCGCCGTGGCGGGGATCCGATGCAACGCGCTGGTCTCCTCGGCGAGCATGTGGTCCGGGCGGCGCCGGGTCACCCGGTGCTCCCGGGAGTTCACCATGGCCATGAACCCCGCGCAGGCGGCCTCGAGCTCAGCGAACGAGGCGTACTGGTCCCGCAGGTTGGTGTCCTTCGGGACCAGGTCGGCCTTGGCCAGCTTCACCGCGTTCTCCACCCCGCCCTTGGCGGCCGGATCCGCTGGCTGGCAGGTCAGCACCTCCACGCCGTAATGCCGAGCGAACGCCACGGTGGCCTGGTTACGCACCGGCACCCCGGCCACATGAGAGACCGTCACTGTCTTCTCGTTATCCGTCAGCACATAGGTCGGCGCGCCCCCGATCAGCCGGAAGCACCGGTCCAGGGCGGCGAACACACTCGGAGCCGTCCTATCACGCAGGGCGATGACGATCCGGTAGCGGGACCAGGCCAGCCAGGCCACGAACAGCACCGTCTTGGCCCCGTCGATCGCCGGCCCATCGCCGAAGTCGTACTGCAGCCATGCGCCCGGCTCGGTGATCCAGGGCCGGTGCACCCGGCGCTTCCCGGCCCGCCAGGCGGCCTTCACCTCGGCCACCGCCCGCCGGGTGGGGTCAAGTCCCGAGTAGTGGTGTAACGCTCTGATCCTCCATTGGTGCTGCTAGGCGCTGAGTTCGAGGGTGGTTTCCGGTTCGGCGTTCACCTCGTTCCCGGTGTCGTCCACGGTGGTGAGGCGGCAGCGGGCCAACACCTCGAGGCCGAGGTAGCGGCGGCCCTCGGCCCACTCATCGGTCTGCTCAGCCAGCACCGCCCCGACCAGGCGCACGATCGCTGCCCGGTTCGGGAAGATGCCCACGGCGTCGGTGCGACGCCGGATCTCGCGGTTGAGCCGTTCGGCCGGGTTGTTCGACCAGATCTGGGTCCACACGTCCTTGGGGAACGTGGTGAACGCCAGGATGTCCGCCCGGGCACCATCGAGGTGTTCGGCCACCGCGGGCAGCTTTTCGCTGACGTAGTCCAGCAGCCGGTCGAACTGGGCGTCCACGCTGGCGGCGTCGGGCTGGTCATACACCGAGTGCAGC
>NZ_UNRH01000022.1:0-6394 GCF_900537135.1 Micrococcus sp. Alg238-R198
CCCGGCGCAAGGCCGCCGGGTTCCCCACCGGCAAGACCTTCACGACCTGGGATCCGGGCGCCTCCTCGATCCCGGCCCCGACCCAGCAGTCCCTGCGCACCCTGGAATGGCTCTCGCGCAGAGAGAACCTCGTGGTCTGCGGGCCCTCCGGCACCGGCAAGACCTTCTTCCTCGAGGCCCTGGGCCAGCAGGCCGTGGAGGAGGGCAAGCGGGTGGCCTGGTTCACCCTGGAGGACCTCGGGGCGATGATCCGGGCCCACCGGCCCGATGACACCATCACCAAAGCCGTCGCCCGAATCCTGCGCGCCGACCTGATCGTCATCGACGACATCGGCCTGCTGCCGGTCGCCGACGATGCCGCCGAGGGCCTCTACCGCATCGTGGACGCCGCCTACGAGAAACGCTCCGTAGCGATCAGCTCGAACCTGCACCCGGCCGGCTTCGACGAGCTGATGCCCAAGACCCTGGCCACCGCCACCGTGGACCGGCTCCTGCACCACGCCCACGTGTGCCAGACCACCGGAGACTCCGTACGGATGACCCAGGCAATGGCCGGGAAGGGAGTCATGCCACTGAACTGATCCCATCACGGTGGCCAGCACCACCACCCAAACGGGCAAACCAGCTGGCCACCAGTGGGCAGTTCTGATGGCCACCAGCGGGAAGAAACACTGGCCGCCTATGGGCAGAACTCAATGGCCCTTGACAGAACCGAGAGGGGTGCGCCCGGTCGGGGCCGTTTGGATCGCTGCCGCTACGTCAGAGTCCGAAGGCTCCGCCGCTGACGAGGATCACGATGCCGAGGCCGATGAGAACGATGGGGAAGAGGATGTTCTCCCAGCGTTCGAGCACTTCGGCGATCGGGGGGCGGGTGGCGACGAACTTTGCCAGGGCCACCAGGACCGCGACGAGCGCGAGGAAGACGATGCAGTAGGCGACTACTGCGAGAGGTTCCACGCTGAGGAAGACAGGGGTGTAGACGCCGATGTTGTCGCCGCCGTTGGCAAGGGTGACGCCTGCGACTGTCCACACGCCGACCTTCTTGCCGGCAACCTTGGCCTCGTCGTCATCGTCGTCATCGTCTCCGCGCCAGGCCTGCCATGCGGCCCAGAGGCCGAGGCCCAGAGGGATGAGGCCGAAGTACGGGATGGCTGCCGGGGGCAGGAATGCTCCGGCGCCGATGGTCACCAGGACCGCGGCACCGAGGATGCCGGCGAATCCGAGGTACTGGCCGGCCAGAATGCGGGCGGTAGTGCCGCGCTGGCCTGCCCCTCGCGCGAAGAAGAGGGAGAGCACGATGATGTCGTCGATGTTGGTCGCTGCGAACAGGCCCATCGCCTGCAAGACCGAGGTGAGGCTCATGCGCCCTCCCCAGCTGCGTCGCATCCGGGAAGCGAGCAGGCGGGATCGATGCACGGAGCACTCTCATCCACCGCGAGGGTGACCTCGACCAGAGCAGTCAGCGCCCGCGCCAGGTGTGCATCGGCGATCTCGTATCGGGTCTGGCGGCCCTCGGCCACGGCGACCGCGATCCCGCAGTCCCGCAAGCACGCCAGGTGGTTCGACACGTTCGACCGGGTCAGCCCCAAGTCTCGCGCTAGTTCGGCCGGGTACGCCGGCCGTTCCAGCAAGGTCATCAGGATCCGCGACCGGGTGGGGTCGGCCATCGCTCGGCCCAACCGGTTCATCACATCAACACGAGAGGCGATAGTCAGCATTCACTGAACTATACAGTATGAGCTGAACTTACAGTGTCGCCTCGTAAAGCTATACCCCAGCGGGGCGGCACAGAACGTCGTGCCGTCCCGCTGTTTGCTCATCGGCCGACGGGGAGCTCGATCAGTTGCGGGCTGCTGCAGCAGGCGTCGCCGGCTGTGGCTGGGGCGTCGCAGCCGCCGCCGAGGTCGGTGGTGCATACGCCGGTCTCGGGTAGTTCGAGGTGGACTGCGTCGGCTGCTTTGCGGTCGCCGGCCAGGGCTGCTGCGATGGAGCGGACCTGTTCGTAGCCGGTGGCCATGAGGAAGGTGGGGGCGCGGCCGTAGCTCTTCATCCCCACGATGTAGAAGTTCGTCTCCGGGTGGGCGAGGACTCGCTCACCGTGAGGCTCGACGGATCCGCAGGAGTGGAACTCGGGATCGATCAGCGGCTCCAGCTGGGACGGTGCTTCGACGGCCGGGTCCAGGGCCAGGCGGAGTTCGGAGAGCATTCCGAGATCAGGGCGGAACCCGGTGGCGGGCACCAGCACATCGACGCTCACTTCTCGCTCCCCGTCCGGGGTCACAGCGTGGACGGTCAACGTGTCGTCGGCTCTGAAGCGAGTGATGGTGAAGGAGGTGAGGACCGCGATGCGTCCGGAGTCGACCAGCTGGCGCAGTCGCGAGCCGAGCGCTCCTCGGGCTGCGAGTTCGTCCTGGTCGCCGCCCCCGTAGACGCGGGTGAGGTCTGCGGTGCGAGCGGCCCACATGATGGTGGTGTCGGCCTCCAGGTCCGCGAGGTCCAGCAGGGTATTGGCGGCTGAGTGGCCGGCACCGGTCACCATGACTCGCTTGCCGGCGAAGCGGTCACGGTCGCGGCCCTGCACGTCAGGCAGCGGCGCGGTGATGTGGCCCGCGGCGCGGGCCTGCTGCTCGCCGGGAGCAAGGAGCCCGGCCTGTCCGAGGGGGTTGGGCGTGGACCAGGTGCCGGAGGCGTCGATGACCGCGGAGGCGAGCACGTCTTCGCTGTGCCCGTCGGTGGTCTGGATCCGGACGAGGAAGGGGGTCTCCTCGCGGCGTGCGGTGCGGGTCTTGTCGATGCCGGCGCGGGAGACGGCGGTGACCCGCGCCCCGTAGCGGATCGACTCGGCGAGCTGGGGAAGCTGCGCGAGCGGTTCGAGGTAATGCTCGCGCAGTTCGTGACCGGTCGGGAGAACGTCGGCGTCGGGTGCGGTCCAGCCGGCAGCTTCGAGGAGACGCTGTGCGGCGGCGTCGAGGTTGTACTGCCACGGCGAGAAGAGCCGCGTGTGCCCCCACTCGGCGATCGCGGCTCCTGCCGCGGTCCCGGCCTCGAGGATCAGGAACGGCAGGCCGCGCTCAGAGAGGTGGGCAGCGGCGGCAAGGCCGATGGGGCCAGCGCCGATGACGACAATGGGATGTGAGTTCGTTGCGGTGGTCAAGATGATGAGTCTCCTTGCTGCGGGGCGGTCAGTTCGCGGTGCCGGTGAGGTCGGTCAGGAGCTTGCGGACGTGGGTGTCGATGTCGTCGCGGACCAAGCGCATCCGCTCCATCCCTTCGATGCCGCGCTGAGAGGGCTCATCGGTGTGCCAGGTCGTGACCGGCGCGGTCATGCCCTCGACGGGTTTGATGACGGCTTCGTCGCCGATGACGATCACGTGGTCGACGCTTCGCAGCAGCTCGGGGGTGACCGGCTGCGGGACGGCGGAGGACATGTCCGCGCCGACCTCGGCGATCGCCTCCGCGGACTGGGCGTTGATGGCGGTGCCCGGGCGGGTGCCGGCGGAATGCACGTCGACCTCATCCCCGGCGTGATGGCGCATGAGGGCGGCGGCCATCTGGGACTTGCCGCCGTTCTTCACGCAGACGAACAGGACTGAAGGGCGCTTCGTGGTCATGGCGAGGGGATCCTTCTGTGGGGTCATCGGGTGGGGGCGGTGGTGTCGCCGGGGAACAGGCGCCGCCCCATAGCGAGGGCGACGTAGACGAGGGCGACGAGGACGGGGACTTCGATCAGCGGGCCGACGACGCCGGCGAGGGCCTGGCCGGAGGTGACTCCGAAGGTGCCGATGGCGACGGCGATGGCGAGCTCGAAGTTGTTGCCCGAGGCCGTGAACGCGACGGTCGTGGACTTCGCGTAGTCGAGGCCGATCGCGCGGCCGAGCAGGAAGGACCCCAGGAACATGACGACGAAGTAGACCAGCAGCGGCAGGGCGATGCGGGCCACGTCCCCCGGTGCGGAGATGATCGCGTCGCCCTGGAGGGCGAACAGCAGCACGATGGTGAACAGCAGCCCGTACAGCGCCCAGGGGCCGATCTTCGGGAGGAACCGCTCCTCGTACCAGGTCCGACCCTTGGCTCGCTCACCGAGGATGCGGGTCAGGAACCCTGCGACCAGCGGGATCCCGAGGAAGATCAGCACGCTGAGGACGATCGCGCCGATCGAGAACTCGGCCGACGTGGTCGGCAGCCCCAGCCAGGATGGCAGCGCCTGGAGGTAGAACCAGCCCAGGGCACCGAAGGCGATCACCTGGAAGACGGAGTTGATCGCGACCAGCACCGCGGCTGCTTCTCGGTCACCGCAGGCGAGGTCGTTCCAGATGAGGACCATCGCGATGCAGCGTGCGAGTCCGACGATGATCAGGCCGGTGCGGTACTCTGGAAGGTCGGCCAGGAAGATCCAGGCCAGGGCGAACATGAGTGCCGGGCCGACGATCCAGTTCAGCACCAGCGAGGTCACCAGCAGGCGTCGGTCCGCGCCGATGCGCCGGGTCTCGTCGTAGCGGACCTTCGCCAGGACCGGGTACATCATCACCAACAGTCCGATCGCAATGGGCAGGGACACGGATCCGATCTTCACCGCCTCCAGCGCGGTGTTCAGGCCGGGGATGAACCGTCCCAGCAGGAGACCCACTGCCATGGCGGCCAGGATCCACACCGGGAGCCAGCGATCGAGGAAGGACATCTCCTTCATCACGCGGGGCTGCTCCACATCCTTGGTGGTCGTACTCATCGGGCTTCGACACCTTCCATCGACGGATATCGATGCGAACGCTATGCTTCACATCGATGACTGTCAATGTAAGGTGGGGGCATGTCCACGACGACCGCGATCACAGCTGCCGGGCTCGAGACGATGAACGGCCCTGAGGAGTGCTGCACGCTCTCAGCGGGGCCCGTCGACAGCGTCGAGGCCGAGAGGATCGCGTCCTTGCTCAAGGCGCTTTCCGACCCGACCCGTCTCCGGCTTCTGTCCCATGTCGCTGCTCAGGGCTGCAATTCGGTCTGCGCCTGTGATCTCACCGAGCCGCTGGGCATCAGCCAGCCGACCGTGAGTCACCACATGAAGAAGCTCGTCGACGCTGGCCTGCTCACGCGCGAGCAGAAGGGCCGCTGGGCGCACTACTCCGTCGTGCCGTCGGCCTTCGCCGAGCTCCGTTCCTTCCTCGACATCGCCTGAACCCCCACCGCCGACTTTGGAGATCCTCCTGACCGCACGGCCCAGTGTCCAGGTCTTCTGCGTCCACAACGCCGGTCGCTCGCAGTCCGGTTAGCCGGCGACGCGTTGGTCCGCTGCCACCGCCGGGTCCAGCAGGACCTGCATGGCCACCGCGGCCGCACGGGCGACCCGCTCTACTCCGCCCGTCGAACCCTGCACGCCGGAACCGGGTTGCTCACCGACAAGCAGAGGGCCCGGCTCGAGGCCACTTGGGGGACCTGCCAGCGGATGATCAGCGCCTACCTGTAGGAGGTCATGACGTTGTTGACTCGGGTCGGTGCCAGTGAGGCCGGAGGAGCGTCTCCGCAGGAGGTATGAGGCCGATGGTAGTTGTAGTGGTTCACCCACACCGCCAGGGCCTCACGCCGGGCCGTCTCTGAGGAGTACGGGCGGGCGTAGAGGACCTCATCGACCATCAGCCGGTTGTACCGTTCGACCTTCCCGTTATGGCGCGGGGTGTAGGGGCGGATCCGGTGGTGCCGGCCCCCGAGCGAGACCACCTTGGCGGTGAAGTCCACGGCCCGGTAGTTGTTCCCGTTGTCCGTGATCACCCGGTCCACGGTGATGCCGTGGGCGGCGAAGAACGCCCTCGCCCGGCAGAAGAACCCGATCGTGGTCACCGTCCGCTCATCCTCCAACGCCTCGGTGTAGGCCAGGCGGGTGAACCCGTCGATCGCCGAGTGCAGGTAGGTGTAGCCGACCCGTCGGCCAGGCCCGCGCTTGGCTGCTCGCGCGTTCTCGGAGTCCCGTCCGTGAGCACGCCAGCCGCCCCCGTCAGGGATGCGCCCGAAGTTGAGTCCCTGATAGTGGTGTAACCCTCCCCGGTCGCCAACACCGTCCCCTTCACGGACGCGGTCACCGTGGGAGCCTTCGAGCGAACCTTCCACAGCACTCTCGAAAGGACATCACCACGATGACCGCTCCACACATTGTCGACCCTGAACGCCTGCTGCGCGAAGCTCTCGGGGAGGCCTCCCCAGACCTGTTGCGCCACCTGCTGCAGACCGTGATCAACGCACTGCTCTCCGCCGACGCGGACGCGGTCTGCGGCGCCGAGTACGGCCAGGCCTCCCAGAGCCGTACCGCACAGCGCAACGGCTACCGGCACCGACCCCTGGACACCCGCCCCGGCCCGATCGATGTTGCCATCCCCCAACTCCCGGCCGGCCCGGCACTCCCCGA
>NZ_UNRH01000023.1:0-14249 GCF_900537135.1 Micrococcus sp. Alg238-R198
GCCTCCGGCGGGCCCTGCCGGGCCCTCGCCCCGCTGGCGCGGGGCCGGCTCGCTCCGCTCGCCTGGCGCGCTCCGCGCGCCGGTTGGGTGCCCCGCGCGTTGGGTGCCCCCCGGTAGGTGGGGCACGGCGGGCGCTGACGCGCCGCCGGGAGGGTTCCCGAACGGTGGGCCGAGGACGGGAGGGGGTCAGCTGGGCGCACCACGGGCCGCTGTGCGCCCGCCTGCGCCCCGTTCTCACCCCTGCACCCCCACAAGCCCACCCGCACCCCGAACGGCCCTCAGACGCCCACACACCGGGCCAGGGGGCCGGGGACCGGGCGGGCCGGGGCCGGCGGGGCGGCGGAGGGGCCGGGCGGGCCGAGCGGGCGGCGCAGCCCCCACCCCCGCCCATGCCATAACACCGCCAGCACACCACCACACCCCCACCACAAGCAACACCACACAACCGATTGCGTCCACACCACAAAGCGTGTATGGTTTGACTCAGCGGGAGGCACCCGGCCCCCTGCACCCCTCAAGGAGGACACCGTGAAACGTGCTGGCACCCGTCGCCCCACCACCCGTGCCACCCTGACGGCCCGACTCGACCGCTGCGCGCTCATCGCCCGGCACGCCTTGTGCGTCGGCTCCGTCCTGATCTTCGTCGCCGCGTTCGGGGGGCTGGCACCGGTGTACGTGCCCGCGCTGTCCACGCCGGCCCTGATCGCCTTCGCCCTGTGGTGTGCGCTGGTGCTCGCCCTGATGCTCACCACCGCCGCGCGTGTCACCGCGCGCCTGGTGCTCGGCACAACACGTGCCGCGCGCTCGGCCTGGCGCGCTCCGGCCTCCGATCCTCGCTGATTCCGACTCCCTGCCCCGCCTCGCGGCGGGGCAGGGCCATGCCATACGTTCGCCATATCGCCGTCATACTCAACGTTGCAGTCCCGGCTTTTATTGTGTATGGTTTGACTCAGCAGGAGGCACCAGGCCCCCCGCACCCCTCTAGGAGGACACGATGGATGCTCTGACCGCCCGCACCCCGCTTGATCTGACCGACTACGCCGCCGCCGCCCTGCCGTCCACCCCCGCGGATTCCGTGGTGGCCATCGGCCTGAAGGGCTCGCGGCTGGGGCCGGTGATGCGCCTTGACGATGTCGCCGCCCCCGCCACCATGGCCGGAGTGATCGCCGCCAGCATGCGCCGCGCCAACTGCACGCGCGTCTTCCTGATCGGCTACGGCCCGGAGGACCGCGCCCTGCGCTGGCTCGAGCTGGAGTCCATCCTGACCGGCCACGGTCTGAGCGTGGAGGGGCTGATCCACGTGGACGGGCGCATGTGCACCAACCTGGGCACGGGCGAGGCCGTGGCCTACGCCCCGGGCACCTCCACGCTGGGCCTGCACCTGGCCCTGCTCGACGGTGCGCGGTCCGAGTACCCCACCGCCACCCCGAGCGAGTCGGACGCCCTGACGGAGGCCGTGGCGGCTCACGCGGCCACGCTGACGGACATGCACGCGGACGCTCCGGCGCTGATCGAGGGCATCAACCGCCTGCTGAAGGATCAGAACGACGCCGGGGCCGCCGCCGTCGTGCTGGCCACCCTGAACCACCGTGACCCGGAGTATCTGATCGCGGCGCTGGTGGCCTGCACGGCCCCGATCCGGCTGGAGGCGGTGGACTTCGCCCGGGGCGAGTTCCCGCACGGTCTGCGCTGGAAGGCGAGCGTGGAGGCCGAGACGGTGCTCAACGCCGCCGTGGCCCTCGGTCCGGGCCACGCCTGCGCCGGGGCGCTGGCGGTGCTGGCCTACGTGGCCTGGATCCGAGGCGCAGGAGCGGTGGCCGATGGCCGCCTGAACCTCGCCGAGCGATGCGCCCCGCACCACCCTCACGTGCGCGCCGTGCGCCGGATGACGCGGGCCACGCCCGTGGCCGTCGTGGCCACCGACCCGGCGTGGGCCTGGGGCAAGCACACGCGGGCCGCTGAGGGCCGCTGAGCGTGACCGGGGGCCAGCGCGTAACGCTGGCCCCCCGGCGCCCGTGGAGACGGTGCCCCGACGGTGCACGCCCGCCAGCGTAGCCCGGCCCACGCGTGGGCGGGCGCTGTATAAATCGCTGTTGACCGCTCGGCCGCGCGCGTGTATGGTTATACACGTAGCGGGGGGCATGAGGCCCCCGGCACCCCGAGCGGCCAGGAGGCCCGACATGGACACCGACCAGACCACCATCTGCACCTCCCAGAACGTGCACATCGGCCAGGAGGTGGTCATCGTCGACCGCATCCAGCTGGGCCACTGCATCAGCTACGCCGACGGGACCGTGACCGCGATCGACCCCAGCCGTGGGACCTACTCGGTGGCCCACAACGGCATGCGCGGGCGCACCGTCTACACCCTCTCCGACCAGTGGCACGGAGACGGCGGCCCCTACTGCATGCCCGCCGCCGAGGTGTACGGCGACTGAGCACGACGGGGGCGGCGCGCACGCGCCGCCCCGTCGTCGCCCCTGGCCGCAAGCGCGGGCGGGTCCCGCGCCCGCTGCCGCGTGGGGACGTGTCGCGGAGATGAGCTGCCGGCTGCATCGAGCTGCTGCCGGCTCCCGAGGACCGCGACACGTCCCCGCCCTTCCCTCGACACCACCACGGGCGCGCCGGCCCGCGCTCGCGGACGGTGTTGTGCACGCGCCGGTGTATGTGTATGGTTGAACACGTCGCAGGGGGCATGAGGCCCCCGGCACCCCGACGGCCAAGGAGGCCCCCATGTCCAAGCACATCTATTCCGCCGGCTCCCTGCGCGCAGCCCTGCGCGCCGGCTCCCTCGCCGCCCGCGTCTCCCCCAACCGCGGCCCCGTCCACCTGGAGGTGCTCCCGGAGAACGCCCTGCGCGTGATCAGCACCCACGAGGACGCCTACGCCTGCGCCTACGCCGACTCCGACCGCCCGGCCCCCGCCGCGCTCGCGGGCCTGCCGCCGGTGGTGCTGTGCGTCCTGGACGTCTCCCAGCTGATGCGCCACCTGGACGCGCTCCCCCTGCCCGAGACCCCGGTCAACGTCACCGCCACCGCCGACCGCGTCCACGTCGACGTCGTCGGCGGCCGCGAGCGCTGGACGTTCGCCAACCTCGCCGCCCCCGGCGTGCCCACTCCCGCCATCCCCCAGGCCCCCGGCCCCGGCGTCGAGCTGCCCGCCCTGCCCGCGACCCTGGGCCTGCCCGGGCTGCTGATGGACGTGCTGAGCGGCGGCGGCCGCCTCCACGGCACCCGCTACCTGCGCCAGCGGATCCACGGCGTGCCCAGCGCACTGGACCTGATCGGCTGGAGCATCGGCGCCTGGGCGCACGGACGCGCCTACGTCGCCCCGATGGACGGCTACGCTCCGGCCGCCCGCGAGGCCGCCGCCCTGGCCGACCGCGACAGCCTGGCCGCCCTGCCCGCCGCCTGACCGGCAGGCCGCGAGCGCGGGGGGCTCCCGCGCTCGCGGCATCCCGGGGACGTGTCGTGGAGATGAGCTGCCGGCTGCATCGAGCTGCTGCCGGCTCCCGGGGACCGCGCCACGTCCCCGCCCCCTCCGCGTCACGACCACGGGCGCGTGGACCTGCGCTCGCGGGTGGTGTTGTATTTTTGCCATTGTGTGTGTATGGTTGGACACGTAGCGGGGGGCATGAGGCCCCCGGCACCCCGACCAAGGAGGCACCTCCGATGCCTGAGCACCACCTTCTCGACCTCGACTCCCTGCCCTCCGCCTTCGAGCCCTGCCCGGAGTGCGGCGACGTGATGTGCCAGCCCGACCCGTGGGGCGAGGACTGCGACGACCGCGCCCGGCGCCGCCAGGCCGTGGCCACTCTGGAGGACCAGCGCCGCCAGGCCCACGCCCTCGCGGCCCCCGCCGCCGCCGCGCGCGCCCGCTACAAGCGCCTGGCCCGCCGCGACGAGCCGCACCCCGACCTGGTCCCGGCCCTGGAGGAGGCCATCCGGCTGAGCTGCCAGCGGCGGGACCTGCTGGAGCGCATCGCCACCGACTCCGAGGCCCTGGCCCGCGCGAACACCGCCCACCCCGGGCACGCCACCCTGGCCAGGAGGGCCGCCGACGACCGCGCCGCCGTGGAGGCCTGCCACGACGTGGACCGCCTGCGCCTGAGCCGCTGACCACCTCGCCAGCCCCCGGCGGCCGCGAGCGCGAGAGACCCCCGCGCTCGCGGCCGCCGGGGGACGTGTCGTGGAGATGAGCAGCCGGCTGCATCGAGCTGCTGCCGGCAGCCGAGGATCGCGGCACGTCACCGCCCTTCCCTCGACACCACCACGGGCGCGCCGGCCCGCGCTCGCGGATGGTGTTGTGCGCGCGCCGGTGTATGTGTATGGTTGGACACGTCGCGGGGGGCATGAGGCCCCCGGCACCCCTTCCAAGGAGGCTCCCGTGAGCATCGTCAAGAACCCCACCACCACGATCCGATCCCTGCGCCAGGCCCTCCACGCGGCCCTGGCCCCGCTGGGCTGGGCCAGCGACCACGCCCGCGTGAACGGGCGCGTCTGGTTCGAGCTGACCGAGGCCGGCTACCGCCTCACCGTCTCTCGGCCCCGGGAGTGGGCGCGCGCCTACGCTCCCTGCGAGCCGGTCACCCACGGGCAGGGCATGGCTCCGGTGGCCCTGTCCTTCCCGGACGCCCTGAACCTGAGCGAGGAGCTGCACTCGAACCGCCTGCCCGGCACCTACCCGGTGCACCTGGACACGCGCGCCGGATGCCTGTTCATGGAGGTGCAGGCCCCGGACAGCACCGGCCCCTTCTACCGCTCCCCCCACACCCGCGTCTATCGCACCGCCAGCCCCGCCGGGGCCAGCGCCCCCGAGGGCCCGTTCCCCCTGCCGCAGGCGGACCAGCTGATCCCCTCTCCGGTCCCCACGCACGCGGGCACCCTCGCGTCCCTGCTGGGCGCGCGCGCCCGCCTGAACTCCAGCCCCCGCCTCTACACCGTCCCCGGCCGGCCGACCCTGACGGACTGGAGCATCGGCGACTGGGCCCACGGGCGGCTCTACACGCCCCCGCGCCACCGCACCCGCCCGCGCGACCTGGCCGACGAGCACGCCGGACTCGCCGCCCGACACGACGCCGCCGTCCTCTACCTGCCCTGATCCCCACCGCACCCCCGGCCCGGCCGTGCGCCCCGCGCTCGCGGTCGGGCCAGGGCGGGGCGGGGACGTGTCGCGGAGATGAGCTGCCGGCTGCATCGAGCTGCCGGCGGCTGCCGTGGACCGCGACACGTCCCCGCCCTGACCGCGTCCCGGGCCCCCTGCCCCCCACCGCCCGCGTCGGGAGGGAGGACCCGTTCTCCCCCGAGCGGATCGACTCCGCTCTGGCGAGCCTGCCCGACGTCGACGGCGTCCCGGCCCTGAGCGTGCTGTGGCACGCCGGCCAGCAGGGCACCGCCGAGGACGTCGCCCATGCTCTGCTGGAGCGGCGCGCGGCCCTAGAGACCGAGCGGGCCCAGCAGTCCGCGGCCGCCCGCGCGGCCCGCGAGCAGGGGCAGCAGACGGCTCGCGCGCAGGCTCTCCACGACGCCCGCGACGCCGCCACCCGCTCCCACTGACCGCACACGCGCCGCGCTCGCGGATAGTGTTGTGCGCCGGCCGTTATATGTGTATGGTTGGACACGTCGCAGGGGGCACGAGGCCCCCCGCACCCCGAGGCCAAGGAGGCCCCCTGATGTCCCAGCTGCTCTACCGCCCCGCCACCCTCGCCCGCGCGCTCTACGTCGGTTCCCAGGCCGCCCGCGCGGCCGCCACGGACACGGACCCCGACGCCGGCGGCGTGGGCCTGGTCCTCCAGCCTGACGGCTCCCTGCGGATCTACTCCGCGGCAGGGGAGAGCTTCTCCCGCGCCTACGCCGACCCGGCCCCGCGCACGGACACCGGCGACGAGGCCCTGCTCGCAGTGCTCTCGCTCCACGGCACCCAGACCCTGCTGGCCCGCCTGGCCGAACTCGACGACACCTACGAGACCGTGGAGCTGCGCACCGACGCCGTCGGCATCTACCTGGTGCGCGACCTCTGGGTGATCTTCGCTTCCGCCAGCAACAAGGCCGACACGCTCTCCCCGGTGGACACGCTCGCCGTTCGTCCGCGCGACATGGCCGGCCCGGTGCCCCCGAGCACCCCGGACGGCGCCGTCCCCGGCCCCTTGTGGGGGCTCCACGCCGGCCTGTGCCTGGACCTGCTCACGGGCGGGCCGGCCATGGGCCCCGAGGACAGCCTCGACGCCTGGGCCGTCCGCGAGCGCGACGATCTGCTGGCCTGGCACCTGGGCGACTGGGCGCTGGGCCGCACGCACGCCGCCCACGTGAGCCCGCGCGGCTGACCGGCACCCGTCCCCGCCGGCCTCGCGCCGGCGGGGACGGGGGGGACGTGTCGCGGAGACGAGCTGCCGGCTCCATGGAGCTGCCGCCGGCCGCCGGGGACCGCGACACGTCCCCGCCCGCTCCGCGTCACCACCAGGGGCGCGCCGATCCGCGCTCGCGGATGATGTTGTGCAGGCGCCGTTGCATGTGTATGGTTGGACACGTCGCAGGGGGCATGAGGCCCCCAGCACCCCTTCCAAGGAGGAGCCCCATGGGCATCATCACCACCGCCGACCACCTGTACCGAGCCCTGGACCTGGCCGCCTGGCCCACCCGCCTGCCCGCCACCCACACCCCCGGCACCCCGACGCCCGCGGTGATCCTGCGCGCCCGCCAGCAGTGCCTGGAGCTGACCGGCTCCGATGGCACCCACACCTCCCGCGCCGGCGCCCGCGCCCTCGACGTCAGCACCGGCCCCCTCGAGTCTGGGGCCATGCTGCGCGCCGACCAGGCCCACCACCTCATCAAGACCCTGCGCGCCCTGCCCGAGCGCACCCTGCACCCGGTGGCCGTGGAGGCCGACGACGATCTGGTCTACCTCCACCTGGCCGACTCGACCCTGCGCCTACCCAACATCGCCGCCACCGTCCGCCCGCCCGTGGTGGACCCCGCGCTGATCGACCCGGACGTGCTGATCACCTGCCGATGCCTGGACACCCACGTCCCCGCCGGAGTCCTCGCCGAGCTGACCCGCACCGCCCACCGTCACCGCCGCCTCGGTCCCCTGCGCCTGCTCGCCGGCGGCCGCCCCGGCTACCTCGGATGGGACCTCAGCGGCTGGGCCCACGGCATGATGCGCCAGGACCCCGCCGAGGCCGTCAGCACCCACCAGCCCCCCTTCCATCTGCCCGAGTCCATCCTGAACCCCGCCCGCTGACCCCTGCCCGCCCGCGAGCGCGGGGCCCACCCTGGCCCCGCGCTCGCGGCACGCCGGGGACGTGTCGCGGAGATGCGGGGCCGGCTGCATCCGTGGCACAGCCGGCGGCTGATGCGATGCAGGGTGTTGCACATCCGACCGCGTATGTGTATGGTTAGACACATCAGCAGGGATCACCCGGATCCCCGCACCCCATAGAAGGGACAGCCATCATGGCCAATGCAATCCTGATCACCCCCACCGGCGACGTCACCGAGGAGCAGGTCAACGGCCTGGAGGACTTCCAGCAGCACGTCGGCGGCTACGTGGAGGCCCTGTCCTCCGACGATGGCGACCACACCATCTGGCTCAACGAGGAGGGCAAGATCGCCGGCCTGCCGGTCAACTCCAAGGGTCACCGGATCGTCCACGAGCTGACCATCCTCGCCCCGGACGACGTCATCGTCGGCCCGGTGCTGATCACCGGCGACCTGGCCGACGACGGGGAGACCTACCTGCCCCCCACCAAGGCTCTGCGCGAGCGGCTCGGCCTCGACGACTGAGCCCCGCGGGCGGGCGGGCCCCGCGGCCCGCCCGCCCCGGCCGCGCCGGGGCCACCCACGAATCCCACGCCCCTGTTGCGCGATCCCTCTTACGCGTGTATGGTTATACACATCAGCAGGGGTTATCCGGACCCCCGCACCCCTGACGAAAGGGACTCCGATGACCAAGGCCACGATGATCCACCCCGACGGCACCACCGCCGACGTCGAGCTCCACACCATCCCCGCTGACATCGACCGCCTGCTGGGCGCCACCGCTGAGGTCTACAACCCCGGCGACTACGACGGCATGGACGGCGACTGGTCGCTCTGGGCCGACGCCCGCCACAGTTCCTCCCGCCCGTTCAACTCCACGGCCACCGAGATGATCCACGACGCCGGCTTCGACGCCCGCGAGATCATCACCGGCCCCGTCCTGGTGATCCGCTGAGCCTCCCCCGCCCTCCCGCCACACCGGCGGGAGGGCGGGCAGGATGACCATCACGACCTCCACGCCCCCAGGAGACCCCATGCCCCTGAACGCCCTCTCCCGCATCCTGATCACCCCCCACGGCTCCGAGGAGTCCTTCGAGGGCACCGTCGGCGGCCTGATCCGCCACGTCCGCCACGCCGACCCGTCCGCGATCACCGCGCTGGAGCAGTCCCTGCACCGCGCCTGCCGCCTCCCCGACACCGGCGACGTCCGCGAGGCGAGCCTGGAGCACAACCTCGCGGTCCTCACCGCGGCCGACCTCGAGCGCTTGGAGCCCGGGGCCACCATCACCATCCTGGACGCCTGATCCGCCCCGCACCGAAGGAGACCCCCCTGATGCGCACCCGCCCCCTGATCCTGCTCCCCCTGGCCCTGGCCGGCCTCGCCCTCCAGGGGTGCACCGCCACACCTGCTCCTGCCCCGTCGACGAGCGCGAGCGCGGCCCCCACGGCAGCCGCGAGCAGCACCACGGCACCCACTGCGGCCGCCAGCTCGGCCACCCCCACGACACGTCCCTCCAGCTCGGCCCCCGCCAAGCCCGTGGACGTGCAGATCCGCATCCAGTGGATCCCCCGCGACGGCACCACCACCACGGCAGCCCGCGGCGGCGTGAACCTCTTCGTGGGCGGCACCGGCGCGGACACCCACACCAAAGAGACCATCCCCGCCGAGCCCGCCGGCACCACCCCCCTGACCCTGCGCACCCAGGCCAAGCCCGGTGAAAAGATCCAGGTGATCGCCAACGTCCCGCAGCTGCCCGCCGCCGGCGACCTGCACTGCGAGATCATCGCCGACGGCACCACCGCCCCCCTGGACGCCCAGACCGGCGACCCCAAGGGCATGCCCATGGTCCAGTGCGAGGCCACCGTCCCCGAGCCCACCAGCTGAGCATCCCGCGGACACCGCGACACGTCCCCGCAGCACCTCCACGACACCCGCAGCTGTCACGAGCACTGGATGGTGTCTAGGAAGGACCGGGACCAGCCCAGATCCCTACGACAGCTCAACCCAGGAGCCGTGAATGCCCCTGGGAGTCTGGCTCATCCCTGCGCGGGCGGAGCTTCCGACGGGCTCACCGACTTTGACGACGTGCCCGTGGGCTCATCCCTGCGTGCGCGGGGCTTCCTCGGCAAGCAGCTCGTCCACAGCAGCAGCGTCGGGCTCATCCCTGCGTGCGCGGGGCTTCCTCTACCCTGCCGTCCTCGAACAGCGTCAGGACGGGCTCATCCCTGCGTGCGCGGGGCTTCCATGGCTCGCATGCTTGCTGACGGCAAGACCAAGGGCTCATCCCTGCGTGCGCGGGGCTTCCACCCTCAGTCAGTCAGTCAGTCCGTCAGTCAGGGGCTCATCCCTGCGTGCGCGGAGCTTCCACGGGCAAGCTGGCGATGGACTGGGAGTCCGCGGGCTCATCCCTGCGTGCGCGGGGCTTCCACTACCTGGCCAGGGCGGATGCTCCGCGCTCTGCGCTTTCCCCTTCGGTTGAGGGGGGTTGGGATGACCAGCCAGTTGCCCGGCTGGACATGCCCACACCCTGGGGTGCGGGCTTGACGCTTCCACGCCCCTGCCTCGCGGCCCCGCCAGATGGCGGGCCCGAGACAGCAGCTCCACGTCCGTTTCGACTCTCCCGACGGCCTCGGGCGAGCTCGACCCCTGCTCCACGCTCCTCCTGCACAGCCCACGCCCGGATGTTGATCGCGGCGTTCACGTCGCGGTCGATCACCAGGTGGCAGGCCTCGCACTCGAAGGTCCGCTCGGCCAGGGACAGCGTGGATTTGACTGTCCCGCAGCGCGAGCACGCCTTCGAGGAGGGCGCGAATCGGTCGATCATCTTCACCTGGGACCCTGCCCAGGAGGTCTTGTAGTCCAGCTGCCGGCGCAGCATCCCCAGCCCGGCATCCAGGATCGCCCGGTTCAACCCGGACTTGGCGGCCACGTTCCTACCCGGCGCCTCGAGCGTCCCGCGGGCCGAACGGGTCATCCCCGCCACGTTCAGGTCCTCCAGGGCGACCACCGCGAAGTCCGTCGCCAGTCTCGTGGACACCTGATGCAGCAGCCCCGCCCGACGTAGGGCGATCCCGTGCTGGAGTGCCGCGATCTGCCGGCGCACGCGCTCGCGGCGGTTCGAGCCGGGCTGGGTGCGGGCGTGGGCACGCTGGAGGCGGGTTAGGCGGGCGGCCTGGCGGGCACCGGGGCGGCCGTTGTCGATGACCTCGCCGGTGGAGAGGGCGGCCAGGTGCTTGACGCCCAGGTCCACGCCGACGGCGCCGTTGGCGCGCTGGCGACGGCTGGGCCCGGTCCGGATGGGGGTGGGGTCGGCAACGAGGATCGAGGCGTACCACCGTCCGCCGGCCTGGGAGATGGTCATGGACCGGATCTGGGCGCCGCGGCGGCAGGCGCGGACCAGGCGGCTGGTCTTGTCGTAGGTGCGGATGGTCCCCAGGGAGGCCAGGCGCAGGTGCCGGTGGTCGGTGATCACCCCGCGGCGGGGCTCGCCGCGCTTGTAGGGGGTGCCCGCGGCGCCGATGACCTCGGGGGCGGGGATGGTGAAGCTGTCCCGGGACCGGCCCTTCTTCTTGAACCGCGGCAGGCCGACGCGCGCGCCGGCGCGCGTGCCGGAGGCGGAGGCCATCCAGTTCTCGGTGGCCTTCGCGGCGTTCTGGAGGCCGGAGACCAGGACGCGGCGGGGCACGGTGTGCATCCAGGGCTCGGCGTATCGCTCGTCGGTCCATGCTTCGGCCGGGTCGGCGCCGGCGGCGATCGCGGCGGCAGCCTCGCGGTGGCGGCGGATCAGCGGGGTCAGGTGGGCCGTGGAGTACGACTGGTAGCTGGCCACGCGGAGGGTGGGGTCGGCGGCGCGCTCGGCCTTCATGCGCGCGGCCAGCTCGGGGCCGGCCAGCCCGGTCTCGGCCAGCTCGGTGCGACGGGCGGCACCGGCGGCCAGGGCGGCCCGGTTGTGGGCGGTGAGCATGTTGTAGGCGACGCGCGCGGCGCCGGCGTACTGGGCCAGCAGGGTGGCCTGGGCGGGGTTGGGGTCCAGGCGGTGCTTGAACGCGCGCAGCCTCGGGGCCAGGTCGGTACCCGTGGTAGTCGTCATCGCTCACACCTCCTCCTGCGCCAGCATCGTCCATCCGTTCAGGGGCATGGTCACCCACCCCCCGGACACGTTACGGCCTCGCTCACCCAGCCGGGCAGGAGGCCAACACCCTGCGCATCGCCGCGCGCTCGCGCTCGGTGACGCTCAGCCCCCACTTGGCCTTCACCACCACCTGGTGCTCCACGAGCTCACATCGGCCCGCAACGGTGTCCGGCAGCCAGTCCGCCGCGGTCGCATCCGACTTCGAGTTGTTCGCCGGCCCATCCACGGCCAGCAGATTCGCCGGGTCGTTGGCGAACGCCGTGCGCTGGGACTCGTCCCACGCCCACGCCCCGGAGGCCCAGGCATCGGCAAGGGAGACCGTGTGGTCGATCTGCACGGCCTGGGAGTCCTGGGAGGAGAAGGGGATCGTAGCGCCGCTGTAGGGGTCCACGAGCTGGCCGGAGAGCACCTTGCACCCCTGCGTGCCGGGCTTGATCTGCACCTGTGTCAGGTCGCGCCGCAGCACGTCGTTGCGGGTGTCACAGCCGTTGCGGTCCACGTCCGCCCAGCGCTGGCCGAACGCGTCTCGCGTGTAGGCGCTGGCCGGTGCCGCGGAGGTCAGGGCCAGCTGCTCGAGCTGGCCCCCGACCGGGCCGGCCGCCGGCGTCGGGGACGTGTCGCCGAGTGAGGGCAGCTCCACTCCGCTGGGCAGCGCCACCTTGGGAAGCTTCACCTCTGGCACCTGGACCCCCTGCACATGTCCACCCCCGACGGCGCCAGCCACACCCAGAGCGGCCACCACGGCGACGACGCTCGAGACCCATCGACGCACGCTCACGAGCCCGCCCCCTCACGCTCCTGCGGAGTGGGCACAGCCTCGATCACGGCGTGCAGCCCATGGCTCACCCGCAGCCGGCGCGCGGCCTCGGCGGTGGCCGCCCGGTGCAGCTCCACGGGAATCACCGCGATGCCATCACCCATGTCCGGCTCCTCCATCTCCGGCAACCACCTGTAGAAGGAACCGCGGGAAGCGTAGGTCAACATCAGCGCGGCACCGGCCTGCTCATGCACGCGCAAGGTCTCGGCGATCAGCTCCTCCACGAGGCGCTCGCGGTAGTCCTCCAGGCGGGTCATGGCCGAGTCGATCCAGGACCAGTCCCGCGGCGGGTTCTTGCCGAACTCCCAGCGGGTGATGCTCTTCTCCGCGACACCCAGGGTGTCGGCGAGGGCGTCGCGGGACAGACCGAGGGCCTCTCGGCGGCACTTCAGCTCGATAGCGTTCATGGCTCAGCCCTCCGCCTTCTGGTCGGCCGGCTCGTCCTGGTCGGTCACGCCGTACTCCTGACGCAGGGCCTCCTCCTCGAGGCGCAGGCGGGTGATGGCCTTCATCAGGGGCTCGCGACGGGTGTGCAGCTCGTTGTTGGCGGCGTCCTCCCAACTGTCCAGGGTCCAGCCGGCGCCCTGGATCTTGCTGACCATGACGGCATCGGGGGCGCGCAGGTCGTTCTTGATGCGGGTCCAGGTGGAGGGCGAGGTGAAGCCGGCTTGCCGAGCCATCTCGTTGACGGAGTAGTAGAAGGTGGTCATGGGTGTGCTCTCTCAATCTGGAGGCGACAGAATCACCTCACGTAGGTCTAGCAATACACGTCAAACCATACGCGTCATTCCATACACCCGCAACCCCTATCCACAACCCTCCCCCCGTCACCACTGCCCCTGCTACGGTTTACACAGGTCGAACGTGAGCCCATCCCGTAGGGCCTGCGACTTAGAAGCCCTCCTGGCCATCCCCCCTCCGCGCCGGGAGGGCTTCGCTCTGCCTGGCGCCCAGAAGGGACATCACGGCCGCGCGACGGCCTTATCCACGGTGAAGGACACCCGCGGATCGGAGGAGCCATGAGCATCGAGGTCGAGCACCTGGAGGCCGCCCTGGCCGAGGCCAGCGAGGTGGTGACAGACAGCGAGCGCGCGCATGCGAGCACCGCAGCCTGTCATTGGTGGCACTGCTGCCAGGTGCTGCGGCGGTTCATCGACACCCCGGACGCCTTCCCGCCGGCGGCGCTGGTCGCCTAGACTGGACCCCAGAAGCGCCCCGCTTTCCCGTTGATCTGACAGTCGCAGGAACCTCGCGGGGCGCTTTCGCGCGTCCAGAGCTTATTGCCCTCCACTTGCCAGCCCACCTAGTATGTTGACGTCAGATCAACGTAAGGGTGGAGGTGTCCCTGATGATCCAGGTGTCCTGGCAAGGGCGGATGACCACGTCCCTGCCGAGCACAGATTCCGAGGTGGCCCGCTGGGTCGCCCACGACCGCCCCGAGATGGTGCGCGCCCAGACCGCCGACGGCACCGCCTACCGGCCCGACGCCGCTCAGGTCCTCGCGTTCATGCAAGCCCAGGCCCACCTGGCCCAGATGCTGCGCTTCCAGTACGCCGCCGCCCACGGGCTGGTGCCCGCGCACGCAGGCGCCGTGCTGACCGCGCCCTAGTCCCGCCACTTCTGCGGAATGGCATCCACCATCATCTCTCGAAAGGTCTCGGGAGCGTCTGCCTGGCCCCTCATGGTTGCCTTGTCCTGCACTACCACCGCGACGAGCAGAAACAACGGAGTGAGAGTACTGAGGATGTAGCCCGGAGCAGACCACATCTCCGCCGCAAGGCCCGGTCAAGTCCCTGGAAGTGGTGTAACCGTCTTCGAGGTTGTAGGGGGCTTGTACCTGTCAGGTCTGCAGGGTCGGCATCACCTCCGTGCTCATCACGGTCTCTTGCTCCGTGGTCAGGGGCTCACGGCACCGGGCGAGCAGTTCCAGGCCGAGATACCGGCGGCCTTCGGCCCATTCATCTGTCTGCTCGGCCAGCACGGCCCCGACCAGGCGCACCACGGCATCCCGGTTCGGGAAGATCCCTACCGCGTCCGTGCGTC
>NZ_UNRH01000024.1:0-6677 GCF_900537135.1 Micrococcus sp. Alg238-R198
GGGCGGTGTAGATCGGCTTCAGCGCGGCGGCGACCTTCTTGCGGTCCTGGTAGGCCACGAACCGCATCGCGGCCCGGATCAGGTGAACCACGCAGGTCTGGACCATCGAGTCCGGCCACGTCGCCTCGATCGCCTCCGGCAGGCCCTTGAGCCCGTCGCAGCACACGATCAGCACGTCCTGCACGCCCCGGTTGGCGAGATCGGCGCAGACGTGGGCCCAGAACGCCGAGCCCTCGGTGTCCTGGACCCAGATCCCCAGCACGTGCTTGATGCCCTCGAGGTCCACGCCGACGGCGATGTAGGCGGCACGGTTGAGGACCTGGCTGTTCTCTCGGATCTTGATCCGGATTGCGTCGAGATAGATCACCGGATAGAACTCCTCCAGCGGCCGCGACTGCCACGCCAGGACCTCTTCGCTCACGGCGTCGGTGATGTTGGAGATCGTCTCGTGCGACAGGTCCGTGCCGATCGTGGAGGCCAGGTGGTGCTGGATGTCCCGGATCGTCATTCCGCCGGCATAGAGGCTGATGATCATGTCATCCAGGCCCCCGAGGCGCCGCTGGCCCTTGGGCACCAGGCGCGGGGTGAACGACCCGCCCCGGTCTCGCGGGACGTCCAGCTCGATCGGCCCGACCTCGGACTCCACGGTCTTCGGGGTGGTCCCGTTGCGGGAGTTGGCGTGCTTCGGCGCCTCGCTCGAGCCCTTCTCGTAGCCCAGATGGCTGGTCAGCTCGGCCTGCAGGCCCCGCTCGAGCGCGGCCTTGACCAGCGCGGGCACGAACCCGCCGTCACCGGTGAGCTCGACGCCGCCCGCGTCGATCTGCGCGAACAGGGCATCAAGCTGCCCTGAGGCTTTCAGCTGCTCGACCAGGTCCTGGCCCGAGGGCTCGCCTGGGTTCTTCTCGTCGATCATGGTCATGATTCTTACCGTTCCTCTCGGTACGGCTTACACAGACCATCTGACACGCCCGTACGGCGAGATCACCGTGGCCATGCAGTACAGCTTCCAAGCATGGAACGCCCACATCCCGGGCAAGTACCGGGACCTGCTCTTCAGCACGGCGGCCGAGGAGTTCGGTCACGTCGAGATGCTCGCCACTATGGTGGCCCAGCTGCTGGAGAAGGCCCCGGTGGGGATCACCACCGACGCCATCCAGGATGACCCGGCCGTGGCCGCCGTCATCGGGGGCACCGACCTGCAGCAGGCCATCGTGGCCGGTGCCGGTGCTCGCCCCGTGGACAGCATGGGGAATCCGTGGACCGCAGCGTATGTCACGGCCAGCGGCAACCTGCTGGCCGACATGACCGCCAACCTCAACGCCGAGATGCAGGGCCGCACCCAGGTGGCCCGGCTCTACCACATGACCGATGACCCGGGCATCCGGGAGCTGCTCTCCTTCCTGCTGGCCCGGGACACGATGCACCAGAACCAGTGGGCGGCGGCTGTGAAGGAGCTGCAGGAGGACGGCCTGGAGGAGATGCCGGTGCCGAGCAACTTCCCGCAGAAGAAGGAGGCCACGGAGCACTCGTACACGCACTATGAGTTCTCTGACGGTCAGGCCACTGCGGAGGGTTCGTGGGCTGCAGGCCCCACCCCGGACGGCAAGGGCGAGTTCTCCTACTCGTCCGAGCCGCCGGCGGGGGTCCCCATGCCCCCGCCCACCCACCCGGACTCCCGTTTCTACGGGACCACGGAGGTGCCCAACCGCCTCGAGAAGCTGGCGGGCACGGTGCAGGACAAGCTGCACCGCGAGTAACCCGACCTTCCCGATGAGGGAGTGCACGGGCCCGTCTGCCCCGGCAGGCGGGCCCGTGCCGTCTGTCCCTGTAAGAGGCCGCATCTCCCTGGCATGGATTGTGACGAGAATGCGTCTCACCACTCTTGAGGGGCTGCGGGCGCTTCGGACAGGGCTGAGGGGCGCGCGTGTGGCTTCGTTCGCTTGGTGGCGGGGTTTTTGCAGCGCTCCGTGGCGGTCTTGTTGCCGCGATCACGCAGGACTGGCTGCAGGTAGGTGTCGCGGTCTGAACCGAGAGGGGTGCGCCCGGTCGGGGCCGTTTGGATCGCTGCCGCTACGTCAGAGTCCGAAGGCTCCGCCGCTGACGAGGATCACGATGCCGAGGCCGATGAGAACGATGGGGAAGAGGATGTTCTCCCAGCGTTCGAGCACTTCGGCGATCGGGGGGCGGGTGGCGACGAACTTTGCCAGGGCCACCAGGACCGCGACGAGCGCGAGGAAGACGATGCAGTAGGCGACTACTGCGAGAGGTTCCACGCTGAGGAAGACAGGKGTGTAGACGCCGATGTTGTCGCCGCCGTTGGCAAGGGTGACGCCTGCGACTGTCCACACGCCGACCTTCTTGCCGGCAACCTTGGCCTCGTCGTCATCGTCGTCATCGTCTCCGCGCCAGGCCTGCCATGCGGCCCAGAGGCCGAGGCCCAGAGGGATGAGGCCGAAGTACGGGATGGCTGCCGGGGGCAGGAATGCTCCGGCGCCGATGGTCACCAGGACCGCGGCACCGAGGATGCCGGCGAATCCGAGGTACTGGCCGGCCAGAATGCGGGCGGTAGTGCCGCGCTGGCCTGCCCCTCGCGCGAAGAAGAGGGAGAGCACGATGATGTCGTCGATGTTGGTCGCTGCGAACAGGCCCATCGCCTGCAAGACCGAGGTGAGGCTCATGCGCCCTCCCCAGCTGCGTCGCATCCGGGAAGCGAGCAGGCGGGATCGATGCACGGGGCGTCTTCGTCCACTGCCAGGGTGGCATCGACCAGTGCCGTCAGCGCCTGCGCCAGGTGCGAATCGGCGATCTCATATCGTGTCCGACGACCCTCGGGCTCGGAGACGACGATCCCGCAATCGCGCAGGCATGCCAGGTGGTTGGACACGTTCGGGCGTGTCAGGTCCAGATCTCGGGCCAGTTCCGCCGGGTAAGCGGGATGGTCGAGCAGGGTCAAGATGATCCGGGATCGAGTGGGGTCGGCCAGTGCACGACCCAGGCGGTTCATCACGTCGAGACGCGAAGCAATAGTCATCATGGACTGAACTATACAGTGCGAACTGAACACTCGGTCACAGGCGTCAGCCCAGATCGCATGCCCGTAAGGGGATCCTTCACCGTACGTCGAGCGAGCTCAGTCCTCGAGTCATTTTCAGAAGTCGACTGCGCTCTCGGGCCCGTCCTCTCGGGGGTGGTGTCGTCGACTCCCGAGCCCTGGTCGTTCAGTAGTCCTGTGCACTAGCGTCGCATCTGCTCAGTAGTCCTGTTCTCTATGAGGAGGCGGGCGTGGACGGCGACCAGGATGAGATGGCTGGACCGGGCGTGCTTGCGGTGCCCGAGCGTGAGTGGGAGCAGGCCCGGTTGCGGGCCGGGGTGATCGGTCGCCTGGCCGAGCACGATCCAGTGGGACTGGCTGTCGTCGACGAAGCCGCGATGGAGCTGGGGATCTCCCGGCGCCGGGTGTACGTGCTGCTGGAGCGGTACCGGCGGGGCTCGGGCCTGGTCACTGATCTTGTCCCCCGGCGATCGGATGGTGGCAAGGGTGGGGGCCGGCTGACGGAGCCAGTGGAGCAGATCATCCGTGAGCTGGTGCGCCAGCGGTACTTGACCCGGCAGAAGCGCAGCATTGCCTCCCTGCATCGGGAGATCACGCGGGCCTGCGCCGTGTAGGGGCTGCCGGCTCCGGCACGGAACACGGTGGCCGCGCGGATCGCTCGGATGAATCCGGTCGAGGTGGGCCGGCGGCGCGAGGGGGCCGAGAGCGTCCGGCCGTTGCAATCGGCCGGGGACGAGGTTCCGGTAGTCGAGTCGATCCTGGACCAGGTGCAGATCGATCACACGGTCATGGATCTGATCGTGGTCGATGACCGTGACCGTCAGCCGATCGGACGGCCGTATCTGACGGTGGCCATCGACGTGCGCAGTCGGTGTCTGGTTGGAATGGTGGTGACCTTGGAGCCGCCCTCGGCGGTGTCGGTGGGGTTGTGCCTGGCCCATGCGGCCGGTGACAAGCGGCCCTGGCTGGAGCGGCTCGGAATCGACGCGGCCTGGCCGATGAGTGGCAAGCCGAAGGTCCTGTATGTGGACAATGCTCGGGAGTTCAAGAGCGAAGCGCTCACCCGCGGGTGCGACCAGCACGGTATCAGCCTCGACTACCGCCCGCTGGGCCGGCCGCATTACGGCGGGATCGTCGAGCGGGTCATCGGCACGGCCATGCGACAGATCCACGAGCTGCCGGGGACCACGTTTTCGAACCCAGTCGAGCGTGGAGCGTACGACGCCGAGAAGATGGCCGCACTGACGATTGCCGAGTTGGAGCGGTGGCTGGTGTTGGCTGTGGCGACCTACCACGGCACGGTGCACTCCACGCTGGGCCAGACCCCGGCCGGACGGTGGGTCGAGTCGGTCGCAGCGACCAGTACCCCGATGACGACGGCCAACCCAACGGCGTTCTTAGTGGACTTTCTGCCCGTGTTCCGCCGCAAGCTCACGCGCACCGGGTTTGTTCTAGACCATGTCCACTATTTCGCCAATGCGCTCAAGCCGTGGATCGCACGCCGCGAGGCCCTGGAGCGGTTCCTCATCCGGCGGGATCCGCGCGATATCAGCCGCATCTGGGTGCTGGACCCCGAGGGCACCGCGTACATCGAGGTCCCGTATCGGGCGTTGTCGAACCCGGCGGTCAGCGTGTGGGAGCACCGGCAGGCTCTGGCCCGGCTGCGCGAGCGTGGGGCCACCGAAGTCGACGAGTCGGGCCTGTTCCGGATGATCGAGCAGATGCGCACCATCTCCGAGACCGCCCAGAAGACCACCAAGCACACCCGCCGCGAGAGGCAACGCCGCACCCAGACCGGGACGACCACTACGAGGCCGACGCCCCCGGTGCCGGAACCACCGGTCGTACCAACGGACTTGGATGTGGTGGCCCGGTTCGGGGAGATCGAGCAATGGTGAATGCCAACGAGTACGAGCCGCTGGAGCTGTCCCACTTGCACCCGGCCGCGCAGCCGGTGGCGCGATTGCCGGCGGCCGAGCGGGTCCAGCGGATCCGCGCGGACCGCTGGATCGGCTACCCGAAGGCGGTCGAGGCCGTCGAGCGTCTGGAGACCATGCTCGGCTGGCCGGCGAAGCAGCGCATGCCCAACCTGCTACTGGTGGGCCCGACAAACAACGGCAAGTCGATGATCATCGAGCGCTTCCGCCGGCAGCACCCGCCCAGCTCCGAACCGGACCGGGAGCAGGTCCCGGTGGTGTGCGTGCAGATGCCCTCGGAACCATCACCCTTGCGGTTCTACACCGCGATCCTGTCCGTCCTGGGCGCACCCCTGCGGCCCCGGCCTCGTCTGGTGGAGCTCGAACGCCTCGCCTTGTCCCTGCTGCGCGAGGTCGGGGCGCGGATGCTGGTCGTTGATGAGCTGCACAACGTGCTGGCCGGTCGCGGGGACACCCGTCGGGAGTTCCTGAACCTACTGCGGTTTCTGGGCAACGAACTGCGCATCCCGCTGGTCGGGGTCGGCACCCGCGAGGCCTACCTGGCGGTGCGCTCCGATGACCAGTTGGAGAACCGCTTCGAACCCTTCGTGCTCCCGCTCTGGGAGGCCGACGACCAGGCGAGATCCCTGCTGGCCAGCTTCGCCGGGCGTGTCAACTTGTCTGTGTAAGCGGGGTGGTCACAGGTAGGGGTTGATCCGGTCGGGGTAGGCCGCGGCGAGCTGGGCGAGGGCCTGCTTCCAGTTCGTGACGGCCTGGCCTTCGACGAGCCGGCCCTGGGCTTTGCGCTGGCCGGCGGGTTTGCCCCGGTCCCGAGCGCGTTCGGCGGCGCGTTTGTCTTCGATGTTGCAGATCGCCAGCCAGAGCAGCTTCACCGCCGCCTCGGTCGAGGGGAAGTGGCCGCGGTTCTTGGTCACCTTCCGTAGCTGGAAGTTCAGCGACTCGATGCTGTTGGTCGTGTAGATGACCTTGCGGAGCATGGGTGGGAACTGCAGGAACGGGATGAACCGCTCCCAGGAGTTCGCCCAGGTCGCGGCTGCAGACGGGTACTTCGTGCCGAGCTCGGAGGCCTCGAACTCGGCCAGCGCCTTCCTCGCGGTCTCTTCGTTGGGGGCGGTGTAGATCGGCTTCAGCGCGGCGGCGACCTTCTTGCGGTCCTGGTAGGCCACGAACCGCATCGCGGCCCGGATCAGGTGAACCACGCAGGTCTGGACCATCGAGTCCGGCCACGTCGCCTCGATCGCCTCCGGCAGGCCCTTGAGCCCGTCGCAGCACACGATCAGCACGTCCTGCACGCCCCGGTTGGCGAGATCGGCGCAGACGTGGGCCCAGAACGCCGAGCCCTCGGTGTCCTGGACCCAGATCCCCAGCACGTGCTTGATGCCCTCGAGGTCCACGCCGACGGCGATGTAGGCGGCACGGTTGAGGACCTGGCTGTTCTCTCGGATCTTGATCCGGATTGCGTCGAGATAGATCACCGGATAGAACTCCTCCAGCGGCCGCGACTGCCACGCCAGGACCTCTTCGCTCACGGCGTCGGTGATGTTGGAGATCGTCTCGTGCGACAGGTCCGTGCCGATCGTGGAGGCCAGGTGGTGCTGGATGTCCCGGATCGTCATTCCGCCGGCATAGAGGCTGATGATCATGTCATCCAGGCCCCCGAGGCGCCGCTGGCCCTTGGGCACCAGGCG
>NZ_UNRH01000025.1:0-4395 GCF_900537135.1 Micrococcus sp. Alg238-R198
CAGCGAGGCGATGGCCGMCTGGGCCGGCACCCGCACCGGCCTGTCCTACATCCCTCCGGGCTCGCCGTGGCGCAACGGGTACGTCGAGTCGTTCAACAGCCGGATCCGCGACGAGTGCCTCAACATCAACAGCTTCTACTCGCTGCTGCACGCACAGGTCATCATCGGCGACTGGAAGGACGAGTACAACCACCACCGCCGGCACTCCTCGCTCGGCTACCTAACCCCAGCCGAGTACGCTCGGCAGTGCACCCATCAAATGGAAACCGACGACTCACAGAACGTCCGGACCGAATGAAGGGGGCGGCTCACGGCCCTGAGCGTCGGGAGAGTTCGCCATGCGTTCAACGGTCGGGTCTGCGGCCTCCAGACGCAAGCGACCCGCGATCTCGTTCGGCATCCATGACGCTGCGAGGTCGGCGTTGACGCGGGCCTCGAGTACCGGGTCCTTTGCCACTTTCCGGACCTGTGGGCGAGAGCGCTGGCGTTGCGCTTTCACGTCCGCGGTCACGGCTTGATAGCCGCGCGTCTTCGTCGAGTTCGGTCGAAGCTCTCTGGAGACCACCGAAGGGCATCTACCCAGGTGAGACGCGATCTTCCGGACTCCCCACCCGGCCTTCGATCCCGTCGAGATCTCCATCCGCTCCGTGAACGTGAGTCGCCGCCGCACCATCCCAGGCCTCCTCGCCTCGAGCCCCCACCGACCGGGAGTGTTGCTACGACGCTATGACACCACCAACCGACAGTCATCTCTTGCCGATTTACATTCAGCCGACGACCTGAATGAAGCCAGCAGCCGGATGCACTCGACAGTCTACGTCGAAGTCGTGGTCTGGTCCAGGTCTCGGCGTCCCTTGCGGAGCCCGATTTCGTAGGCTGTAAAGGAAATGAGCGTCAGTGCGATTAACGGCAGCACGAACCACGCCATGGCTACGGTGAATCCCTCCAGTGCATCGTGCGCTGTGGCAGCCAGCACAAGGTATCCGGTGTAGGCGGCGTACAAAACCACGAACAAGCCGCCCTCCCAACGCGCCACCGCGAAGCCCGTGAACGCGATCGGCAGTAGTGCCACTGCGGCCGCCAGCATTACTGGGATATCGAAGGCCACTGCGGCGCCGGATACGGGAATGCCCTCAAGAGAGATGAGCGCGGTTAGTCCTAGCACTACCCCTATGTTGAAGATATTGCTGCCGACCACGTTGCCCACCGCTAGGTCGCGTTCACCGCGACGCACGGCAATGATGGACGTCGCCAGCTCGGGCAGCGATGTCCCGACAGCCACAACGGTCAGTCCGACCACGAGGCTGCTTACGCCCAACGTGGTGGCTATGTTCACTGCTCCTTCCACGAGCAGCGTGGCACCGGCGACCAGCAACGCGACCCCCAGCAGCACAAAGAAGAGCGACCTGCTGACCGAGGCGCCTAGCGCAGCCCCTTCCTCGTCGGCTGGATCGACGGTTGCCGAATCTCCTGTCCCTTCCCGGGCATTCACCGCGGTCTTGGCGTCCCGCCGACTAATCACCACGGACATTATGGTGTGGACCACCACACCGAAAAATAGTATCAGCCCGTCCACCGCACTGATCCTCCCATCCAGGGACACAAGGAGCAGTAGAACTGACAAGACGACCATCAGGGGCAGGTCAAAGCGGATCAGCCTCCGCTTTACAGCGAGGGGAACGACCAGCGCGGACAGTCCCAGGATGAGCAGGACATTAATGATGTTGCTGCCAACCGCATTGCCCACGGCAAGCCCCGGTTCATCACGCAGTACAGCACCGACGCTCACTGCGAACTCGGGTGCCGACGTCGCCGCTGACACTACGGTGAGACCGATCACCAATGACGAAATCCCGAAACGTCCGGCCAGTGCCGACGCCCCACGCACCAAAAATTCCCCACCCAAGACCAGCAGCACCAGTCCGGCCACGATCCGTCCAATATCAAGCGCATCCATGAGTAGGAGTGTACGGACCACAGTTCAGGCCCTGCCACGAGCACCCGCTGACCTCGAGATTTCACTGGGGTGTGGTCTCGACGGGTGGGCGTCATAGAGAAAGGTGCTCCTGGCCTGGGATGATACGGGGTG
This sequence comes from Micrococcus sp. Alg238-R198, assembly GCF_900537135.1. NCBI lineage: Bacteria > Bacillati > Actinomycetota > Actinomycetes > Micrococcales > Micrococcaceae > Micrococcus > Micrococcus sp. Alg238-R198. The sequence continues at coordinate 2,090 of NZ_UNRH01000025.1, forward strand.
TCGAGTCTCGTAATCCCTGGCCGGAAGGAGCACCTTTCAGGTGTCCCACCCTACCGTGTTCTTCTACCCCCGCCCGCGTGTGGACGTCGCTGAGGTCCCGGCGGCCTCGCATGCGGGCGCGGTGCTGCTGACCGACACGATCCACGCCACCGGCCTCGCCTCTTCGCTGCGTGAAGCGTTGGGTTCATGGACGAAACCGCTGGCCGAGCATCACGCCTCCAAGGTCCTGCTGGACCTCGCGATGACTCTCGCGGTGGGCGGGGAGGTCGCCCGTGACACCGACCTGCTGCGGTGCGAGCCGGGCCTGTTCGGTGACGTCGCCTCGGCCCCAACGATCTCCCGCACGCTCACCACCCTCGCTGAGGACGCGCCCGCCGTGATGACCGCGATCGCCAGGGCTCGCAGGACCGCGCGCGAGCAGGCCTGGGCCCTGGCCGGCGAGCATTCCCCGGCCGAGGGGACGAGCGCGAAGACCCCGCTGGTCATCGACCTCGACGCCACCCTGATCAACGTCCACAGTGAGAAGGAGCAAGCCGCCCCGACGTTCAAACGCGGCTTCGGCTACCACCCTCTGTACGCGTTCCTGGACCACGGCAGCGAAGGAACCGGGGAACCGCTCGCGATCCACCTTCGCCCCGGCAACGCGGGCTCGAACACCGCCAGCGATCACATCGCCGTCACCCGTCTGGCCCTTGCGCAGCTCCCACCGGCCCTGCTGGGCCGGGGCGGGCGGGGATCGAAAAAGGTCCTGATTCGCACCGACGGGGCCGGCGGCCCCAAGGACTTCGCGGGCTGGCTGGAGCGGCAGCGTCTGGCCTACTCAGTCGGGTTCACCCTCCCCGCGAACACTCCTGACCTGTTGGAACGTATTGATGAGGCGAAGGCGTGGACTCCTGCCTACGACACCGACACCGAAGGGATCCGCGATGGGGCATGGGTCGCGGAACTGACCGGACTACTGGACCTGCCCGGGTGGCCCCCGGAATGCGGGTAACCGTAAGGAAGGAACGCCCCCACCCCGGAGTGCAGCTACGGATCACCGATCACAAAGGGATGCGGATCACTGCGTTCGCGACCAACCCCACGCGGCCAGCTTCCAGTGCTGGAGCTGCGTCACCGCCGCCGCGCGCGCTGCGAGGACCGGATCCGCAACGCCAAGGACATGGGCCTGATGAAGTTCCCGCTGCAGGGATTCGCGCAGAACCAGGTCTGGTGCCAGATCGTCCAGCTCGCCGGCGTCATCGTCGCCTGGATGCAGGCCATCGCGCTGGCCGGCCATGATGCACGTCGCTGGGAGCCCAAACGGTTTCGCGCACGGTTGTTCGAGATCCCCGCGACCATCGTGCGCCGCTGTCGGCACAAGATCCTGCATTCGAGGCTCATCGCATTTGAGGGTGTAGCAAGGGTCTGAAGCCGCCTGATTCGAGGAGGCTGCGGGCGATGTAGTTGGTGAGGTTGCGGAAGCCGAGGGCGGAGCCGCGCAGGTGTTCGAGCCGGCCGTTGATCGCCTCCGTCGGACCGTTGCTGGTGCCCAGTCGCTCGAAGAACGCCAGCACGTCGGCGGCGCGTTTGGTCAGTGTCCGGCCGAGCTTGCCCAGTTCCTCGAGGGTGTCGGGGACCTTCTTGCTCAGCGCCGCGATCACCTTCTCCATCTTGGCCTTAGCCTTTGCGCGGTCGAATTCTCGATACGCGGCGACCATGGCCTGGTAGATCTCCCAGGCCGCTTCGACCGCGGCGTGCTTCTCGTGGGCGAAGAGGACGCTGAGGTGTTCTTTTTGGCGGTCGGTCAGCAGGCTCATCCCGGTGTGGAGGGTGCGGCGCAGTTGCGTCCGGCAGAGTGGTGTACGAATCCCGCAGCACGTTGACTCCGGTTGGCGTGTCGACCGCGAAGTAGAAGGGGCGTGTCAGATGGTCTGTGTAAGCCGTACCGAGAGGAACGGTAAGAATCATGACCATGATCGACGAGAAGAACCCAGGCGAGCCCTCGGGCCAGGACCTGGTCGAGCAGCTGAAAGCCTCAGGGCAGCTTGATGCCCTGTTCGCGCAGATCGACGCGGGCGGCGTCGAGCTCACCGGTGACGGCGGGTTCGTGCCCGCGCTGGTCAAGGCCGCGCTCGAGCGGGGCCTGCAGGCCGAGCTGACCAGCCATCTGGGCTACGAGAAGGGCTCGAGCGAGGCGCCGAAGCACGCCAACTCCCGCAACGGGACCACCCCGAAGACCGTGGAGTCCGAGGTCGGGCCGATCGAGCTGGACGTCCCGCGAGACCGGGGCGGGTCGTTCACCCCGCGCCTGGTGCCCAAGGGCC
>NZ_UNRH01000026.1:0-3349 GCF_900537135.1 Micrococcus sp. Alg238-R198
GGGACCAGACGGGCGTGGTTCACCGGGTCAGGGCCGCGATACGGTTCGTGGCCTCCCATGACCGCAAGCAGAGCGCCGCCGCGCTGAAGCCGATCTACACCGCCCCCAACGAAGAGACCGCGAGGAAGGCGCTGGCCGAGTTCGAGGCCTCCGAGCTCGGCACGAAGTACCCGTCTGCAGCCGCGACCTGGGCGAACTCCTGGGAGCGGTTCATCCCGTTCCTGCAGTTCCCACCCATGCTCCGCAAGGTCATCTACACGACCAACAGCATCGAGTCGCTGAACTTCCAGCTACGGAAGGTGACCAAGAACCGCGGCCACTTCCCCTCGACCGAGGCGGCGGTGAAGCTGCTCTGGCTGGCGATCTGCAACATCGAAGACAAACGCGCCGCCGAACGCGCTCGGGACCGGGGCAAACCCGCCGGCCAGCGCAAAGCCCAGGGCCGGCTCGTCGAAGGCCAGGCCGTCACGAACTGGAAGCAGGCCCTCGCCCAGCTCGCCGCGGCCTACCCCGACCGGATCAACCCCTACCTGTGACCACCCCGCTTACACAGACAAGTTGACACGCCCGACTGCCGCACGCTCTCCCCGTGAGCCCCCGGCCTCCTTGGAGGAGCCGGGGGCTATCGCGTCCGCCCTCGCCGCTACCGTGAAGGCTCCAGTACACAGCACGGCGGGGTAGTGACCCGCCACGACAGAACAGCGAGGTCTCGTGCGACCCACGATCTTCACCCTCCGCGTCCTGAACTACGTCCACACCAACGGCCTCGTCGGCCAGCACCTGCGGGACATCCCCACTGAGGTGTGCCCACCCGACCGTGTCCAAGTCGCCGCCCGAGAGCTCATGCAGCTCGAGATGATCCCCAAGAACACCCCCTTGGCTGGCTGTATCCCGATTGCTGTCCTGCCCCGGTGTGCCTTCGACGCCGAGCGGGTTGCTCGGGCATACCCGCGCGTCGAGGCCCAGTGGCTGCTTCTAGAAGCAGCCGAGGCATGTCCCAATGATGCCGGCGTCTACGACGACCTCCAGGCCCTGGACCTCACCGATCGCCAGATTCAGAAGGCGTCTTCGGACCTCGAGGCTCATGGTTACCTCGAGCCCGGTAGTACCAGTTCGTACCGGCCCGTACTCACGTCCGCAGGCCTTGATCTCGTGGCCGCCTACCAGACTCCCTTCGTGTGGCCGCCGGCAGAAAGCGGGTTCTCAGTGACCAACCACCACGACAACTCCGTTACTCAGAACGTCCAGACCGGCAACGGGTCGAACGTGGCCCTAGCCGGCCACAGGAGCAACGTCACCCTCACCGTCCAGAGCCAGGACCGCCCGGCGCTGGCGGGACAGTTCGAGCAGCTGCGCGAGGTGCTGCACGCGGAGGAGGGCCTCAGCGATTCTGACGCCGTACGTGACCTGCTGACGCGCGTGAACATGCTTGAGGAGCAGGTGGAGGACGGCGACGGCAAGATCCCAGCCAGCCTGCTCGAGCGCTTCCTAAACAAGGCCGTCGAGACCCTCGCGGACGAGTCTGCACAGCGCATCATCCCGGTCCTCAGCACGATCTACGTCCTGTTCGGTCTACCGCCGCTCCCTGCCTGACCGCTCATCCACCGGTGCCCGCCGCATGGCGCTACGGTGCTCCTCAGCGCGTCAGGACGATTCCCCTCCTGGTCAGCGCGCTTGGCCACCGATCCTGATCTCTCATGCAGGGTGGCTCCGTTGCCCGCGCTCGTCCTATTGGCCGTCGAGCCGGGTATACCCCTTTACACGCCCTGCCCTGTGGCTTCGTTCGCTTGGTGGCGGGGTTTTTGCAGCGCTCCGTGGCGGTCTTGTTGCCGCGATCACGCAGGACTGGCTGCAGGTAGGTGTCGCGGTCTGAACCGTGTAAGCGGCCATGAAAAGCTGCCCATAGGTGGCCAGGGAATGACCCGCTGACGGCCATGAGGACTGCCCAGTGATGGCCACGGGAACTGCCCGGTGCTGGCCATCTGGTTTGCCCGCGTTGCTCGTTGCCCGCCGCGTCGTGAGCCGGCGGGGGCCTCCTCCCCGGGTTGGATATCGGTGTCGAATCGAATCCAGCGAGGAAGAGGCCCTGAATGAAGGATGCCGCAGAAACCATGAAAATACTCAGTGCCTATGACCTGACCAAGTCATTGCGGGGCGCCGCCGAGCTGGCCGGTTGCTCCCATCACACCGTGGCCCGGCTGGTGCGGGCCCGCGACGCCGGCCAGACCCCTGGATCCGGAGCCAGCCGCCCGAAGGTCACCGATGTCTGGCTGCCCAAGATCGAGGAATGGGTCGAGGCCTCCACGGGCAGGATCCGCGCCGATGTCGTGCACGCCAAGCTCACCGCAATGGGCTACACCGGCTCTGAGCGCTCCACCCGGCGGGCGGTGGCCGAGGTGAAGGCCGCCTGGCGGGCCGGGAAGCGCCGGGTGCACCGGCCCTGGATCACCGAGCCGGGCGCATGGCTGCAGTACGACTTCGGCGATGGGCCGGCGATCGACGGGGCCAAGACGGTGCTGTTCGTGGCCTGGCTGGCCTGGTCCCGCTACCGGATCGTCATCGCCCTGCGTGATAGGACGGCTCCGAGTGTGTTCGCCGCCCTGGACCGGTGCTTCCGGCTGATCGGGGGCGCGCCGACCTATGTGCTGACGGATAACGAGAAGACAGTGACGGTCTCTCATGTGGCCGGGGTGCCGGTGCGTAACCAGGCCACCGTGGCGTTCGCTCGGCATTACGGCGTGGAGGTGCTGACCTGCCAGCCAGCGGATCCGGCCGCCAAGGGCGGGGTGGAGAACGCGGTGAAGCTGGCCAAGGCCGACCTGGTCCCGAAGGACACCAACCTGCGGGACGGGCGTGTCAGATGGTCTGTGTAAGCCGTACCGAGAGGAACGGTAAGAATCATGACCATGATCGACGAGAAGAACCCAGGCGAGCCCTCGGGCCAGGACCTGGTCGAGCAGCTGAAAGCCTCAGGGCAGCTTGATGCCCTGTTCGCGCAGATCGACGCGGGCGGCGTCGAGCTCACCGGTGACGGCGGGTTCGTGCCCGCGCTGGTCAAGGCCGCGCTCGAGCGGGGCCTGCAGGCCGAGCTGACCAGCCATCTGGGCTACGAGAAGGGCTCGAGCGAGGCGCCGAAGCACGCCAACTCCCGCAACGGGACCACCCCGAAGACCGTGGAGTCCGAGGTCGGGCCGATCGAGCTGGACGTCCCGCGAGACCGGGGCGGGTCGTTCACCCCGCGCCTGGTGCCCAAGGGCCAGCGGCGCCTCGGGGGCCTGGATGACATGATCATCAGCCTCTATGCCGGCGGAATGACGATCCGGGACATCCAGCACCACCTGGCCTCCMC
>NZ_UNRH01000027.1:0-1731 GCF_900537135.1 Micrococcus sp. Alg238-R198
GAGACGGCTAAGGACAGCGGGGTCATCCCGCCAGCGTGACGGAACCAGCGCGCCCCGACGGGCCAGGACACGCCCACAGTCAGGGATGCCTCGACCGTGGTGACACCGGTGGCGATCACACGCCAGAACTGGCGTTGGACCTCCCGTGAGGGCTGCGGCCTGCCAGGAGAGCGCATCGGGGCCCGCAAGGCCCGATCCGCTCTCCACTGCCGCCGTGTCCCCTCGGGCACGTCACTGATCTTCCTCGCCCAGTCCTTGCTTGCCATCGCCCATACCTCCAGTGATTCCGAGAGGGTGTTGCGACGACCGATTGAATCCACCCTGGGAGCCGCGGTCCGAGTGCACGATGCACCCGGCCACCGCATCGGTGCCGCCGCGGCGTGCCACGGCCTGCTCGAGGGCGTTCACGGCCAACGAGGCCTGCATACGCCCGGCCATGGAGTACCCCACGATCCTGCCGGCGTAGAGATCCTTGATCGCGCAGAGGTAGAGCTTGCCCTCACTGGTGGGGTGCTCGGTGATGTCGGTCAGCCACAGCCGGTTCGGAGCTTCGGCAGAGAAGTCCCGGCGGACGTGGTCGTCGTGCACGGGTGGGCCTGGGCGGGTCCCGTACTTGCCACGCTTGGCCCCGAACCCGCAGTGCCACCCGTTCTGGCGGCAGAGCCGCCAGGCAGTACGGGCGGCCATTCGCTCCCCGGCCGCCTCGGCCTCGTCCCGCAGCAGCCCGTACCCGAACTCCGGATCGTTCAGGTGAGCGGCGTGCAGGGCGTTGGCCCGGTAGGCCTGCTCCACCTCAGAAACGGCGACGGGCTGGTCCCGCCAGCGGTAGTAGGGCTGGCGGGCGAGCTTGAGGACCCGCAAGGACACCGCGACCGGGATCTGGTCGGCGGCGAGCTCGGACACGAGCGGGTACATCATTTTTTCGGCAGGTTCGCCTGGGAGAGGTAGGCCGCGGCGCGGCGTAGGACTTCGTTCTCCTGCTCGAGGAGCCGGATCCTGCGGCGGGCTGCGCGGAGTTCTTCGGCCTCGGCCTTGGTGGTGCCTGGGATGTTGCCTGCTTCGATATCGGCCTGGCGAATCCAGTTCGTCAGGCAGGACTCGAAGATGCCGAAGTCCTTCGCGATGTCTTTCAGATGGGTGCCGGGCTCACGGTTCTGCGCGACCCGGACGACATCATCGCGGAACTCTTTGGGGTAGGGGGCGGGCATGGTGCACATCCTTCCCTTTGGTGTGGGAACACCACAGATCGTATGTCACCTGTACGTGCGTCAGTCCCTCCCTCGGCCGTCGGGGCGTGTCAACTTGTCTGTGTAAGCGGGGTGGTCACAGGTAGGGGTTGATCCGGTCGGGGTAGGCCGCGGCGAGCTGGGCGAGGGCCTGCTTCCAGTTCGTGACGGCCTGGCCTTCGACGAGCCGGCCCTGGGCTTTGCGCTGGCCGGCGGGTTTGCCCCGGTCCCGAGCGCGTTCGGCGGCGCGTTTGTCTTCGATGTTGCAGATCGCCAGCCAGAGCAGCTTCACCGCCGCCTCGGTCGAGGGGAAGTGGCCGCGGTTCTTGGTCACCTTCCGTAGCTGGAAGTTCAGCGACTCGATGCTGTTGGTCGTGTAGATGACCTTGCGGAGCATGGGTGGGAACTGCAGGAACGGGATGAACCGCTCCCAGGAGTTCGCCCAGGTCGCGGCTGCAGACGGGTACTTCGTGCCGAGCTCGGAGGCCTCGAACTCGGCCAGCGC